>WHTO01000070.1:0-12826 GCA_009377665.1 Dehalococcoidia bacterium
AGGCAAGCGTTGCGGTTCTTCCCTACCACTATCTGCTTTCTGTGCCGGAAATAGCGAACACGCGGGTCGCCCACCCTCACAACTGCTTCCCGGGTACCGTCAGTTGAGCCATCGTCCATGACGATGACCTCGAAGTCCGAGCGCGACTGCGTGCGCACGCTCTCGAGCGCCAGGCCGATGTACCTAGACTGATTGAAAGCGGGCATGCAAACGCTGATTTCAGGCTTCATTGCCACTCCTAGCCCCGGCCGCTCCCGGCCCGGATCAGGCTCGGAAGCTCAAGCTTCGCCGAGCAGGTTACACAGGCGTAGGTGGAAAGGGTTTGATTTTGGTCTTGTAGAGTCATCGGCGTGGCGCACTGGGGACAGGGGATGGCACTGCTTCCGTTCGTTTGCGGCGCTAGCGGCGCGGTGGGCTTACCGGTGGGCGGAGCTGCCGGCACGACCGGCTCCCCGGTATGAAGTTGGTACAGTTGGCTGTAAAGGCCGCCGCCGTCTTTTAGGTCTTCGTGCCGCCCGCGCTCCACGATTCGGCCATGGTCCATCACGAGGACGAGGTCGGCACGGCGGATCGTGGAGAGCCGGTGGGCGATCATGAACGTGGTCCTGCCAGCCATCAACCGTTCGAGCGCGTCCAAGATCACGGACTCCGTTCGAGAGTCGACGGCTGACGTCGGCTCGTCCAGGATGAGGACCGGAGCACCCTTCAGGAACGCCCTGGCGATGCAGATTCGCTGGCGCTCCCCGCCAGAGAGTCGGGCGCCGCGCTCTCCGATTTGGGTTTCATACTTGTCGGGCAGGGCCGTGATGAAGTCATGGGCGTTGGCCGCCTTGGCAGCCGCAATCACCTCGTCCATGCGGGCGTCGAGCCGCCCATAGCGGATGTTGTCTTCAATGCTGCCGGAGAAAAGCAGCGGCTCTTGGAGAACGAGGCTTATCTGTTCGCGGAGAGATCTGAGCGTGTAGTCGCGTACATCGCGACCATCGAGCAGCACTCTGCCGGCCGTCGGGTCGTAGAAGCGAGGAATCAGGCTTGCGAGAGTCGTCTTGCCAGCCCCCGTCGGGCCAACAAGGCCGATAACCGTGCCGGGTGCGGCTTCGAACTCAATGGCCTCCAGGGCCCTCCCCCGTTTGCTGTAGCTGAAGTCGACCTGGTCGAAGGCGATTCTTCCTTCCGCATCCTGAATGGTGGCGGCGTTCGGCCTTTGCACCACCTCCGGCTGAGTGTCGAGCAGGTTGAACGAGATCTGGAGGCTGACGAACATGTCCTGCAGCGAGCCGACGGTATAGCTAATCGTCGTGAGTGGCTTGTAGACCGCGGCCAGGTAGGAGACCGCGACCATGAGCTGGCCAGTCGTGATATCTCCGCGGAGGGAGAAATAGGCACCCACCCCTAGGACCAACGCCGTACCCGCCGCCGTTGTCGTGTTTACTGCCATGTTGAAGAGGGTTTCGCGCAGGGTTAGCTTCACGCGTGCATCTGCGGCCAGGTTGCCCTGGTTGCGAAAACGGAGCAGCTCGAATGGCTCCCGGGCGAAGGCTGCGATTACGCGCACCATCGACATACCCTCGTGAACGATTGCGAGCGACTCCGCCTCCATCGCCTTGACCTCGCGCATCCTGTCCTGGATGTGCGTGGCGTAATAAGTGATGTAGCCGTAAAGGAAGGGCACCACTGCCAACGACACAAGAGCTAACTGAAGGTTGATCTGGAGAAGAATCCAGAACATGCCGACCAGCATCAGCACGCTGTACGCCATCGGCGGGACAGTCATAATTAGCCGCGCGGCAGCGCTCGCCTGGTAATTAATCGCGTAGATTAGTGAGCCAGAGCGCCGGCGGTCGTGGAAGCTCATCGAGAGCCGCTGAGCATGGGAGAAGAGATCGCTGCGGAAATCCACGATCATCCTTTGCTCGATCTTCGTATTGACGAACTTGCTGATGACCTGGAGGCCCTCATGCAGGAGCGCTAGACCGAAGCCGGACAGGACCGCAAAGAGCATCAGTGTTTGGTTGTCGATGCCGCCCAGAAAACGCGAAAGCATAGGCGTTACAGGCCTATCGCCGAGGGCGTTGTCAATAAGGATTTGCAGTGGCCACGGCAGCGCAAGGCCGACCAAACTCGTCATGATAGTCAAGGCGACCGCGGCCGCCACGAAGCCCTTGTGTGGCCTCAGGTAAGGTAACAGTCTGACGAAGTACCTCACGTCATTAACTCCGGCTCGCAGCAGGCTGGCGCTTCATCCTGCCGGGGCGGCCCAGCCTTCATCACCCTTCTTCGTCCATCGCGGTCAGAGTGGTAGCGAAAGTGCTTGTTGCAGCGGCGCATTCCACCGCGGCCTTTGTGACGATCATCGCGAGGATGAACGTTAGTGCCGCGAACGCGACCAGGGCATCGGAGAGCGCAGCGCCGGCGGCCAGCGTTGCGAACATGACTGTGATAGCGAAACCGGCCGTAGATAACCGCGGCCAGCTGCGAAAGATGAATTGCTGAATGCCACCCCCGTGCTCTTCTACCGTCATGAGCAGCCGGGCGCCGCCGAACAGCCCTCCGCGGACCTCGAGGTCCCAGCGGTCGAAAGCGCCGCCGGCCAGTATCGCGACACCGTCCCTGCGCACGCGACCCATAACTCCAGTGAGCATCCCGGTGGGGGATTGCCAGCGACCGGTCCAGAGACGGGTGGTGCGCTGTCGCGGCAACGCGAGAGACCTTCCGCCGCGGCTGCGCACGGGAGTAAGGCCGTGGCGCAAACGGCCCCAAAGGCGGGCAAGCGGCTGCGTCATGTGCAGGCTCAGCGTGACGAGCCGGAGCGCCCCCAGACTCTTCGATGATCTAGGAGTGTTGAAATGAATACGGCTCACGCTGAGCCCGGCTTGCCAGATAGGAAGAGTGAAGGAGAGCACAAGTAGGGGCGTAGCCAGCAAGAGAAGTTCGGGCCACGCGATCCCCAGGCCGCTGAGAGCCGCCAGGGTGGCTGTTGCCAGATACCACTCGGGCATTTGAGGCAGCGAGGCAAGAAAGCCCGGCCCAGGCTGATAGAGGGATTGAAACGGAGCGCTTCCCCAAGGTCCGTGGTAGACCCGGCGCGGGCCGAAGCCCAGGGCACGCGTCGCGCCACGCCCGTACAACCGTCCGGCCCAGCTTAGGTGGCCGGGCCCGTTGTAGCGCTCCGGCCATTTACGCTCCAACAGCGCTTCTGCCTTCCCGTAGCCAACCTGCTGGCGCCAATAGGCCTTTAGGGAGTTGCGGCGATGGTGCCAGACCATTGCCGTGGGATGAAATCCGATCGTCCCGCCGCGGCCTCGTAGCCGCCAGCACACGTCCACGTCGTCGCCCGCCGCGCGAAATATCGGATCGAAGCCACCAACTTCTTCCAGCGCCCGCTTGCGATATGCCATGTTGCAACCTGGGATGTGCTCGGCTTCTGTATCCGAGAGCAGGACGTGGAGCGGCCCGCCCGGAGAGTTGGCTACACACTCGGCAACAAGGCCGTCGTCCGGAGGCGCTAAGTTCGGGCCTCCAGCACCGACGTGGTTGGTCGACATAAAGGTCCAGGCAAGGTAGGTGAGCCAATCCGGATCGGGCCACGCGTCGTCATCGATGTAGGCGATGATTTCGCCGGTCGCCGCTTCCATCCCTGTGTTCCGAGCACCCGCGAGGCCTCGGTTTTCGGTGCTGATCAGGCGCACGCGATAGCGACCGGCGATCGCCGGCGTTTCATCCGTCGATCCGTCATCAACCACGATGACCTCGAAGTCCGGGTAGTTGAGCCTTGACACGCCCTCCAGGCAGTCTGCGAGTGTTCGCGAACCGTTGTAGGTGCAGACAACAACCGAGATTCGCGGCCAGTCGAGCTGCGCCTGCAGCGGCGCCTCGGAAAAGGACTCGGCGGTGGCGAGGAGTGCTGGTTTCAGCTGGCGATCACGCGTTGTCAGGCCAAAGTCCCAGTCTTCGATGTTGTGGCCGCCACGATGCCACTCGTCCGTCCAGGAAAAGACGAAGATACCCGCGGAACCCTGCGCGAATGAAGTCTTTATTTGCCAGCGAAGGGATTCAGCCTGGGCTTCCAGGCCATTACGCCGACTGTCCAGGCCGAGCTCCGTCAGCACGAGCGGACGATCCCCGATCAGGTTGTGGAGGCGGGCCACGTAGGCTGTCAGCTTGTCCGGACACTCGACGTAGACGTTAAAGCTGGCGAAGTCCAGGAAGGGAAGGTCGAGGTACTCCGTCGAGGGATAGTTCACGTAGGTGAGGAGGGCCTCACCGTCCTCTTCCTTCGCCGCCTCGAAGATTCGGCGAAGGAAGAGCTGGACTCTCTGACGCCCATGCCAGCGCACGATCGAGGCTGGAATCTCATTACCGACGGCGAAGCAGAGGATAGCCGGGTGCCCGTCGCAGGCGCGGACACCAAGCCTGACGCGCCGCTCGATGTCTTCGCACGCGCGACGGTCGTCGAGGAAGGCCGTATGCTCTTCCCACGGAAGG
Source organism: Dehalococcoidia bacterium (assembly GCA_009377665.1). Taxonomy (GTDB): domain Bacteria; phylum Chloroflexota; class Dehalococcoidia; order WHTO01; family WHTO01; genus WHTO01. Next base: position 4,486 of record WHTO01000070.1, read on the forward strand.
CCGACCATTATGCGGAGCCCATGCTGAAGCGCGAGGTCGAGAAGCCAGATCGGCGGTACCGTATATGTGCGGACCGAGTTGATCCCGTACGCCGCCATCTGACGAAAGTCGTCCCGGACGATCTCCGCGTCCGGGAACTGGGCCTCGTTTCCGGTCGCCTCAAAAGTGCCGTATGTGACCCCGCGCACGCAGAGCTTCTCGTCGCCGGCAATGAGAAACTTGCCGTGCACTCGCGGTCTGATCCCGATCGGTTCACGCGGGTTCAGCTTCGCGATCGATGGGCGGCTCTGCGCACTGACGCTCGTCACGCCACAGCTTCGCTTTCGACGAGGCTCTGGTATTCGCTTCCGAAGCGGCCACGCCGGCCCAAGGAAAGATAGGTGAATCCGGTCCTGGTCAGGATGTCCCCGTCAAGCGCGTTCCTGCCATCGAGGATGGTCTCACCGCGCATACGTGCGAGCATCCGCGTCCAGTCGAGGGCGAGGTATTCACGCCATTCGGTGACGAGAAAGAGGGCATCGCACCCCTCAGCTAGGTGGTAGGGGTCGAGGCAGTACCCGACTTCAGGGAGAAGCGCACGAACAGGTTCAATGGCTTGGGGGTCGTGAGCCCGGATCGTGTGGCCGCACTCAAGCAAGCGCCTGATAATCTGCAGCGCGGGCGCGCCACGGATATCGTCCGTATCGGGTTTGAACGAGAGGCCGAGCACTCCGATGGTTGAGCCGGCCTGCAGGTCTGCGGCGCGCCGCAAACCCTCGATCGCCAGGTCGGGCTGCCGCGAGTTGACCTGAGAGACCGCGTCTAGGATGAGTGCAGAACACCCAAAAGAAGACGCCGATGCCGCCAGAGCCATGACGTCCTTAGGCAGGCAGGATCCGCCCCAACCGAGCCCGGCCTGCAGATAATAGGGACCGATCCTGTGATCCGCCCCGACTATTTGCGACACCTCGGTTACGTCTGCTTGCGCGGCGTCACATATGGCGGCGAGCTCATTCATGAGCGAGATGCGGGTTGCCAGGAAGGCGTTTGCTGCGTGCTTCGCCAGCTCCGCCGAACGTCGAGTGCAAAAGATCATGGTCCCGGGCAGACTGGCGTAGAGTCCGGCAACAACGTCCATGGCCGCCCGCTTAGACCCGCCCACTACAATCCGGTCCGGTTTCATGAAGTCATTGACAGCGGAGCCCTGGCGCAGAAACTCAGGATTCGAAACTATCTCGACTCCCGGCACGGCAGAGTGCTTCGCCAGCTCCGCGAGCAGATCACCGGTACCGACGGGGACCGTACTCTTCACCGCGATAACCAGACCCGGCTCGGCATGTTGAAGGATTTCCTTCGTGGCGCCAAAGACGTGCGCCGTCTCCGCCTCGCCGTTTTCGCACGCAGGCGTGTTGACGGCGATCATCACAACATCCGAACCTTCCAGAGCACGGCCGTAATCTGATGTGAAGGAGAGACGCCCTCCACGCCAGAATCGAGCCACAAGCTCGTCCAGTCCTGGTTCAAAAAAAGGCACCTGCCCATGGACCAACGTCGAAAGCCGGGTTGGATGCTTATCGACGCATACAACCTGGTGGCCGAGCTCGCAGAGACAGGCGCTGGTTACGAGCCCCACGTAGCCCGCGCCGACTACGGTAACCTTCGAACCGGCCCGGGGCCATTCGGAGGTCTGCTCGAGTTCGCCGGTTGTTCCGTTGTGACTGGGACCCTGGTTCATGGGCTTCAGCCCCCCTTCATTGCGTTTCGCACTGGGTGGGCGAGGCGTTCCATCTCCGGCCCTATTTCGGTAAGATAAATAAGCTGGAGGGGTGTACCCGCATACCTTCAGCTGCGGTTCCGAAAAGCTTCCGGGCGAGACGGAACCGCAATTTTTTTTGGCTATCGACAGCAAAAGGCGTTTGTCTTGCCTCTTCGGCCCTCCTCCCTTCGGCGCTCAGGTGCGCCGATGCCCTGCTCGAGTGGAGTGGTTTAGGTCTAAGTGGAGAGGTAGCCTACAATAGTACAACGCTGCCATTGTCGTTTCGGTGCTATTCCCCGCTGACCGATCTACGGCACGCGCCCCTACGGCTTTCCAGAAGACATGAGCGGTTGTCGCTCCTGGATGTTGGAACTTTCTACGGGATTTTTCGCTTTGGAGTTTAATCGCCGGGGGGCAAACGTGACGCATGGGTCTGGATGAACTCTACCGGCCCGTCGTTCTGCTCTAACCGGGCTCCAAGGGCCAGGACGTGGTCGAGCAGTGGGCTGGCACCGGGCGAGGAAGTCACTTCGAAGCGTGGACGAGGATACGTCATGGACCTGGCTCAGATTTTGGTAGACGCTCCCAACGCATATTGGCAACCTGCCGCCGATGTCGGTGTCCTGGGTGCCATCACTTAGACGATGTGCTCATAGTGAACGATTATCGGGACGGGAAGTTTTCCTGCGGACCTGCTCTTCGGAATCTTGCCGGGCCTTGACTAAGATGCCGCTTGGCACGACGGGCGAGGCGTCGCGATAGCCCTTATTGGCCTAATTCTTCAGTGTTAAATCGGCCACTCCGGTTACGGACTGATCGGTCAGCGAGAGGTGGTTCACCGTGTTTGTCATGCCGGGTAAGTCGACGCCCTCAACAACAACTGGCAGTCCGGAAAAGGCCTTACAACGGAGCCAAAGCAGGGCCGAGGGTAGCCGTCCCGAAGAGCACACTGAAGCCTTCGCACCAAACGATGGCGCTCTGGAAGGCCTCGATCTCGGTTCCTGGCGGTACCTCATAGTTGAAGGCACCGTCGGTCGCCTTTAGCTCCCCGAGCTTGAGGGCGCCGTCGGCGTAGCCGTCCGGGCTCGGCGAGAGGTAGACAAAGAGGTCGGGACCGTTACGGACCGAGAAGTCCTCGAACCGCAGGACGTACTGCCCCGGCGCCGTCTCGATCACCAGCGCCCTGCCTTCGGCAAAGTGAAAATCATCGGCGCCCCGGAACTGACCGACTACTGCCTCTTAACAAGAAGACCTGCCCAGTCCTCGCCAAACAGCCTGACGAGTTCAGCGCGCCCCTGCTCGACGTGCCGTTTTACCCGGAGCATCGCACTTTTGGGTTGTGCCTCAAGGTCAAGCGGCCGCCCACGGGGAGCCGGCATGGCCATTCCCTCCTTCTTCCAGCGTTCCATCTCCTTGTTGATCAGCGTGATGGCCGGGATCTCTATCTCTTTGCTGATCCACTCGTAGCTTGCCCCTGCCTCCCTGGCGACAGCCACCATCATGGCCAGGTTCTTCCCGATCCCAGGCGTCTCTATCAGACCCGCCAGTTCGGCCTCGTCGTGCGTTATCAAGCAATTCGCTCCAGCCAGAAGAAAGCCGACCTCGGGGTGAGTCTCTGGGACTCTCATGAGCCAGCTGCGGGTGACGTGCACGCGTCCTGGTGTCCTGTAGCTTTCGGCGCCGGACTCTAGCCGGTCCCTTCGGCGCAGGGTGAGGGCGTGTAGGGGCCAGAGAAAGCTGGCGGTCGGGGCCCCGAAATCCTTGGACGAGGGGCCTTTCGAAGGGCGAGCCATTTATTGTCCATTGTCGGCGATCTATTGGTGGGCGGACCCCGGTTTTGTCGGTTACGCCCGGCGCCACCAGACGGTCACGCTTGCCTTGAATGACTATGCGTAGCGGATTTCTCGATGCCACACCGGCCTACCTGGGCAACAAGCGCCGGCTCTGCCCGCTGATCTTTGCCCTTATAGAGGAGCAGCTGCCCCGGCAGAGCTGGGCCGCCTCTCGCTTCCTGGACCCGTTCTGCGGGAGCTGCGCCGTCGCGCTCTACGCCAAGACTGGCGGCTTCCAGGTTTCCGCTTCGGACGTCTCTGAGCTTGCCGCGACCACGGCCCGAGCGCTGGTCGCAAACTCGCATGTCCGCCTCCAACAGGAGGACGTCCTCGCCCTCTTTGCCGACGGACATAAGAACAGTGAAGGCGTCGCCGCCCGTCAGGTGCGGGCGGCGTTTTCCGAGCAGGAGGCGGGGTTCCTCGACCGGGTGCTGGCGGCGGCCAGGGAGAGGCCGGAGCCGAAGCGCAGCCTGCTGCTGCTGGCCATTACGAAGCTCGTCCTGCGGCTGCGACCGATGTCGCTGCTGACCGCATCCGATGCCGGCGCCGCCATCGTCGGCGACTACGACCGGGTCAGCCCCCGGCGCCTGGGCCACTACCTCAGGGCCCGGCAACTGTTGTCGCCGGACGCCCTCTGGGCCGTCGCGCAGGAGGTCAACAAAGGCGTCTTCGGCGGCAGGGGCGAGGCGGGCAGGGGCGACGCCATCGAGTTCCTGGTGGGGGAGAGCGGGGAGGTCGTCTACCTCGACCCGCCCTACCCGGGGACGAGCGACTACAGGGGCGCCTACGGACTGCTGGACGAGCTGCTGGGCGGGGAGAGAGTCTCCCTTCCGGCACCAACATTGGACGACCTGCTCGGTGCGAGCCGCCATATACCGCTGCTCGTGCTTTCCTACGGCGGCCCCGGGGTGGACCTCGACGGCCTAGTCTCCCGGGTGGGACGTCACCGGCCCGTCCTGCGCGCCCTTGCCGTCCCCTACCCGCACCTGCCCTCCATTGCCTCGGAGGAGAAGAATGCCAGGAACCAAGAGTTCATCGTCGTCGCCGGAAGCTGAAGGCCGCCTGGTGAGGGTGGCCCTGGAGCGGGTCCATCCCCACCCGCTCAACGCCAACGCGATGGGCGAGGAGCAGCTGAAGAAGCTGGCGCGCAACATCGAGCGCCAGGGCAGCTACCCGCCGCTTCTGGTCCGGCCCCACCCCGAGCTTGAGGGTGAGTACCAGCTGCTCGACGGCGAGCAGCGCTGGCAGGTACTGCGCCGCCTGGGCCACGACCAAGCGCTCTGCTTTATCTGGCCCTGCGACGACGGCACCGCCCTGCTGCTGCTCTCGACGCTCAACCGCTGCGTGGCGAGGACGTCCCGGCCCGGCGCGCCGAGCTGCTGGCCGAGCTGTCCGCCCTGCTCCCACCCGATGAGCTGGCCCTGCTCCTGCCCGAGGACGGCGCCCAGATCGAGGACACGCTGAGGCTGCTTGACCTGGACAGCGAGAGGCTGCTGGCCGAGCTGACGGCGGCGGCCGAGCGGACGGGAGCAGCCTCTCCGCGCCTGGTCTCCTTCGCGGTCATGCCCGAGGACGAGCCCGTCATCGAGCAGGCGGTCGCCCTGGCCGGGAAAGGGTTGAGCGGCAGCAACAGGCGGGGCCGGGCCCTGGCTGTCCTGGCGCGTGCCTACCTGGAGGGTCGCAATGCCTGAATCGACGCGCCAGCGCCGGGCCTTCGACGTCTACTGGGAGCTGGGCGGCGAACGCTCGATCGAGCGGCTGAAGGCCGAGCTGGACGCCCGTCCGGGGAGGTCGCCAGGGCTGCGCACGCTCTACGAGTGGTCGCGCCGCTACCACTGGCAGGTCCACATCGGCGAGCTCGAGCGACGGGCGCGGCAGGCAGCCGACCAGGAACGGCTGGCCGCCCTGCGCGAGATGTACGACCGCCAGGCCCGGGAGGCGCTGTTCCTGCAGCAGAAGGGGGCGGAGTGGCTGACAGCGATGTCCGAGGACCAGGCCACGGCCGAAGCGGCGGTCAGGGCGATCGTCGAAGGGACGAAGCTGGAGCGGCTGGCCCGCGGAGAACCATCAGAGCGAAATGAACTTAAGGAGGGAGATAACGATGAGCAGTTGGAACGATTCAGCACTGAGCAACTTCAGCAACTGGCCCAGTTCGCCGAGAGCCTTGTGGAGAGCGCTGCCCAGGCGCAACCCCAATGACCCTTACGCCTGGGCGATGGGCCTACCGCACCATCCAGACCTTGGCGAAGAGGGCGTCTCGCAGATGCTGTTCAATCTAGCCCTCTGGGCGGTCGAGCTGGACGCCCGTCGGGAGGTCGCGCCGGCTGCGCACCTCTACGAGTGGCCGCGGCCGCTACCAGAAAGAAATGAACTGAAGGAAGGGAGAAAAACGATGAACAACTGGAACGATTCAGCACTGAGCAACTTCAGCCAATGGCCGAGGTCGCGGAGAGCCTTGTGGAGAGAGCTGGCCAGACGCAACCCCAATGACCCCTATGCCTGGGCGATGGCCCATCGCACGATCAACGGGCTGCCGCTGCGGCACCTTGCTGCCCTGGCCGACATCGCCGGCGACGACCACGAGCTGATCGTCATTCAGAAGTCGGCCCAGGTCGGCGTCTCGGAGCTGCTGGTCAACCTCGCCCTCTGGGCGGCCGACAGCGGCTACGCGGGGAGGGGCAACGTGCTTTTCCTGATGCCCACCCAGAACCAGATGGACGACTTCGCCCAGGCCCGCTTCGACAAAGCGATCCAGGACAGCGCCTACCTGCGCTCGCGGCTGCAGCCCGAGCCGCCACGGCGCAAGGGGGCGGACAGCAAACGGTTGAAGCGCCTGGGGAACGGGTATATATACCTGCGGGGTGCCGACAGCAGGCGCCAGATCGCCACGGTCGACGCCGACCTGGTGATCCTGGACGAGTTCGACCAGATGGGGGAGGGGGTGCTGGAGCTGGCCAGGAAGCGGCTGGGCTCGAGCCGTCGTGGTCGCATCATCGTGGCCTCGACGCCGAGACTGCCCGAGGCCGGGATCAATGCCCTCTACTTGCAGTCCGACCAGCGCCGCTACTTCCTGACCTGCCAGACCTGCGGGCTGGAGCAGGCGCTCTCCTGGCCCGACAACGTCGACCTCGAGGGAGACCGATGATTTGCAGAGACTGCCGTCATACCCTCAACACCAGCGGTCCCGGCCGCTGGATAGCCCAGGCGCCGGGCAACAACCGCATCCGCGGTTATCACCTGAGCCAGCTCTACAGCCCCTGGGCCAACCTGCGGGCGATGATCGAGGCCAGCGAGGAGACGACGCCGGCCGCGATCCAGGAGTTCCAGAACAGCGACCTGGGCGAGGCCTTCGTGCCGCCCGGGGGCGGGCTGTCCGTCGACGTCATCGACCGCTGCCGGGACGGCTACGGGCTGGACGAGTACGCGGGCCAGGAGTGCACGATGGGTGTCGACGTCGGCATCCGGCTCCACGTCGTCGTCCGCGAGCGCTGTTCGAAGAAGGGCCAGCGCGGCAGTTGCGGCCAGCCCCATCGGCTGTGGTTCGCCGGCGAGGCGACCTGGGATGACCTGCTGGCCCTGGTGAAGCGGTTCAACGTCCAGCAGTGCCTGATCGACGCCCAGCCCGAGATGCACATGGCGAGCCAGTTCGTGCGAGGGAACCCCGGGGTCGCCTCTCTCGCCCAGTACGGCCGTCACGAGAACGGCCACCACTATCAGCGCGGCGACGGCTCACGTCCCAACGTCTATCACATCAATCGCCCGGAGGCCATGGACGAGGTGATGCAGCGTTTCCATGACCGCCTGGTCCTGCTGCCACGTGATGCTCGCGGCCTGGGTGGCCGGGTGAGGGACGGGCTGGGGGACTACTACCGTCAGATTCTGGCACCGAAGCGGACCCTTGAGCAGGACGCCCAGGGCAACTGGGTCTCGCGCTGGGTGGACAACGGCAAGGCGGACCACTACGCCCACGCCGAGCTCTACTGCATGATGGCCGAGCGGATAGACACCGATACCTGGACTATGGTCTAACTGTGGGTCCCACCGATGCGGGACGCCGGCCTTTATGGTCTCTGACCGATAGCGGGTCCGGGACGACATTTGCTGCCGTGCTGGAACGGGGGCATGTAACGGGGGCTCATTGCGGCATGGATGCCACCAGCTTCGGTGCCAGCGTCTCTACGTCCGGCAGGTACGCCCTTCAAGGGCGCCAGGTCCTGGCCGGCCTGAGGGCCTGGGAGAAGGACGCCGACGCAGCCCGCCTGGACTTCGGCAGCCGCCGCCCCGCGGGCGTCAGGCTGATTCACCGCGACGACGGCAGCGAGCGGTCGCGGGCGGTTGACAACGTGGAGAAGCTGATCGGCATCGACCGGGTCGACATTCTGATCGGGCCTTACGCCAGCGACCTGACGAGGGCGGTGGCGCCGGTCGCGCAGCGCCACGGGAAGGTGCTGTGGAACCACAGCGGCGCGGCCGATGACATCCATAAGCCGGGGGGCCGCGTGGTTGGAGTGCTGACGCCGGCAAGTCGCTACTTCGGCGGCCTCCTGGAGATGGCAAGGTCTCTCGACCGTCGAGCAAGGAAAGTGAACATCTTCGTCAGGGCCGGCGGCTCCTTCGGAATGCTGGCGGCGGCCGGGGCCGAGGCTGCAGGGAGAGAGCTCGGCTTCGAGGTCGCAACCACGAAGTACTCCGCCCTCCCCGGTGAACCGGCTGCGATCGTCGAGCGCCTGTCCAGCAGCCGTCCCGATGTCGTTCTCGGGGCCGGCGGGTTCGA
>WHTO01000070.1:12836-14538 GCA_009377665.1 Dehalococcoidia bacterium
GCAGCTAACTTGGAAGCGGCGGCGGTCGGCCTCGTGGCGGCCGGTCTCGAGCGGTTCGGACAGGTGCTCGGCCGGCGGGGCGAGGGCTTTACCGCCCCCAGCCAGTGGGCGCCGGCAACGCGCCACGCCGTCGACTTTGGCCCGCAGGCCAGCCATGTCCTTCGCGCGATCGAGGCCATGGGCGCTCCGGCCGACTACCCGGCAGCCCAGGCCTACGCCGCCTGCCTGATCGCCCAGCGCTGTCTCGAGCTGTCGAGGGCCGTGGACGACGAGGCACTCTGGAATGCAGCGGGCAGGCTAGATTGCTCAACCTTCTTTGGCCGCTTCAGGATTGACGAGCGGAGCGGCCTTCAGCTGGCTCACGAGATGGTATGCCTCCAGTGGCGGGAGGGAAAGAGACGAGTTGTCTGGCCAAGGGCAGTGGCGGAAGCCTCGCCGCGGTTGTTCAAAAGCCCGGCTCCCTAAAAGCAGGGCCAGGGCTCCACCCAGCTCGTTGCGGATCAGCTCGCCGATAGCGAAGGTCCCCATGAAGACCTGGCCAATGAACCGCTGGCGGGAGGATGAGAGGCTGTTTAGCGAAGACGTTGCTTGAGACGCTCTCCTTCGCTCGAGCGCAGGGCTTCGGCCTCCGGCCTCGAAAAGGACTGACCGCAGGCGTCACACGTATAACTCGACACCTTCGAATCGTCACCCATTGCCGCCGCATCCTCCCAGTGAGCGACCAGCGTGGTGTGCGGACACAGTGGCTGTTCCGGCGGTACCACTGGTGGCGCCTGGCTTTTACTGCCAAACAGTTTTCGCAAGAAGCCCATCGGCGACCTCCTTTGCTCTGTGAGCACGTCGGATTGCGGCGTGCCCGGCCCTCGGCAGGGCCACCCGAGTATACGCCCGACGGAGCTCAGATCAGCCAAGACGGATCGGCCTACGACAGGTAGAGGCCGGCCAGAGGGTAATATTCAATCAACTTCAGGCCGAGGAGGATTCCGATGCCGAGCTATGTCGTTCTCTATCGCTTCACAGAGCAGGGGCTGAAGAACATCAAGGACACGGTGAAGCGGGCGGCCGAGGTACGTAAAGCCAACGAGGACCGTGGATTCGCGGTCAAGGGGCTGTATTGGACGCAGGGCCACTACGACCTGGTTGCTATCCTGGACGCGCCGGATGAGGAGTCGATGGTGGCCGGCCTGTTCAACGTTGCCGAGGCGGGCAACGTCCACTCGGAGACGCTAAGGGCCTACACCGCTGATGAGATGGAGGCGATTCTGCAGAAGGCTTGAGCCCGGTATCAAGGCGAGTACGACGCCTGCTGCCGCAGCAGCGGACGCTTCGTCGTGATGCGGCAGGGCAACTGGCAACAAGCCGGGGTGGACGGTGGCAAGGCGGACCACTACGCCCACGCGGAGCTCTACTGCATGATGGCGGAGCGATGGCCACGGGTACCTGGACGCTGCTCTGACGGGGGTCGGACCGATGTTGGACGGGGGACCCTCTCTGCGCTCTCAACGGTTGTCGGTTCACCGGCGACCAATAAATTTCTGGGCTTGACCCCCTCGTTCGAAGTTCTTCTGCGAGTGATAGGGACTTTGGGAGTGACGGGGCGGACTTGGAGACAGCGAACCTAGGTGTACTTTCCCGGGAGGTTGGTGACACGGCTGATGGGAGGGAAGCCTCCGATGGCTGTGTGTCGACGGTGATGATTGTA
>WHTO01000071.1 GCA_009377665.1 Dehalococcoidia bacterium
GTCCGTGACGCGGACTTCCACCTTTACGCGGTTACACCGGCGTTCCCCGGGACCGAAGACGCGGTGGACCGGGAGATAGCCGGCCTGATTTCTGCTCTCAGTCCCTTCAGCGCCGGGGGTGGCTGCTTTAACTTCCTGGGGGTAACGGATGTCGAGGGGGATTGCGTGGAACGGGCCTTCGACCCACAGGCCTACGCACGGCTGGTCGAGCTAAAGTCGAGCTGGGATCCGCAGAATCTGTTCCGTCTGACCCACAACATCCGCCCTGCCGTACCCGCCTAGCGCATCGTCGGAAAGCTCACAGCCGCCCCCGGCGCGCGGGTGCGGCTGGGTGGCGGACGGGTCGTTAGCGGCCCCGCCGCTGGTGGCGGTCCTGGTATGACCTCACCGCCCTCAAGAAGTCGATGCGGCGGAAGGCAGGCCAGTACACGTCGCAGAAATAGAACTCGCTGTAGACGCTCTGCCAGAGCATAAACCCGCCGAGGCGCACCTCGCCGCTGGTCCTGATGATCAGGTCGGGGTCCGAGTGCTCTGCGGTGTACAGGTACCTGGATATCGATTCGGGGCAGACCGCGGCGGCAGCCTCCTCGACGCTTCTGCCCTGGCGTGCTGCGTCCAGCAGCAGGAGCTTGACGGCGTCGGCAATTTCCTCACGGCCGCCGTAGCCGACGGCGAAGTTGAGCGCCCAGGGACCGTGTTCGGCGGTGCGTTCCTCGGCGAGGGCAAGAGCTTCGCGCGTGCTGGGGGACAGGAGGTCGAGCCGGCCGAAGCCGCGGATGCGCCGCGGAAACTTCATGTCGGCCTGGGCGAGCGCCAGCTGGCTCACCTTCTGCTCGATGATCTCGATCAGCGGCGCCAGCTCCGAGGCCGGTCGGTCGAGGTTATCGATGGAAAGAATCCAGGCCGTGATAGTCGGGATGCCAAGGTCCTCGGCCCAGGCCAGGACCTCATCCATCTTGTCCGCGCCAAGTTTGTGGCCGCTGGCGGCGTCCTCGCCGTTGCTGCGCGCGAAACGGCGGTTGCCGTCAAGGATCAATCCGACGTGCTGCGGCAGCGGCGCGGCAAGCACTTCGCGCTCGAGTACGCGCTCGTAAACCCTGTAGAGCAGATCCCTAAACAGCGCCATGGATCCTGATTCTGCCCTCCCGGCCGGCGCAAGCGTCCGTTAGACGATGCCCAGGTCAGCGAGGAACGGGATGGACGCGGCCACGTGTTCCTCCGGGTTATGCTGGCCGATCTCGAAGGTGCGCACCGTGTCGGCCGAGATGTGGTCGCGCACGTACTCCCAGTCGGCGTCGCCCTGGCCGGGCGCCTGGTGGTCGCCGATGCCTTTGACGTCGTGCAGATGCATACCGATCGTGCGGTGTTCCAGCTCACGCAGCCAGCGATACTTCTCGCCGAGACCGATGCGGCCAAGCACCTCGGCGTGTCCGACGTCGTGCCAGTACCCAGCCTGCTCTGATGTGAAGTCGCGCAGCATCTCGTGCGTCTCATCGACGTCGGGGATCTCGTGGAAGTGGTAGCGGTTCTCGAGACCGAGGGCGATGCCCTTTCCGTCGGCGTAATCGACGAGCTCGCGCAGACTGCGCCGCGACTGCTCGAACCAGGGCCTCACTTCGCGGGCGCGGTGCTCCCGCGCCGCCAGGCGCAGCGCCTCGATCTCCTCGCCGTCCTGCTGGCCCGAGTCGTACATACGCCGAAGCTTGAGCTCCTCGTCGAACATCTCGTGTTCGATGCCGCCCATGTGGCAGACAACGTAGCTGGCGCCGGCCCGTTGCGTCCAATCAATGGTGCGCTTGTGATGGCGGACGGCCTCGGCACGCTCCTCTTCATCGATGGAAGCGAGGTTGAGGTTGTGGTTCCACGCTCCATCGGCAAGAGGTTCGAGGGGCGCCGGGGCGTGGAGGCCGTGGACTGGGACATCGTATTCGACCAGCGTCCGGACGCCCTCCTCGGGGATCGCGTAGTTGATCTCTATCCCCTTGAAGCCCATGCGCCGGACGGCGTCGGCAAACTCCTGCAGACGACCCATATCAAAGCGCTTGACGGCCCACATAGTGGACAAGGCCGGTTTGCTCATCGTTCCCTCGCTGACGCCGGGCGAGCTATGGGCGGCACGGCGACGATCTCCTGCCCATAATCGCACGCGCCTTGATTACGGAGCAGGCGCCAACCAGCCCCCCGGCCAGGGCAGCCGGCAGACTGAGCAGCACCCCCGTCCCATCGTCGAGGCCGACCAGGGGGAGAACCAGTGCTGCGCTCCAGCCTCCAACCAGCGAGGCCGGCAGCATGAGCAGGGCGTCGGCGCCACGCCTGAGCGCGGCAACCGCCAGCCAGCCAGCACCCGCAGACGCGGACCAGGCGAGGAACAGCAGGCTCAGAAAGAGCAGGGTGAGGCTCATCACAGGGCCGGATGCCGCGGCCGGAGGGCGCATCGGCTCGCCGCGCCACAAGCATTGCTCGGGAGCCTAGCATCCTCGGCGCGAACCGGCACCGCGTCGGGGGCTCTAATTGCGGTGGGGCGAGTTGACGAGGTGGAGCAGGTTGCGGACGTCCGCGACGCCGGGGACGCTCCGCGCGCGCTCGGCCAGATCCTTGATCTCCTCCGGCCGGTCTAGCTCGCCGCGCAGGACCACGACCCCATGCTCAGCGTTCACGTTGATCCGGCCCTTGGGCACGCCAGGGTCGCGAAACAGCTCGCTTTCGACCTTTCGAGCGAGCGCTTCGTCGTTGGGCGGAGTGGGCTGGCCCGCTCCGCGGTGCGCTATCTTCTGCCTCCAGCCGTAGACGTCTGATCCAAGCTTCCTGCCCGACCTCCCGAGCCGGGTTGCCGAGCGCCGGGTGAGGGCGCCTGCGCGGTCCATGGCGATGTGGCGTCGTCGTGTGCCCTTATCGGGGTCCATGAAGTAGACGAACGCACCGCCCAGGATCGCACCCGCAACCATGGGTACACCGAGAGCCCGCCACCGCGGAGTTCGGCGCTTGCGAAGCGGCAGCACCTCTGCAACATCGTGCACGGCCTTTCGCAGGCGACGCGACTCAAGCAGGCGCGCCGATCCGATCGCGGCCACATGTTGGAGCGTTGCCAAACCGCGTCCGTTACCGTTGGCGCGCCACGCCTGCGAGCGATTACGCCCTGCGAACAAGCGAGGCAGGAGGCCTGCCGAGGGCGCCCTGGCGCTCGCTGCTTCACGGCCGGTTGCTGTCATCGGAGGATGATTCTTCACGGGTATCGTCCTTCCACTCGTTCCTGGCAGCCTGCGCCTGCCGATTCGTGTCCTGGTTTTCGGCAGCCTGGCGGGCGTAGGTTTCGCGCTTCTTCGGTGGGCCGGTGGTTATGGTCATGCTCTTCGACGGGTTGTTGACTTCCGCGGGTCGTTGCGGTCGTCTCTGTGCTGGCCCTGCTTCGCCACGCTACTTCTTCGTCTCGCCTGACTTACGTCGCTCCTTATTGACGGTCCGAGCGGCCCGCTCCTCGGCTTCGTCCTTGGAAACCCCGCGCTCCTGGTATGAGTCCTTTATGTGCTCGTACTGGCGATCTCGCTTACTGCCCTCGCGCACTCCTCGTGGCATACAACACCTCCTGCACGCGTTCTACGGGAGGCTAGCGGCGGACAATGGCTGCAGAGGTTAACGAAGGACCGACGGCGTTACAGGGGCATCGCAACCCGGCGTCCTTCGCCGGACGCGCCGCCCGGACTCGAAACTGCCGACGTTGGTATACTCTGCCTTACTTGGACTCGGAGTCTTTATGCCCCCACAGACACTGTTTCGAAAGATCTGGCAATCGCACATCGTCCTCGAGGAGCCGGGAAAACCGGCCCTCCTTTATGTTGATCTCCACCTCGTCCACGAGGTCACGTCGCCCCAGGCCTTCGAGGGTCTGCGGATAGCCGGGCGCAAGGTCCGGCGACCCGAGCTGACCATCGCGACAGCCGATCACAATGTCCCAACGACGGACCGCTCGCAGCCCATCAAGGACGAGATAGCGGCGCGGCAGATCGAGACACTCTCACGCAACGCCGACGACTTCGGCTTTGACCTCTACGACATCCGCAGCGAGGGGCAGGGCATCGTCCACATAATCGGCCCCGAGATGGGCTACACCCAGCCGGGCAAGATCATCGTCTGCGGCGACAGTCACACCTCGACACATGGGGCATTCGGCGCCTTCGCGTTCGGCATCGGCACCTCCGAGGTAGAGCACGTGCTGGCCACGCAGTGCATTGTCCAGGCGCCGCCGAAGACGATGGAGGTGAGAGTCAAGGGTGCTCTGCCCGACGGTCTCACCGCCAAGGACCTGATCCTCGGCATCATTGGCAGCATCGGGGTCGATGGCGCCACGGGCTATGCAGTGGAGTACAGCGGGGAAGCTATCCGTGCCCTGCCGATGTCAGGGCGTATGACGATCTGCAACATGTCGATTGAGATGGGCGCGCGCGCCGGCATGATCGCGCCGGACGATACGACCTATAGCTACCTCGAGGGAAGGCCAAACGCGCCCCAGGGCGCGGCGTTCGACCGGGCTGTGGAGAGCTGGCGCACCCTGCCCACGGACGAGGGGGCATCATTCGACCGCGTGGTCGAGTTCGATGCCTCCACGCTGGCGCCGCTGGTGACCTGGGGCACCAACCCGGCCATGGTGGCGCCGGTCACCGGCCGCGTGCCGGACCCGGCGAGCTTCAGCTCGCCGGCCGACCAGGCGGCGGTTGAAAAGGCCCTCTCCTACATGGGGCTCCAGGCAGGCCTGCCCATCCAGGAGATAAAGCTCGATCGGGTGTTCATCGGCTCCTGTACCAATTCGCGGATCGAGGACCTGCGAGTAGCCGCGGAGGTCGTCCGCGGCAAAAAGGTGCACCCCTCGGTCAGGGCGATGGTGGTGCCCGGCTCGTTCGCCGTTAAGCAGCAGGCTGAGAAGGAAGGCATCGACCGCCTGTTCCGCGACGCCAACTTCGAATGGCGCGAGGCCGGGTGCTCGATGTGTCTCGGCATGAACCCCGACATCCTCCAGCCTGGCGAGCGCTGCGCGTCGACATCGAACCGCAACTTCGAGGGCCGCCAGGGCAAGGGTGGGCGCACCCACCTGGTAAGCCCCCAGATGGCAGCGGCCGCCGCCATCGCGGGCACCTTCGTCGACATCCGGGAGTGGCAGAACTGATGGAAGCGTTCAGGAAGCACACAGGGGTTGTGGCGCCGCTCGACAGGGTCAACGTCGACACCGACCAGATCATCCCCAAGCAGTTCCTGAAGCGCATCGAACGCACGGGCTTCGAGGATGCGCTCTTTTTCGATTGGCGCTTCCGCGCCGACGGGTCACCTGATCCCGACTTCATCCTCAACCACCCGGGCTACGAGGGCGCCTCGATCCTGGTGGCGGGACGGAACTTTGGGTCGGGCTCCTCGCGCGAGCATGCACCGTGGGCGCTGCACGACTACGGCTTCAAGACAGTCCTGGCGCCCAGCTTCGCCGACATCTTCCGCAGCAACTGCTTCCAGAACGGCCTACTGCCCGTCGAGCTCCCCGACCAAACCATCGCCTTGTTGATCGCAAGCGCGGCCGCCCACCCGGGCTACACATTGACCGTGGACCTGGAGAACAACACGGTGTCCGACGGCGAAGGATTTTCGGTGGGGTTCGTGGTGGACGATTTCCGCCGCTACCGCCTGCTTAACGGCCTCGACGACATCGCCATGACCCTGCAGCACGAGGAAAGAATCGCTGCTTACGAAGAAAAGGCGACAGCGGCCGTCTGAGAAAGCTTTAACTCGCGCTTAATTCAGGGCCGTACCTCGCCTGTTCATCCTGAATTCATGATGAAGGGCTGGCGGGAGCGCTCTTGGCGGGCACTGTCCTCTCAGTCCTAGCCGTTTGCCTGCTTCTCCTTGTCCTTCGCGCGTGCTGCCGCCACCAGTTTCGCCACCGCTCCTGGCTTTTCCTCGGGGAGCCGCCCGCGTCGGCGCTGGACTTCGGTCCGTCCGTAATAGCGATAGCTCACAACGGTGGGGATACCGACGAGTCGCTCGCCCTCGCCATAGCCTGGGACGCCGACATCGTCGAATTCGACGTTTCATTCCTCGGCGGGAAACTGGACGTCGCCCATACACCGCCACGCATGACGCCCTTCTTCCTGCGAGCCCTCGTCTATCGCAGCCGCCGGCTGGCTGAGTGCTGGGACGCGCTTCCCGATGGCCTTGCGGTTTACCTGGACGCCAAGATTCACACCGGTCGGTCGGCGCGCGCCCTGGCGATGTTCCTCCAGGCACGGCCAGGACGACGCGTATTCGTCGGTGCACCGAACCCCGCCTTTTTGGCGTACCTGAAGCGTCTACACCCCGAGGCGCTGACCGTCCTGTCTGTGGGTCGCCGGCAGCACTGGCTCGCCAGGCGTCTCGAAGGAGCGTGGCCGGAAATCGACGCTGTCAGCCTTAGCCATGCGCGGCTCTTACTCCCTGAGGTCGTCTCGCTGTGCCATGAGCGCGGCCTGGTCGTGTTCGCGGGTCCCTGCAACGACCGCGACGCCCTGGTGGACTACGCCCGATGTGGCGCGGACGCCGTCATCACCGACGACCTCCGGGTGATCGGAGCTGTCTCGGCGGGGCGCCAGAAACGGAGTCTCACCGTCCTGTCCTCGGCCCAGAAAGCAACGATGCCGACCGGGCGAGACCGGACCGCGGCCTCGGTGTCCTCGATGGCAGGCGATCGTTACAGCGGGCTGCCATAGCGTGAGCACCTATCCGTCCCTTCTCTTCATCACTCGCAAGTACCCGGGCCTTCACGGGGGTATGGAGGAATTCTCGCAGCGCCTCTACGAGGCCTACCCTGGCCGGAAGGACCTTGTTGCTCTGAAGGGCCGACAGGGTTGGCTACCGCTCTACCTGCCCTACGCGCTGCTGCGCTCGGCACTGGCTCGAGGGCGCTTCGATCATGTGCACCTCGGCGACGCCATGATGGCCATTCTCGCGCCCCTGTTCGGGCACTTGACCAGGGCGACCGTCACGGCCACGCTCCACGGCCAGGACGCGCTTCGGACTCTCGGCTGGTACCGGGCCCTTCTGCGTCGCGCCCTGGACAAAATGGACGGTAGATTGATTGCTGTCAGCGACTTCACGGCGGCGGAGACCAGCACCACACTGGGAATTCCGACGCCGTATGTCATCCACAACGGCCTCCAGTGGCACCGCTTCGGCAGGATTGAGCGAGCGCCCGGCCAGCCGGCCCTCCGCGTCGCGCTGGGTTTCCCAGCCAGCGGCCCGCTGATAGTCACGGTCGGTCGGCTCGTCCGCCGCAAGGGTGTCACCTGGTTCGCCAGCAATGTCCTGCCCCTGCTCCCCCCGGACGTCACCTACGTGGTGGTCGGTGACGGCCCGGACAGGGCCGCGGTCCGTGAAGCCTGGAGGCGGGACCCCCGGATTCACCTCTGTGGCGACGTAGACGATAGGTTCGTCGAGCAGCTGTACACGTGCTGCGACCTCGTCGTGGCCGCCAACATCAGGGTCGCGGGCAGCCCCGAGGGCTACGGGATCGCCCCTGCGGAGGCGGCCGCCGCCGGGGTGCCCACCCTGGTCTCGGACATCGAGGGGCTGCGTGACATGGCACGCGTAACGGGTGTGCGCTCAATACCGTCCGGAGACGCACACGAGTGGGCCAGCGCGGTCGGACGCGCCCTCACCGATCCGTCGTGGGCCCTTGCAACTCGACCTCCCCGCTCGTGGGAACACGTCGCCGAAGACTACGCGCTGCGGTTCGCTACGTTAGCCGGCAAGCGACTCGCTCGCAGCCGCGATCGCAGCGCTGCCAGCACATAGTGCAGCCCCAGCAGCGCACCAAGACCTGAATCGACGAGCACCGCTACGGCCCTGGCGGATATCGCTACGGTAAGGGCGGCCGAGGTGCCAATCTCGGGGCCGAGCAAGGCCAGTATGACGCCCTCGCGCACCCCGGCGCCCGATGGCAGGAAGGGCACGAGATAACCAATTGCCGACGCCGTGCTGAAGATGAACACGCTACGGCCCACCGCGTCGGCCGGCCATGAGCTGACCGCAACCGCGACGCTGTGAAAACTGAGGCAGGCGAGCAAACTGCCGGCGACATACAGGATGGTGGGCGGAAACAGGGCAGGCGGCGTGACCCTGCCCAGGTCATGAGCGCCTCCGATCTTGAGGCTCAAGGCGGCTCTCTGCAGCAAGCCGCTCGACGTCAGAGAGACGGTTGCGGCGACTCCGCCAGTGATGGCGGCAGCGATTACAGGCAGCAACCACAGCCTTTCGAGGCCAAGGACCGCGGCCAGGACGAACCCGGGTACGAGAAGCACTCCCAGGAACTGCGTGACCTGCTGGTAAACGAGCGCCGCAGTGACCAGTGCCGGGGGATAGCCTGCCCTCAGGCCCACCACGAGCTTGCCCGCCGGCGAGATGGACGGCAGAGGCAGATAGCGGGCGAGCCAGCCAAGCGAAAAGGAGTGGATCACAGCTGCTCGGCGAAGGTCTAGCGGGGGCCTGACCGCCCGCAGGCAGCAACCCCAGGCGCCAGCCAGCACGACGACCTGGGCAACGCAGGCAGCGACGGCGACAGCCAGGGGCGGCCAGCTCCATGTCGTGTCGCCGGAAGTGACCTGCTGGAACGCAAGGAAGCCGGCATAGCCAGCGGCAGCGGGCGCGCCGATCGCGAAACCGATGAGAGCCAGCGAGCGCCAGTAACCCGCCGACAGGCTCATGCCGTGCCCGCCCGGAGCAGCGAGGCACGCTGGGTACGGCTCTGGTCAGCTGTCGGCCAGGTCAGGACAGCGTAGCTCTCGATTCTCAGCCCGCCGTTGATCGCCACGGCGGGTCCATCCGGCGTGTCCACGGAGCCAGCTTCGCCCAGACTCGACACGACCTCGACGGTCGCGGGCTCGTCCGAATAATTGACGATGTGGAGCTCGATCCCGGCGGGGGTCTCCCAGAGGTCCACGAAGATCGGGGTCACCGAAAAGACTGAACAGGGATGCGCCGCCTTCATCCGGGCCACCAGGCCGCTGTCGATCAAGAGACATCTGCACTGGTCGCGATAAAGCAGCCTGAAGAGAAGGTCGAGCCTGTCGACGAAGCGCCTGACGTGGACGGTGCTGAAATAGCTGTCAACAAGCCACGGCCCGAGGCGGCTGAGGACGGGTTCGAACGGCTGCTTGAAATAGGCGAGCACAGAGCGCCGCCGCCTGCGGACGCCAACCTGATCGTAGCGGACCTTGAGTCCGCGGTAGGCGGCCGGCGCCTTGATACCGGGGGGCATGATGAGGACGCGGACGCCCCCGAGGTTGCCCAGCGAGGTCAGGATCCGGAATGGAATGGCCGATGAGACGAGGGCCTGGATAACGCCCAGGTAGTCCCATTCCACACCCGGCAACACGTCGCCGCGCCACGCACTCCCCGGGGGGACGAAGACTGCGACCGCAGCGGCCGACCTTCTCGATAGGGACTGCTCCGACCGGGCCCTGACGAAATCGACGATCCGCCGCGCTGCGGCCAGTCCATCGTCGTGGAAACCCGGTTGGAGCAGCGTCCAGCGCTCATTCTCGATGTACTCGCAGGCCCTGATGATTGGGATGCCGCCGGCGGCGTAGCCTTCTGCCATGGTGCGCGCGAAGACCTCGGGCCCGGGCACACCGTCAACGCCAATTCCACGGTTGTATGAGATGGAGAGCGTAGGCGCCTCGGGCTTCAGGCTTTGAAGCAGCTTGAATGTCCCGGCATTCTGCACCAGCATGTCACCCGCCGCCCGGGGTGACTGCAGATTCTCTACGAAAAGCCAGTCCACCAGGTTCGCGATCTCGGGCAGGTCAACTCCGTGAATGTTGTAGGTGTCAACATTGACTGCGCTCACTGTGTTCGTAAGCAGCACAAGCTTCGGATCCAGCCGCTTGAGGACGTCTCGGACCTCGCGTAGGAGGACGGTAAGCGTCCACGCTCGCCAGTGCGCATACTCCCGGGCCACGGGGTTGCGGTTGGGCTGAAAGAGACGTGGTATGCCGGTCGGAGGCTCGCCACGAGCCGTTTGCCAGCGTCTGAACGACTCCTGGCAGCGCGGGCAGAAACAGCCCGCGAACGCGGTATAGTCGTTCGAAAGCGGAATCGGCATGCCGCCGAACGCACAGTTGTCTAAGAAGATGGCGTCGGCGCCACGCGCCACGGCATCGCGGACGCGGTCCAGCACGACGCGCCGCCAACCGGGGTCATTGAGGCAGGTGAAGTAGCGACCGCTGTAATACGGAATGCGCTTGCCCTTTGGAGTTATTGCGTACCAGCCGGCGTTGGCGTTCGAGCCGATTGCCACAGCGTTCGAAGGCTGAATGTAGGCAGCGACGCCCATCCCCAGCCGATGACACAACTCGGCCGCCGCCTGGAAATCGATCCAATCGCGCTCTTCGAGCTCGGGCGGCAGTCCCCAGTTGTAGCTGAGGAACACGAAGTTGACGCCCCCGGTCTCTTTGAGCCAGCGCAGGCGTTCGGGGTCGTAGGCACGCTCGTAGGCGGACCGGTCCACCTCGAGGTCGAAGCCTTTGAGGCGATGGATGATCGCGCTGCCGTTACCGGCCCAGTAGTAGGCCGGGACCAGCGGCGACCTCACCTGCCGCGAGTCTCGATGAGGTCCTCGATGCGTGTTACCAGGGCTTCCCAGGAGTGGCGGCGCGATCGCGCGAGCGCGTTGGCGGCCATGACCCGACGGCGCTGGGCATCGCCCGCGAGCATTTGGATGGCATTTGTCACCGCTTCCGGGTGGCGCGCGGGCACGTGGATGGCCGTCGACCCGTCGGGCGCCAGCTCGGCTGGCGCCGAATCGCTGGTAACGATGACCGGCAGGCCCGAGGCCATAGCCTGAATCACGACTTGGCCGAACGTGTCGGAGTCGCTGGGAAAGATGAAGAAGTCAGCCGAGGCATAGGCCGCGGCCAGCGAAGCCCCACGCAGGTAGCCGGTAAAAACGACGGGGGAGTCCGTGAATTCGCGTTCCAGCAACTTTCGCTGTGGCCCGTCACCCACTAAGGCGAAGCGAACGCCGCTGCTGCCGCGTACGGCATCAGCGAGGTCGAGCAGCCGCTTCTCTTCGGCGAGGCGGCCGACGTAGAGCGCGAGGGGCATCGTTGTTTCGCCGCCGGTGAGTAGTGATCGCCAGCGTTCGTCCCTGCGCGCCGGGTTGAAGAGGTGGCTGTCAACGCCGCGGCCCCACACTTCCAGGCGTTCGTGGCCGCTCGCCGCGAGCGCGCGTTGGACGTGACTGGTTGGACAGAGCGTCGCCACCGACCGCCGACTCATCCACCGCGTGAGGCTCGTCATAGCCCCGGCCAGCGCCGGCGATAGGTATGTGCTCACGTAGCCCGGCATGTCGGTGGTGTAGATGTTGACCAGGCTTACGGCGCCCGCCATCGCAGCCACCGTGCTCACCCCTACGGGCCCACTGGTCAACACGATCGCGCCGCCGGGTGGCTGGCGGAACAACCGCGACATCCGGAATGGGTCGGGAATGCCCACACGAACCTCCGGGTAGAGCGGGAAAGGCAATGAATGCATGCGCTCCACCCGATAGCCCGTACCCAGCGACGCGCCGGGCCCCGGCGCAAGGACCGAGACGCTGTGTCCGCGCCTGCTCAATCCCTCCGCCAGGACTGCCGCCGTGTCGGCGACTCCATCGATCTTGGGTGCAAAGGAATCCGTCGCGATCAGGATCTCCATCAGGGCCCAAGAACGCCGGTCGACGCTGGGCCGGGATGGGACTTTGGCGGCCGATTAAGCCGAAAGCCAGCCTTCGACCACGCGCTTACGTCGAGCAGGCCCGGCGCGTCGAAGATGACCACTCCGTGCATAAGCCCCCCCACCTCGGCCGGCGCAAGGCGCAAGGCATCCAGGCAGTCATGGGCAATCACGAACGCGTCGGCGCCCGTAAGCGCCTGATCGAGCGATGAGACGAGCTCGACATAGCCCGGCGCGAGCGAGGCCACGCCGGGGTCCCAGCCGGCGATCACGGCGCCCTCGAGGGCGAGTGAGCGGGCGAGGTTCAGCGATGGCGATTCGCGCAGGTCGTCCGTTCCGCGCTTGAACGACAAGCCGGCGATGCAGACCCTCCGGCCTTCAAGTCCGCCCAGCTCGGCCCGCAGCCAGGCTACAGCCCGGCCCACCCGTCCTTGATTGACCATACGAGTCGAGTGCAGCTGCGCGGCGGGCCTGCCATGCATGATCGCCATGTGCTCGAGGGCGGCGGAGTCCTTTGGCAGGCAGTGGCCGCCGAAGCCGAGGCCGGGGGAGAGGTAAGCCTTGCGCCCTATCCGAGGATCGGCGCGCAGCACCTCGAACACCACCGAGGCGTCGGCGCCCAGCCCCTCGCTCAGGTCCGACATCTCGTTGGCAAAACTGATACTGGTGGCGAGGAACGCGTTTGCGGCGTACTTCGCCATCTCAGCCGAGCGACGGTCGCAGACAATGATCGGGCAGGAGATCGCCGCGAACAGCGCGCGGACGCGTTCTACAGCCCGGGGATCATTGCCGCCAATAACCAGTCGGTCGGGCTCCCGAAAGTCCTCCCAGGCGCGCCCCTCCCGCAAGAACTCGGGAACATGGACGACCGCGACATCTGGCCTGCCCAGCGCGGCCAGGGCCACGGCCAGGCGGTCCCCGGTGCCAACCGGGACGGTTGACCTCGTGACCAGGATCCCGTCGGGGTTCAAAAAGCGGGCGGCGTCGCCGGCCGCTGTGAATACCTGCCGCAGGTCGGGTTCGCCCGAGGGCAGCGGCGGCGTATCGACGCAGAGGAACGCGTAGTCGAACTTTTCGAGCTGAGCGTTGTTGGTAAAGGACAGCGTGCGAAAGCGTCGTGCGTTGCGCAACGCAGCACGCAGGCCCGGCTCGGCCTCGAATAGCCGGCCGGCGCCCAGGGTAAGCACACGACGTTCCGACGTGTCGATGCCGGTCACCACGTGCTCAAGGTGGGCAAGGCCGACCGCGGTCACCGCGCCAATGCGGCCCACGCCAACGACGCAGAGACGCTCGCGCCGCGCTGCCGTAGTGGAGAGGCCTTCTGCTTGAGGGAAACGCTGGTCCGTGTCTCGCCGGGGTTGCTGGCGCGGCAGGTCCATGAGCCAAGTCTTGCCGTCGCCGTGGCGGCCACTGTTGTCCCCCGATTAAGCGACCGTTAAGCGTCCTTTAAGGGCGGGCCGGGGACAGCGTCGTCATCCAGTCGGCTATCGCTTCGCCAATCTCGTGGGGCGAGTCCTCCTGCAGGAAGTGGTTGCCGGGCACCGAAACCTCGGTCTGATTCGGCCAGGCGCGGCAGAACTCACGCTGGGGACCGGTCAGGATTGCGCCGGGCTCGGCGTTGATGAACAGCTTTGGCACGTCGCTCTGCGATAACCAGTCCGCATAGCTCGCGGCGATACCGGTCACGTCGGCCGGCTCACCGTCGATTGGGATCTGGCGCGGCCAGGTCAGGGTCGGGCGACGCGATTCGCCGGGCTCCAGGTAAGGGCGGCGGTAGACCTCCATCTCTTCCTCGGTCAACTGGCGCGAAATGCTTCCCGGCAGCACGCGCTCAACGAATACATTCTTCTCCAGGACCATGTCGTCGCCGGCCGGAGAGCGCATGCCCTGGAAGACGCGGCGTGCCGCCTCGGGCCACTCGTCCCACGTCACCGGGCGCACGATCGCCTCCATGTAGACGATCCCCTTGAACTGCTCGGGGTAGCGGTGGGCCCTGTAAAACCCCAGCGCCGACCCCCAATCGTGGACAACCACCGTTACGCGCCCTGTCAGATCGAGCGCCTCGAACCAGGCGTCAAGGTACCGCGCGTGGTCGACGAAGGTGTACGACCCGGCGGGGTTCTTTCCCGACTCGCCCATCCCGATCAGGTCTGGCGCCAAGCAGCGCGCCAGGCCCTCAACGTGCGGGATGATATTGCGCCACAGGTACGACGACGTCGGGTTGCCGTGGAGGAAGACGACGGGGTTGCCTTCGCCACGGGTGTCGACGTAGGCCATCTCGGAATCGAGCACCTTGACACGATGCCGGGGGTGGTTGTCACGGGCGGAAATGTTCGAATTCGTCATCCTGTCCTCGCTCACTGTTAGATAGACAGTTGGTTTTCCAATGGGGCACATTTCTCAACGAAGTCCACGTCTGTGGGTGACCTGCAATTGGTTAGCCTGCTGTCGGAAGGGTATCATCGCGCGAGGGGCATAGTGTGTGAGGTTTTCCCCGAGCCAGGCCGCGCCCGCGCCCCGCCTGGCGCCCCGCGGGGCATCGAGAAGGAGGAGACAGTGGTCAAGGTAATACTGCAAACGTACCCGGTGCTCCCGGCCCTGAACGAGGAGGAGCGAATCGCCATGCGTCCGCTCGGGCGCAACGTCGACGTCTACCAGGAGACGCTGGAGGGCTGGCACGACGTCATCCGCGCCGCCGACGACCTCGGGCTCTGGGGCGTCGGCACGATCGAGCACCACTTCTGGTCCGAGGGCTACG
>WHTO01000072.1 GCA_009377665.1 Dehalococcoidia bacterium
ACAGTTTTCATGGCAAGTTGACGTTGTTTCCGACACCCTATAACTGAGCACTTGTACCCATCCGTAGCTACGGTAGCATAGCGCTTAGGGCTGGATGGTTGGAAGGCAGTGCCCTACCCCTGAGCTACACCCGCTCCGAAAGCCGGATCAGCACCGGCAGCTCGCCCGACACGTTGCGACGGGCGACGAGATCAATCTAGGGAACGCGGCGGGCCCAGCCAATCGGCGGAGCTCAGTCGCTAAACCAGCGGCGACGGCTTGAAGCGGCGGTAGGCCACAACCGCCACGGCGGCCGAGGCGGAGGCGACGGCCAGGGAGAACCTAAGCCACCCGGCACTTGAGGTCGGAACCAGGTCGTCAAGCACGCCATAGCCGCCGAACTCTGTCCCGTCCGGATTCCCCAGGATGCCGGCGACGTCCGGCGCCTCGCCCAAGGGATCGGGACTGCGCGCGACGATCTCTTCGCACGATGCGTCGGAACCGAGAATGAAGCTACCCTCCGTCCCGAGGTAGCTTTCGAGCGCCTGGCTACCCGCGGGCAGAGTGACAAGCACGTGCCGGCCCATCGCCGGCTCGTAGTGGCAGATGCGCAGGTCTCCGCCGACTCCGCCCGTCCGCACCCCCGCCGATGGGGCGCCACCATCAAAGACAGGCGCTTCATGCGAGTTGGTGTAAAAGCCTGGGCTCGACCGTCCTGCGGACAGAGAGAGCCCGTGTAATGGATCGGCCCCCGCGGGCAGCGGCCTGCTGTCAACGGCCGGTGGGTCGAGTGGTCCGTCCGAAATCACGCCGCCGGGCGCCGGTCCGCCCGCGGAGGGTGGAACTTCGCCGTCGCTGGCCGCGGGCGGAGTGCCGCCTGGAGCGCCTGGCTCAGCCGGCTTCCCGCCGGCGCCGACATCGACCGCAGCTTCGGTCTCCACGGGCATGGCATCGACCGCCGCTGCCGCTGAAACCTCTCCTGCCCCTGCCCCGGCCTCTGCCGACGCGCTGGCACCGATGGTTTCGTCGGCGGTAACTTCGACCGTGGCCCCGACTTCTCCAGCGACGGCCACATCGGCCTCCACGCCGATCCCGCCGTCGGTTGTCACGCCGACATTCGCCTCGATCTGCGGACCCTCGGCCGGCAGCACCTCTGGCAGACCTTCGCCGACCGGCTCCAGGTGGATACCGCTGCCGGCCGGCAATTCAACGGGGAGACCGGCGTGACCTGTAGAAGGGAGGACAAGGACGAGCAGGCCGGCGGTGGCGACTACTGCACCCAACCGAATCATGACGATCCCTCCCGGGCGACGCTTGGTCATCCTGTCGCGTAAGAGGTTGCAAACCAATAATCGGCGCCGGGCTGCGCTAACAACGCCGCAGAGTCACCGCGGATCTGTCCTGCGGCGGCCCGAGCGACCGGCCGTGCCCTCTAGTCTTTAGGTAGCGTCTCGGGCTCCCCCGCGTCCGACGAGGGAGGATCATGTGTTGTTAGTCCAGGCCCGGGCACGCCAGTCCTCTGGTATGGGCAAGAGATTGGCATGGCCGACGACCTCGCGCAGCCCGAACGCAACAGCGTGCGCACGCCAATGCAGTGGTCTGACGAACCGAACGGCGGGTTCTCCAACGCAAGAGAGGACAGGCTGATCCGGCCCGTGATCTCCAGCGGCGCCTATGGTTTCCAACGCGTAAACACCGTATCGCAGCACCGCGATGACGAATCGCTGCTCAACTGGGTGGAGCGGCTGATTGGGCTGCGCAAGGAATGCCCCGAATTCGGCTGGGGGGACTGCAACATCCTGGAGGTCGGCGACCCCCATGTCTTCGCGCACCGCTGCCGCTGGCAGGACAACGAGGTCGTGGCCCTCCACAACCTGAGCGCGGAGAAGTGCAGCGTCAGCCTGGACCTCGACGTCGACGAGGGGAGCCGCCTGGTCGACTGGTTCGGCAATCGCGACTACCAGTCTGACGGCGGACCTGGCGTTGAGCTCGACGCCTACGGTTATCGCTGGTTCCGCCTGGGCGCCGTCCGGCCGTGATCCACCGGCGCGAGAGATAGCGCCACAACCACCTGTGATAGATTTGAGACGCAAGGGGCGCAGGAGGTTCGAGATGCACGTTGGTGTTTCGGTTGTCTTTCAGAATCCCACGGGCCGGCGGTCTGATCACGATGTCTACCGCGACGAGCTGCACCTGGCCGATCTCGCTGAGCCCCTGGGCTTCGAATCGATCTGGGGCGTGGAGCACCATTTCACCGGCTACACGATGTCGCCCAACGTCCTCCAGTTCCTGACCTACATGGCGGGGCGGACGACGATCCAGCTCGGCTCGATGGTGCTGGTCCTGCCCTGGCACGACCCTGTGCGCGTCGCCGAAGAGGCCGCGTTCCTCGACAACGTGTCGGACGGCCGCCTGATCCTGGGTATCGGCCGCGGGCTGGGCCGGGTCGAGTTCGACGGGTTCCGCATCGACATGAACGAGTCTCGCGAGCGCTTCGTCGAGTCCGCGCAGGTCGTGCTGAACGGGCTGGAGAACGGTTACGTCGAAGCCGACGGCGAGTTCTACAAGATCCCGCGCCGAAACCTGCGGCCGGCGCCCTTTAAGACGTTCAAGGGCCGGACCTACGCGGCCGCCGTGAGCCCTGAATCGGCCCAGATCATGGCGCGACTGGGCATCGGCATGCTGATCATCCCGCAGAAGCCGTGGGAGAACCTGGCCGAAGACCTGGCCAGCTATCGCGAAATCTACCGCGAAGTCAACAACGAAGAGCCGCCGCCACCCCTCGTCGCCGGCTGGACGTACTGCGACGAGGATGAAGGACGCGCCCGCGACGTCGGACACCGGTATATCCGCGGCTACTACGACACCGTGCTCGACCACTACGACCTCGCCGGCGACCACCTCGGTAAGACCAACGGCTACGAGTACTACGGGAAGATGTCGAGGGTCCTGAACACCCACGGCGACGCTGCCCGTGACTTTTTCGCCGAGCTCCAGGTCTACGGCACGCCCGATCAGTGCATCGAGAAGATCATGGACATCCGCGAGCGGGTCGCCTGCGAGACGTTCATAGCCGTCTTCCGCTACGCCGACATGCCCGTCGAGGAGTCCGAGCGCAGCATGCGTCTGTTCGCCGAGAAAGTGATGCCGCGCCTGCAGGCCGTCGGGGCGCCAGTCTCGGTCGCCTGACGGAAACATCCGATTCAGCCGTCGGTTGTGTCTCGCAAGGCTCCGCGCCTGAGCTTGCCGGCTGCGGTTCGCGGCAGCGCATCGACAAAGCGCACGGCGACAGGGACCTTGTAGCGCGCGAGGCGCTCGGAGCAGAACGAGATAACCTCCTCCGCACCCGCCTCCATTGCCGGCCTGAGCACCACGAAGGCGAGCGGTGACTGGCCCCAACGCGCGTCGGCAACGCCCACAACACCCGCCTCCGCTACCGCGGGGTGCGTGAGGATGGCAGACTCGACCTCGGCGGGATAGACGTTCTCGCCGCCGCGGATGATCAGGTCGTCGCGACGGTCGACGACGTAGAGGTAGCCGTCGGCGTCGAGGTAGCCGAGATCGCCCGTGTGCAACCAACCATCCGAGAGCGCCTGCGCGGTAGCTTCAGGGCGGTGAAAGTAGCCCGGCGTCACCATCGGCCCACGGACGACGATCTCCCCGACCTGATCCACGGCTGCGTCTCCCCCATCAGCCTCGATCCTGACCTGGGCGGGGAAGAGCGGCTTGCCGGCCGAGCCCAGCTCGCGGACGGCGTCCTGGGGCGCCAGGGTCACCACCTGCGAGGCTGTCTCGGTCAGTCCGTAGGTCTGGACGACGGGGACTCCCCGTCGCCGGCACTCCTCGAGGAGGCCCCGCGGCGCCGGCCCGCCGCCCAGGAGCGCGCAACGGAAGGTCTCGGGATAGGGTCGTAGCCCCCGCTCGTCCAGCATTCGTTGGAGCATGATGCTGACGACCGAAACAATCGTGACCTGCTCCTCATCAATGGCGCGGTTCGCAGCAGCGGGATCGAACGACTCGTGCACGACCACGGGGATCCCATAGATGACCGAGCGCATGAGGATCGAGAGGCCGCCGACGTGAAAGAAGGGCAGGACGGCGAGCCAGCGGTCGTCGTCGCGCAGGCCCAGGTTCAGTACCGATCCGACCGCGCTCCAGAAGTGGTTGCCATAGGTCAGCATGGCGCCCTTTGAGCGCCCCGTTGTGCCGGAGGTGTGGACGATCGTGTGCACCGCGGATAGGTCGACGAGCGGTACATTCGTAGCCTGCGGTAGGGCCGGATCCCCGCCATCGTCGGCCAGCCGGAGCGTTTCCACCACCGGCGTCGTGGTCCCCAGCGCGCGGGCAATCGCGTCGCAAGCGCCTCCGTAAACGAGAACCCGAGCGTCAACCTCCTCCAACAGGGCATCCAGCTCAAACGCCGTCAGCCTCGTGTTGAGCGGGGCGAGGGTGGCGTCGAGCCGGGCCATCGCGTGGACGATGGCTGCGTAGCCAGGGCCGTTGGGAAGAAGCGCCGCGACCCGATCGCCGGGACCGACGCCGAGACTCGCCAGCCACTCCGCGGTCTCGACTGACGCGGCGTAGAGGTCGGAGAAGCTCCAGCGCGTCCGACCCGCGATGATGGCGTCGCGCCCAGGGCCGATCAGCGCCCGCTGGGCCAGGAATTCCGGCAACAGCCCCGGCGATGCCTCCACGCTCAAACGGTCCATCGCCGGGACTTTCCCGCGCAAGCATCGAGCTGGGATTCGTCAACCGTGACCCCCAACCCCGGCGCCTGCGGCACCTTCATGGTACCACCATCGACTGCCAGGTCCGGCTTGATGAGGCTGCCTGTGAGCCAGGGCAGGGTTGCCAGGCCGCAGGCGAACTCCGTCTGGATCGAGGCCGCGAAATGGAGTGTGGCTGCGACGCCGATCCCGGAATCGATAGCCGTCGTCGCGATAACCTGGAGGCCAGCCTCGTCCGCCAGCCGGACGATGGCCCGCGCGCGCCGCAAACCACCGACGGAGAGCAGCTTGATCACCAGTACGTCGGCCGCGCCCGCGGTCACCACGCGGCGCGCCTGCTCGCAGCTCGTAACAGGCTCGTCGACCGCGATCGGGACCTCGACCGCCGCGCGGACGCGGGCCATCCCTCCGAGGTCATCGGGCGAGACGGGCTGCTCGACGAGCTCGACGTTGTAGCGCTCGGATCCACCGATGATGCGAATGGCGTCTTCGACCGACCAGGCGCCGTTGGCGTCGAGGCGGAGGCTCACGTCGCCGCCAAGCGCCCGTCTCACCTCGGCGATACGCATCAGCTCCGCTTCCGGCGATCCGATCACGCCAACCTTGAGCTTGACGCAACGAAAGCCGGCGCTCGCAGCCTCAGCGGCGCGAGAAGCAGCCTCGTGGGAGCCAGTCGCGGCCACCACCGCGTTGACGGACACTTCCCCCCGGTGGCTCTCACTGAGCAGGGCAGCGACGGCCACGCCCGCGCGGCGCGCGCGGAGGTCGTGGAGGGCCGTGTCGAGAGCGAAAACCAGGGCGGATAGACCCGGCTGTGAGGTGTCCAGGCCGTCCACCATTGCCTCGGCGGCGTCCGGGTGAGCGCCCAGCAGGCTCCCGCTCAGCCTTCCGATTGCGTCGGTAACGTCCTCGACGGTGCCGGGAGCAAAGCCCGGGAGCGGCGCCGCCTCGCCAACGCCGACGACCCCGTCGTTGTTGGTGAGCGTGACGATGGCGCCCTCGCGCGCCTCGATGGTGCCCCCGGATGTGGTGAATGGCCGGACGAGCGGGATGCGAAACGGCTGGACGCCGATGCTGTGGATCATCAAAGCATGAAGCTCAGGGCGAACAAGCTCCCGAACAAGAGATGGAGGCGCGCGGTATCGCGCAGCGCGCGATTCAGGGCACGGCCTTCCCAGGCGAGCACTGCTCGAGCGAGGTAGACGGCCATCGGCATGGTGAGCCACGTCAGCCACACCCACGCCGATAGGTCGCCGAGCATCCACGCGGCTGCCGGAAGCAGGTAGGTCAAAGCGAGCAGGCCGACGTATTCGAGTCGCGTCGCCCGAGCGCCCACCAGGACGGCCAGCGTCCGCTTTCCGGTGATGCGGTCGGTATCGATATCGCGCAGGTTGTTGACAACGAGGATCGCCGTCACCGTGGCGCCAACGGGTATAGCCGCGAGCAGCGCCCTGCCCTCGACGGTGTCGGTGTGCAGATAGACGGTGCCCGGGACGGCAAGCAGGCCGAAGAAGACGAAGACGAAGAGGTCGCCCAAGCCGTGATAGCCGAACGGCCAGGGGCCGCCGGTGTAGAGGATCGCCGCGGCGATCGAGGCCAGCCCGACGGCAAGCACAGGCCAGCCACCCACCGATACCAGGTAGAGCCCAAGCAAAGCGGCAACACCAAATGTGACAAGCGCCGCGAGGCGCACGGCGGCGGGTGAGGCGAGCCCGCTCTGGGTGACCCTCAAAGGCCCGAGTCGCTCGGTCGTATCGGCGCCCTTGCGGAAGTCGAAGTAGTCATTAGCCAGGTTGGCGCCGACCTGGAGCAGGACGGCCGCCAACAGCGTCGCGACGAAGACTGGAAAGCGAAACTCGCCCTCGTCGGCAGCGACGGCGGTCCCCACGAGGACCGGGGCTATCGAGGCCGGAAGCGTCGGCAGGCGAGCCGCGAGCAACCAGACGCGCGCCCTCCCGGTTGGTGCGGTTGCTGAATCCACCGCCACTACGGGAAGCGAGGGAACTTCGAAAAGTCGGGTTTGCGCTTCTCGAGGAAGGCGTTGCGACCCTCCTTGGCCTCCTCCGAGAGGTAGAAGAGCAAGGTTGCGTCGCCGGCGAGCTGCTGGAGCCCCGCCAGCCCGTCGGTGTCGGCATTGAAGGCGGCCTTGAGGAAGCGCAGGGCCGTCGGGCTCTTTTCGAGTGCCTCCCTCGCCCACTGCAGGGCTGTGTCTTCGAGCTGATCGAGGGGCACGACTGTGTTCACCAGCCCCATGTCCAGCGCCTCCTGTGCCGAATACTGGCGGCACAGGTACCAGATTTCGCGGGCCTTCTTGTGACCAACGACGCGCGCCATGTAGGTCGCGCCGTACCCGGCGTCGAAGCTGCCGACCATAGGGCCGGTCTGGCCGAAGACCGCGTTATCGGCGGCGATCGTCAGGTCGCAGACCAGGTGGAGGACGTGGCCGCCGCCGATGGCGTAGCCGGCGACAACCGCGATCACGGGCTTCGGCAGGAGCCTGATGTTGCGTTGCAGGTCGAGCACGTTCAGGCGCGGGACGTTGTCCTCACCGACGTAGCCGCCTTCTCCACGCACGCGCTGGTCGCCTCCGGAGCAGAACGCCTCGGGCCCGGCGCCCGTGAGGAGGACCACGCCGATCTCGGGGTTGTCGCGGGCCTCGGCGAAGGCATCCAGCATCTCGAAGACCGTCTGCGGCCGAAACGCGTTGCGGACCTCGGGTCGATTGATGGTGACCCTCGCTATCCCCTCCCCGGAGACCCGCTCGAAGAGTATGTCCTCGTACTCTTTAAGCTGCTGCCAGTTGACGTCGCTCATCCTCTACTCCTGGTCGCTGACGCCGGGCTGCCGGCGTCGCCTGATAAATGCCGTGGCCGCTCCTCGGGACCCAGGAAATCGAGCACCAGCCTCGTGAACGCCTGCGGCTGCTCGAAATGGACGGTGTGCCCGGCCCCGGCTACCATCTCCAGCCGCGCAGCGGGCATCAACGCCGCCATCGACGACGCTATCTCCCTGTACTTCACGTCCGATTCGCCGACGATCATCAGCGTCGGAACGGATAAGGTGGTCAATCGCTCCCATAGCGGGCCCTGTTGGCCCGCACCCATGCCGCGCAGGCTGTTCGCGAGACCGGTCGGGTTGTTCGCCAGTCGTTGTGCACGCAGGCCGGCGCGCGCCGCTGGCGGCATGGACTGCTGGCTGTGGAACAGCGGCAGGCGCTCCCAGCGGTCCACGAAGGCCTCGATGCCCTCACGCTCGACGAAGATCGCGAGGTCGTTGTCCGCCGCGACCCTTTCGCGACGCTCGCCTTCGCTCCTCAGTCCGGGCGAGGCGCTCTCCACCACCAGGGCAGCAACGCGCTGCGGCGCCGCGGCCGCCAGTTGCAGGGCCACGCGACCGCCCATCGAGTAGCCAAGCACGTCGGCGCACTCTACACCCAGGTGGTCGAGCAGGGCTACCAGGTCGGCGACGCAACGATCCATGCTGTAACGAGCGCTCTCGCCGGGACAGTCCGACGCGCCGTGGCCGATGAGATCGACCGCGATCGTGCGCGCCCGTCGCGACAGCGTGGGCGAAACCTGCACCCAGGCGGCAGCGCTCCCCGTGAACCCGTGCAGCAATAGCAGAGGCCTTCCCGAACCCGCGACCTCCACATTGAGAGCGATGTCGCCCAGGACGACGCGGCTCATGCCCGGACGCCCTCCGGTTCCGGCTGCCGGGAGAGCGCGTCGGTAACCACCTGCCATACCCTGCGGTGAAGGACGACGTTGCGCGCCCGTTCCGTGCGGACCTCGATGACGCGCAGTCCGCCCTCCCTGATTCCGCTCTGGACAGCCTCGCGGAACGAACCCCAGTCCTCCGCGCGCACGAACGACCCGCCGTAGAACTCCACGAGAGGGCGGAAGTCGAGACCGTGAGGGGTGCCGAAAAGCGTCTCGAAGTGCTCGGGGTCGCCGGCCTGCGGGAGGAACGAGAAGATACCGCCGCCGTCGTTGTTGAGCAGGACAATCGTAGCGTCGAGGCCGTGCTGTCGCGCCGCCAGGAGTCCGTTCGAGTCGTGGTAGAAGGAGAGGTCTCCGATGGCCAGCACGAGCGGCCCGCCTCCCGCCGCGCCGGCGCCGAGGGCGCTGGAAACGACGCCGTCGATTCCGTTCACACCGCGATTGGCGAGCATCCGCAACGGATGGTCGCTGCCGGCGAAGAACGAGTCGAGGTCGCGGACCGGCATGCTGTTGCCGGCGTACAGCACGGCGTCGCCGGGCAGGATGGTGGATAGCTCGGCGAACACCCGTCCCTCGAACAGCTCGTCGATCCCGGCGAGGTGGCTCTCGATGGCGGCGCGGGCCCGGCGGCCAACATCGATCCAGGCGTCGCACCACTCACTCGAGGAAGATCCGGCGGGCGCTGCCGCCTCGCTAGCGAGCGCCGAGCAAAGCAGTGCCGGGTCGGCGTGAATCATGTCGGTCGCCAGCAGCGTCGGTTCGTTCCACCCGCCGCCGCCATCGACGACCACGTGGCGTGCGCCGCGATGGCGCTGGAGGTAGAGCTGAAGGGCCTTCGAGGTGGGCGGCGCCCCGAAGCGGACGACCACTTCGGGGACGTAGCGCGAGACGAATCCGTCGTCGCGCAGGAAGGCATCGTACGAGTCGACAACCAGACCCCTATCGTGCGTACCGCAGCGGATCTGCGAGAGCGGATCGGCGAGTATCGGGTAGCCGAAGCGCCTGGCAAACTCCGCCACAACGGGCGCCAGCGCGGGATCGTCCTGCGGCCCGCAGACGACGAGGCCCCTGGGCCGGTCCGCCAGGTCAGCAGCCAGGGTCGCGACGACAGCTGGATCGGCGGTACGGCGGCCGGTCGCTATGGCAATGGATGGCCGGCCATCCTCGCGGCCGTTGGACCAGAAGGGGGCTTCGCCGGGCTCGGGCGTCAGGGGCTCGCGGAAGGGCCAGTTCACGTGGACGGGCCCTGCAGGCGCTCCGCGCGCGGTTGACGCCGCGCGGCTGGCAACGGTTCGCAGGTGGGCCTCGATGCCCGGCACGGCGGCGGGCTCGGCCAGGTCGATGAACCAGCGTACGTTCGAGCCGTAGAGGCCGACCTGATCGATCGTCTGCGCAGCGCCACAATCACGCAGCTCGTGGGGACGGTCCGCGGTCAACACGACCAGCGGCACCCGGTTGTGGAAGGCCTCGACGACGGCCGGAAGGAAGTTGGCAGCGGCCGTTCCCGACGTGCAGACCAGCGCCACGGGCTGACGCCGCTGCCTTGCCATGCCCAACCCGAAGTAGGCCGCGGACCGCTCGTCGAAGTGCATCCAGGCACGAGCGCCAGGGTGGCGAACGACCGTCAAGGCCAGCGGCGTCGAGCGCGATCCGGGGCAGATACAGAAGTCGCGCACGCCGGAGCGCACGAGCTCGTCGATGAAGGCGCCGACGAGACCGTATGTGACCGACGCAGCCGACGGCGCCTGCATCATCTGTCGTCTCCCGCGAGGGCGGCGAGCATGGGGCGCAGCTTCAGGCTCGACTCGGCGAACTCCCTGTCCGGGTCGGACTCGGCGACGAGGCCGCAGCCGGCGTACAGCGAAGCCTCGCAGCCGTCCAGGAGCGCCGACCTGATCGCGACGGCGAACTCGCCTTCGCCGGCGGCGTCGAGCCAGCCGATGGGCCCCGCGTACCAGCCGCGGTCCAGTCTTTCCTGCTCCCTGATAGCCGCCATGGCGCGTTCACGCGGGTACCCGCCGACGGCGGGGGTTGGGTGCAGGCGCTCCACCAGGTCCAGCACGCTGACGCCGGGTAGCGCCACGCCCTCGACCATCGTTTCGAGGTGCTGGACGTGTGGCGCCTTCATGAGCTCGGGCGCCACTTCGGGCGAAAGCTGGTGGACGACCGCCCCCAACGCCTCGCGCAGCGCCCTGACGACAATCGCGTGCTCGACCTGGTCCTTGGCGCTGGCCATCAGCGCCTCACCCAGCCGCCGGTCTTCCACGGCGTCCCAGCCGCGGGCGATCGAGCCGGCCAACGACGACGCGGATGCCTGCCCGTCCTGGAGCCTGACCAGCCGCTCCGGGGTGGCTCCGAGGAAACACCTGCCTCCGCGCTGTGCGGCAAACACAAAGCAACGAGGGTTGTTGGCCAGCAGTCGCCCGACAATCTGCTCGGACTGGTGTGGGCTGAAAGCCGATACCCGGACCTCACGCGCGAGGACGACCTTCTCCAGCTCGCCGCTTCTGACCGCCGAAATCAGCGACCGCGCCGTGCTGGGCCAGGCCTCGGCGCCGGCGCCCTCGTCTGTGAATATCTGCGTGGGGGCGATGGCTGGTTCCGGCGTGGGACAGCTCAGCAGCGTGCGCGATTCGCGGATGGCCGCGGAAACTACCTCTGCGTCGGAGTCTGGCGAGACCATCAGGTTGATGGTCAGCCATCTGCCCGCGCGGGTTGTGGTGAGCATGTAGCGCGGCAGGATCAGCAGGCCGTCCGGGTAGTCGTGCCAGCGTCCGCTGCGAGTGGCCCGGGGATCGAATGCAAAGCCACCGACGAGCCGCGGCCCAGCGGGGGCGTCGCCTGTGCGTCGACAACCGCACCGGGCACAGACCCGGCGCCACTCCCTGGCGGCTGCCGTGAAGCGACTCACGCCCTCCTGCTCCAGGGTCAGCGCGGCGCCGACCCCGACCATGACCAGGTCGCGGCCAGGCGTCGCCCAGAGGAAGCAGTCGGAGGACACCACGGCTCCTTCGCGGAAGAAAGCAAGGCTGTCGGCGGAGGCGACCGGCGTTGCGAAGGAGACCAGCACGGGCCGCCGCGTCTCCCCTGCTCGTCGCCGGGCGGTTGCGAACAGCGAAAGCAGTCGTCCCTGATCGACGCCTCTGCCGGTCTCCAGCAAGGTCATCACGCCGGCCCTCCGTTCGTCGCCGGTAAG
The DNA here is from genome assembly GCA_009377665.1 of Dehalococcoidia bacterium. Taxonomy (GTDB): domain Bacteria; phylum Chloroflexota; class Dehalococcoidia; order WHTO01; family WHTO01; genus WHTO01. The sequence continues at coordinate 11,622 of WHTO01000072.1, forward strand.
GCCGGAACGGGAGCGACAGCGTGGACGCCGACACTCTGGAATAGCAGGTACCTGATCGTCGGATAGGCCGCCTGGAGGTCGCCGGGAGGGTCCGCGAGCACCCAGGCCGTTACGACCTCGTTGAGAGCGCCGAACCAGACCCGGCTGGCGATGGCGGTATCGAGCGGCGGGATTGCCCCCTGTGCGACGGCCTCGTCCAGGTGCTTCTCGATGAGCTCGGCGAACGAGCTGCGGGCAGCGGCCAGGCGCTCGTGGAAATCGCGTCCCGTACCCATCGACTCGACGAGGAAGAGGCGCGTCAGGCGTGGGTGATCGGCGAATGTTTCGAAGGCCACGCGCAGGGCGCTATCGGCCTTGCTGATCGGATCCAGCTGGGAGTCGATGGCCTTCTCAGCCCGGGAGCGCAGCATCGCCGCCATGCGGTCCAGGAGAGCAAGGAAGATGGCCTGCTTGTTGGGGAAGTGAAAGTAGAACCCGCCCTTGGACGTCTCGGACTCGATGGCGATCTCATCGACGGTGCTGTCGTGGTAACCGCGGCGCGAGAACACACGGATCGCCGCGTCGAGGATCCTTTCGTGCCGCTGTTGACTGCGTACCTGCTCGCCGGCCATTGTTCACGTACCCGGAAACCGACCGACGCGTCGGTCGGTTTTGTTGTAGGTTAGCAGAAGGGTCGCGCCTGCGCGGCCCTTTCCGCCCATGTCGCAGCCACCAGCCAGCGGTCCGGCCAAAGCAGCATACGTGCGCGCCCTCTTCGGCCGCATCGTGGGTCGCTACGACCTCATGAACGACCTGATGACCGCCGGTCGCCACCGGGCCTGGCGGCGCTGGGCGGTCGCGATAGCGCGCGCCGATGGCGCGCTGGCGCTGGACATCGGGACCGGTACCGGCGACTTCGCACTCGAGCTGGTGAGGCAGGGCGCCACCCGGGTCGTGGCGACGGACTTCGTCGAGCCGATGGTCCGGGCCGCCCGCGGGAAGACGCCGGCCGCAGGCATAATCGACGTGGCTGTGGGCGACGCGCTCAAGCTGCCCTTCGCCGACCAGACCTTCGACTGCCTGGCCAGCGGCTTCCTGATTCGCAACGTGGCGGATGCTGCCGCGGCCTTCCGTGAAATGTACCGGGTGTTGAAGCCGGGCGGGCGGATCGTCTGCCTCGAAACATCGAGGCCGCGCACGCTGCACGGCCGGGCGCTGATCTCCGGGTTTGGCGTCGGTGCGCGCGTTCTGGGTACGCTCGTTGCCGGCGACAGCAAAGCTTACGGCTACCTTCCATCCTCGACGGCCCGTTTCGCCGACGCGGACGAGCTGGCAGAGCTCATGGAGGAGAGCGGCTTCTCAAGCGTACGCTACAGGTCGATCTCGCTGGGCCTGGCGGCCATCCATTCGGGCATCAAGTAGGCCGTCCCCTCCTGGCACGTTGACGGTCGGGACGAGCACGCCTATAACGGGCGGGCCATCCGAACCAGGTGCTCGAGGCGTGACCGTCAGGCTGCCCGGAGGCGACATTGGCGGCCTCCCGGGGGCCTCAACACGACGCCCGATATAGACCCAACCACGGAAGCAGAGAGGCTCGATGGACAACGACGAACTCGCCAGGCAAGTAGCGTCCATGAACTGGTTTCACCAGATCGACCTGGGGAACGGGCTGATAACTCCCGGCGCCGACGACTCACGCGGCAAGCTCGAACGCCTGGGGCTGCCAGAGTCGCTCGCGGGGCAGAGCGTCCTCGACGTAGGCGCCTGGGACGGCTTCTTCTCGTTCGAGGCAGAGCGACGGGGGGCGATGCGCGTGGTGGCTCTTGACTCCTTCGTGTGGGAACGCCTCGGGAAAGGCGGCTTCGAGCTCGCCCGCAAGGCCCTGGGCTCACGGGTCGAGGACGTGACCTGCGAGGTCCTGGATATATCCCCGGAGGCCCTTGGGACGTTCGACATGGTGCTCTTCCTTGGCGTGCTCTACCACATGGAGCACCCGCTGCTGGCCCTCCAACGCGCCTTCAGCGTCACGGGTCGTCAGATCATCGTGGAGTCGCATGTCGATATGCTGGCCGAGACCCGGCCGGTAGCCGCCTTCTACCCGGGGGCCGAGGTGAACAACGACCCGACCAACTGGTGGGGGCCGAACCCGGCCGCCATCGAAGCGATGCTGCGAGCGGTTGGCTTCATCCGTACAGAGGTCTTATCAGTCCACCCGCTCCCGGAGACTCCTTACGGGCGCGCGATCGTTCACGGCTGGCGCTGACGCACCGTGGTCGTGGCGCACGACCCTAGCCGGCGAAGGGCGATTCGTGCCCGAGCGCGAGCGCCAGGGCGTGGATCCGGCGCTTGACGATCCCGCCCACGGCCTGCGGGCTGAGCTC
>WHTO01000073.1:0-386 GCA_009377665.1 Dehalococcoidia bacterium
TCCCATAACCCGCGAGGAGCTGGATGGGCCTCGGAGAGCGCCATCTACGGCCGCTTCGGCTATGGACTCGCCACGCAGGACGAAAGCTGGAAGATCGCGCGTCCTTATGCCTCTCTGGCGGTCACCCCAACCCGCGGGGCACGGTGAGGATGACGACGCTGGAAGAATCGAGGAAGAATTTCCAGCAGGTATGGGACCGTGTCCGCGATTCGCGCAGCGGCATGGTCAGCCGCGGCGAGGGTTGGTGGGAAAACTTCCGCAAGGCAGGGCCGTTCTACGCCGTGTACGAGGAGGATGGTCGGGTCGACGGCTACGTCCAGTACACGATCGCGTCCGACTGGACGGACGGGCTGCCGGGCGGCGTGCTGACGGTCGAGCAGATGCTT
>WHTO01000073.1:396-13858 GCA_009377665.1 Dehalococcoidia bacterium
ATGCTTTCGGCCACGGATGCCGCCTACGAGGCAATCTGGCGGTTCATCTTTGGCATCGACCTGATCGGCCGGATCGAGGTCTGGCGGCGGCCCCCCGACGACGCCCTGCCCTGGATGCTGACCGATTGGCGCAGGCTGCAGCGCTCAACGCGTGACGCCCTCTGGCTGCGGGTCGTCGACGTGCCGACGGCGTTGGAGGGGCGACGCTATGGGCGCGAAGGCGCCCTCACCCTGCGCATCGTTGACGACTTCTGCCCCTGGAACGACGGCGGCTACCGCCTCGAGGGTTCGCCCGACGGGGCGGAGTGCCGGAAGGTCGACGGCAGTCCGGACCTCGTGATGGACGCGCGCGACCTGGGCGCCCTCTACCTGGGCGGGGCGAGCGCAGGCACGCTGGCGCGCGCAGGCAGGGTACGCGAGGAGACGGCAGGGGCGCTGAGGATGGCCGACAATCTGTTCAGGGCGGAGCTGGCGCCGTGGGCGCCATTCCTCTTCTAGGCGAGAAATCGAAGGAGCCATGATGGAAAAGCAGGCAGCGGACGGGGTGGTGGTTGCCGTCAGCCGCAGCGCCACGCACACCATGGTCAAGCCCAACCAGGGATCGATCAGGCTCCTCGCCGGCCTCGGGGTCGAGGGCGACGCCCACATGGGCAAGACCGTCAAGCATCGCTCCCGCGTGGCCCGCGATCCCGCCCAGCCCAACCTGCGCCAGGTGCACCTGGTCCACGGCGAGCTGCACGACGAGCTGCTCGCGAAGGGCCTCGGGGTCGAGCCAGGGCAGATGGGCGAAAACGTCACGACCCGCGGGATCGACCTGCTGGGTCTGCCGACGGGGACGCGTCTGCACCTCGGTGATGCGGCGGTGGTGGAGGTGACGGGGTTGCGCAACCCCTGCGCCCAGCTCGACGGTGTCTGCGACGGACTCATGGCGGCCACCCTGGACAGGGACGTGAACGGAAACGTGGTACGCAAGGCAGGGGTCATGAGCGTTGTCATCGCGGGCGGCGAGGTGCTGCCCGGCGACGCGATCCTGGTCGAGCTTCCGGCGGGAGCACAGAAGCCGCTCGAGCCGGTCTGACCCGAGCCTGGCTACGAGTCGTTCCTGGTCGGATAGCCCTCGACGATGACGTCAGGGCCCGCGCGGCTCACCGTCATCCGGTCCAAACGCCAGGCGTCGGCCATCCGGTAGGCGCCCGCGCCAACGACCGCCGAGCGGCCCTCGCCCCCGATGATCAGCGGGGCGATTATCGCCCACACCTTATCGACCAGGCCGGCGTCGAAGAACGAGCCGTCGACGCGCCCGCCGCCCTCGAGGAGGAGGTGAAGAACGCCGCGGCGTCCCAGGGCATCCAGCACGGAGGCCGGATCGACGCCGGTATCCACAGCCGCGTCGACAACCTCGACCTCACCAACCGCCTCGATGGCCGATCGCCAGGCGGAGGGCGACGCTTCCGACGTGAGAACGAGCGCGAAGCCGGGGCCCGAGAAGACAGCCGCTTCGGCGCTGACGCGGCCGCGGGCGTCGAGGACCACGCGCAGCGGCTGATGGTCTGATGGCTGGCCTCCGGGGCGCGCCGTGAGCTGGGGGTTATCAACCACGACGGTCTCGGAGCCCACGAGGATGGCGTCGACCCGGGCTCGCTGTGCGTGGGTCAGGGCACGCGATTCCTCGCTGCTTACCCAGCGGGAGTCGCCGCTGACGGCGGCGATCTTGCCGTCGAGGCTGACCGCGAACTTCGCCGTCACGAAAGGCCGGCCCGTGACTCGCTGATGGCTGTAGGGTTCGAGCAACGCTTCCGCCTCGGTGGCGTGCTGGCCGCCGGTCTCGACCCTGATCCCGGCCTGCCTGAGGATCTCGAACCCGCGACCCCGCGCCCGGGCGTCCTCGTCGCGCATGGCGCAGAAGACGCGGGCGATTCCAGCATCGACGATGGCCTGCGTGCAGGGCCCCGTCCGTCCCTGGAACGAACAGGGCTCGAGCGTCACGTAAAGGTCAGCGCCGCGGGCGGCATCTCCGGCCTGCGCCAGGGCGATGACCTCGGCGTGGCGGCCTCCGGGCGGCTCGGTGGCGCCCCCACCGACGATCTCGCCGTCGCGGACGATGACGGCGCCGACCCAGGGATTGGGGCTGGTGGCGCCCTGGCGCGCGCGAGCCAGGTCGAGGGCGCGGGCCATAAAGTCGGTGGTCATTGCGGTGGGCTCGCGTGGGCTGCGGAGAGAGTGGTTATTGAAGGGGCCCCTCCTTTCGGAACCACGCGAGCGAGGCACCCTCTCAGGCTCACCCCGGGGGTTGCGCCTTCCGCTCCTATGGGTGCCCTTGGCCGGCCGAAGAAGAAGACTGGCGGAAGGGATAGAGAGGGCGCATTGCGATGCCCCCCTACATTAGGACCCAGGTCAGCCAGCCTTTCTGTTCCTGGCCTGGCGGGCGAGGGTGAGACGGTATTGGCTCTCAAGGCCAAGCCAGATATGCGCGGGGATTGATAGGGCGCTCTCCAGTTCGAGGGCCGTTTGCTCGGTAATTCGCTTCCTGGCTCGTACGATTTCGTTTACCAGCTGGGCGGGGCGGCCCATCAGGCGAGCCAGCTCTTTCTGGCTCATCTCCCGCGCCTCCAGTTCCTCCTGCAGCAGCGCTCCAGGGGGAACAGCCAGGTCGGAGTGCAGTCTTGCGGTTACTTCAGTCGTCATAGTGATTACTTACCTCGTCCACGCGGACACGTTCCGCTCCCTCGGGCACGGACACGATCAGGCGCCAGCGTCCACGAAGGGTGATAGACAGTTGTCCCCTCCGGCCTCCTCGCAGCGGGTGAAGGCGGAGAGAGGAGATGAGGAAGAGTTCATTAACGGTCTTCGCCCTGTAGATGAGCTCGATGCGCTCCACATATCTCTCTGCTACCTCTTTGCCCCAGCGCCTCGTCGCTTCGCGGGAGTCCTCGTAGCAGCGGACGAGATCGCGACTTCCAAACTCGATCTCCAGGCTTCACCCTTGGGGTGAAGCTAAGCGCTCGCTGGGGCCGCGTCAAACCATCTCGCTAGCGGCGGCGGGAGGTGGAGCGGGGGGCGCGGTAGCCGCTGGAGCGGCGGCGGCGGCCGGCGGCGCGCGCCTGGTCGAGCGCCATCTGGGCCAGCGGACCCTCGGCCCCGCTCAGGCTCTTGCGCAGCTCAACGACCTGGTCGCGGAGAAGCGCCGCCTTCTCGAACTCGAGGTTGCGCGCGGCCTCTTTCATCTGCTTCTCCATGCCCTTGAGGACGCGGGCGACCTCGTCCTTCGGTATGTCCTTGCCGACGACGTACTTGCCCTGCTCCTCGGCCACCTTCTTGACCTGGTCGGTGATGTCACGGATGGCCTTCTGGATGCTGATCGCCTCGATGCCGTGCTGCTCGTTGTACTCGACCTGCGTTTTGCGGCGGCGATAGGTCTCGCCGATGGCGAACTTCATCGAGTCGGTGACCTTGTCGGCGTACATGATGACCTGGCCGTTGAGGTGCCGCGCCGCCCGGCCGATGGTCTGGACCAGTGAGCCGCCCGAACGCAGATAGCCCTCCTTATCGGCGTCGAGGATGGCGACGAGGCTGACCTCGGGCAGGTCCAGACCCTCGCGCAGGAGGTTGATGCCGACGACCACGTCGTAGACGCCGAGGCGCAGGTCGCGCAGGATCTCGACGCGCTCCAGCGTGTCGATCTCGGAGTGCAGGTAGTGGGTCTTGACGCCCATCTCCTGGAGGTAGTCGGCCAGGTCCTCAGCCATCTTCTTGGTCAGCGTCGTGACGAGGACGCGCTCGCCGCGGTCGACGCGCACGCGTACCTGGTGCAGCAGGTCGTCGACCTGCCCCTTCGTCGGCTTGACCTCGATGCTGGGGTCGATGAGCCCCGTGGGGCGGATGATCTGCTCGACCACCTGCTGGCTGACCTTGTACTCGTAGGGTCCAGGTGTCGCCGAGACGTAGACGACCTGCTTGATGTGGTTCTCGAACTCCTCGAAGTTCAGCGGCCGGTTGTCGAGCGCCGAGGGCAGTCGAAAGCCGAAATCGACCAGCGTCTGCTTGCGGGCGATGTCGCCGAAGTACATACCGCGCACCTGGGGCACGGTCAGGTGCGACTCGTCGACGAACATCAGGAAGTCGTCGGGGAAGTAGTCGAGCAGCGTCCAGGGTGTGCTGCCGGCGGCGCGCCGGGCCAGGTGGCGCGAGTAGTTCTCGATGCCGGAGCAGTAGCCGGCGGTGCGCATCGACTCGACGTCGTAGCGGGTGCGCTCTTCGAGGCGCTGGGCCTCAAGGTAGCGGCCCTGCTCCTTGAACCAGCCGACGCGCTCCTCGAGCTCGGCCTCGATGTCGCGGATGGCGGCTTCGAGCTTGTTGGCGGAGGTCACGAAGTGCTTGGCCGGGTAGATGTCGACGCGGTCGCGCTCGGCGATGACCTCGCCGGTCAGGGGGTCGAGCTCGACGATGCGCTCGACCTCGTCGCCGAAGAAGTCGATACGGACCGCCATCTCCTCGTATGAGGGGACGATGGTCAGGCTGTCGCCGCGCAGGCGGAAGCGCCCGCGCACGACGTTGACGTCGTTGCGCTCGTACTGCATGTCGACGAGGCGGCGGAGGGCGCGCGAGCGTTCGGCCTCCTCGCCCTTCTGGAGGGTGAGCACGAAGCTCTGGTATTCCTCGGGCTCGCCGAGGCCGTAGATGCAGGAGACCGAGGCGACGATCACGACATCGCGGCGCTCGAAGAGGGCACGGCTGGCGGCGTGGCGCAGTTTGTCGATCTCCTCGTTGATGTCGGAGTCCTTGGCGATGTAGGTGTCGGTGCGGGGGATGTAGGCCTCGGGCTGGTAGTAGTCGTAGTAGGAGACGAAGTACTCGACGGCGGCGTCGGGCAGGAATTCCTTGAACTCGGTGGCGAGCTGGGCGGCCAGCGTCTTGTTGGGCGCCATGATGAGGGCCGGACGCTGGGCGCGGGCGATGACGTTGGCCATCGTGAAGGTCTTGCCGCTCCCCGTGACGCCGAGCAGCGTCTGGTAGCGGTGACCGGCCTCGAGGCCGTCGGCGAGCTGGTCGACGGCGCGCGGCTGGTCGCCGGTGAGGGCGAAGTGCGAAACGATCCTGAACGGGGTCACCACAGCTTCAGGGTAGAGCAACCAAGGGCTCTCAGAGCGGGAGCCGGTGGCGGCGGAGCAAGGAGCGGGAAGACTTATGATGCCCGCTAGTTGAGATCGTTTGCACGGTCCGCGATTGGCTCGCCGTCCGCTAGCCAGCCCCCCAAGAGAATCTCCTCGTCGCTCATTGCACCAGCGTTGACGGATGTGAGAGTGCTCTGGATGATCGCCGCGACAACGGGATCGTCAAGATAGCTCGGATCGGGTGTCGCCTGAAATTCGTCGACGACTGCTGACGCGAGAGCGAGCCCGGGCCTGTAGAAGAGCGAGCGGAAAGCCCATTTCAAGCTGTGCTTGTTGAAGGCGCGACTGAGCTTATCAGTGCCCTCAAACTGGCCATCTTCGCCGATTTGGAACAGCGCCAAGGCGTGACAGGAGTCCACGGGGAAGACAACGTGGTCAAGGAAAGGATCCTCTCTCCGGACAACCGTGACTGGCCTGTCTGAGGTGACCAATACTGGCTCCGGCCAGCTGTAAATTCTCCACCGGAGACCACTAACCTGCGCGCACAGATGTGGTCCCAGCACAGCCGCAGCCCTCAACGCTTCGTCCTGGCCCGGAGGAGCCCGAAACGCCTCATGATCCTCGAGATAAAGGCGGATGGCAGTAAGGCTGTCGAGGCTTGGCACGATGTGGAGATCTTGGAGATCACGCGTCAGCTCTGCCAGCGTCGCTCCTTCGTTCGCTGCAGTGACTATCCTCTCGAATCGTGGTGTCAGCCACTCGTAATCCCGCTGATGGCTGAGTGCATGCAGCTGTTGGTAGCATTCCCTGAAGTCCGGGCCGCGGACCCGCTGAAGACCCAAATACAAGCTTATCGCGGCTCTATCCTGGGCCGACGGAGGGAACGAGGTCAGAAGTCGGCGGAAAGCCGGCATCGCCTCCGCTTCTACACGGGCAAGCATCTCCTCAAACCAGAGGGGGGCCCGTCGATCACCATAGAGATAGAAGTTCGTTTCAACCGCTACGTTCCGAACCGAGGACTCAAATGGCTCCATGCCGCGCCGAACGACCATCACCTTCCCCGCATCTGAAAATCTGCGAAGGTAGGCCTCAGTGACAATGTGATGTCTGACAGGACGGTTGCGGGGGCGACGTGTCATTTACCCTTCACTGTACCCGGCCCTTTAACATGGGATTCTTGGTTCGGGGCTTCGTGGTCTATAGCCGCAGAGGTCGCGCGAATGCACACGCCCGCCTCCCATTGAGGACCTTGTTCAACGTCGCGTCCGCCGGGAAAGGTGATGAGTAGGGTAAACCCCGGTCTCATCAGCCGCGACGGTCATCGACGTTGACGTGTGTCCTGATGCTGCAAAACGTAGACCCATCGATGAGGCTCGGCGGAGACTAAGCCGGAGTGTCCGCCCCGATACGAGACCGCCTAAGTAGGCAGCCGCGTGCCGGTTACGCCTTTCTTGCGGGGGGCGGAGACTACTCGGTTGCGGCCGGCGTCCTTGGCGGCGTATAACGCGGTGTCGGCGGACTGGATAAGGTCGTCGACTTCCGTCATGGTGGCGTCGAGGCCGGCGAGGCCCACGCTCAGGTTTAGCTTCGAGACGCCCGCCTGGCTGCTGAACTCGGCGACGGCGACGGCGTCCCTCAGCTTCTCGGCGACGTAGCCGGCGGCGGTTTCGTCGGTTTCGGGCAGGATGACGGCGAACTCCTCGCCGCCGTAGCGGGCGATCACGTCTTCCTTCCTCAAGGCCCCGGCCATGATCTCGGCCACGGCGGCCAGGACGTGGTCGCCGTGGAGGTGGCCGTACTGGTCGTTGACGCGCTTGAAGAAGTCGAGGTCGGCCATCAGCAGGGTCAGGGGCCGGCCGTGGCGGCGGGCGCGATGGAACTCGACGACCAGGCTCTCGAAGAAATAGCGGCGGTTGGCGAGGCCCGTCAGCGCGTCCGTCCGCGCCTGCTCGCGCAGCGTCTCCTGGGTGCGGGCCAGGGCCTCGTTGGCGCCCTCCAGCTCGCGCTCACGACGCTTGATCCGGGCGCGCTCCAGCGCAAGGTAGTAGACCGCGGCCAGCGCGGCGAGGGCGAGCGGTATGACCAGCGCCGAGGTCTCAGACAGGCCGAAGGTCTCGCCGGCGAGAATCTCCACGAGAAGGACGACCAGGGCGGCCGCCACCAGGAGGACCGGGATCAGAAGCGATCCGGGCTTCACTTCTGATCGAGCGAGCGCAGCGCGGCGAGGATGCGCTCCTCGCTGGTCGCGCCCGATCCATCGGCGCGCCGCGCCGCCTCGGCGGCCTCGGTGGCGTTGTAGCCGAGCGCGGTGAGGGCGGCGACAACGTCATCGTCGGCCGCGATCCCGGGCACGGTGGCCGCGACGGCGCCCTCCTTGAACTTCTCCCTGAGCTCGACGGTGATCCGCTCGGCGGTCTTGCGGCCGATCCCGGGGACGCGGGTCAGGGCGCCGATGTCGCTGTTACCGATGGCGCCGGCCAGGCGCTCTGCACCGAGCGTCGAGAGGAGGGCCAGGGCGACGCGCGGACCGACCCCCGACACAGCCAGCAGGGCCTCGAAGGTCGTGAGCTCTTCCCTGTTCTCGAAGCCGTAGAGCGCGAGGGCGTCCTCGCGCATGACGAGGTGGGTGTAGAGGCGAACCTCCGAGCCGGTAGTCGCGCGGGCGGCGAAGGCGGGCGGGCAGCTGACGCGAAGATGGAGCCCGCCGACCTGGACGACCACGGAGTCGGGGCCGCGATCGCTGACGGGGCCCTGGACGGCGGCGACGATGCTCATGGCGCCTGCGACCCGGCGAGGCGGCCGAGGGCGGCCTTGCGGCTGCTGGAAACCAGGTGGCAGATGGCCACGGCGATGGCGTCGACGGCGTCGAAGCTGGTTGGCTCGCTGTCCAGCGTCACCTGGCGCCGCACCATGTCCTGGACCTGCTGTTTGTCGCTGCGCCCGTAGCCAGTGACGACCTGCTTGATCTCGGCGGGTGAGTACTCGCAGGGCTCGATGTTCGCGCTGGCGGCCGTGATGAGGACGACCGCCCTGACCTCGCCGATGACCATGGCCGAGCGTACGTTCTCGGCGACGAAGGGTGACTCGACGGCGATCGCCGTGGGGTTCCACGTCCGCACGAGGTTCAGCAGCTCATCGTGGATGGCCAGCAGGCGCGACGCGCGCGGCGTCGCGGTCGTCGTCCTGACCGCGCCGTGGACGAGCGCGTGCAGGCCGCCGCCGGCCTCCTCGAGGACGGCGTAGCCGGTAGCGGAAAGGGACGGGTCAATGCCCAGCACCCGCCGTTGGACAGCCAGGGGGGTCCCCCTACACCTCAGCCGGCGTAGGCCGCGAGCACGTCGGCCGGAAAGTCCGCGTTTGAGTAAACGCGCTGGACGTCGTCGTTGTCCTCGAGCGAGTCGAGGAGCCTGAGGGCCTTCATGGCCGTCGCTTCGTCGAGCGGGACGGTGGTCTTGGGCGCCATGGTCACTTCGCCCGATTCGACCTTGAACCCGCCCTCCTCAAGCGCGCGCCGCACCTGTTCGAAGGACTGCGGGGCGGTCAGCACCTCGACGACGCCCTCTTCGACCTCGATATCGTCGGCGCCGGCGTCAATGGCCATCAGCGCGAGTTCGTCGGCATCGGCGCCGTCGGGCGAGATCGTGATCACGCCGCGCGGCTCAAAGATCCAGGCGACGGCGCCGGCCTCGGCCATGTTGCCGCCGGCCTTCGAGAAGATGTTGCGCACGTCGGACACGGTGCGGTTGCGGTTGTCGGTCAGGGCCTCGACGAGGATGGCGGTGCCGCCCGGCCCGTAGCCCTCGTAGCGGGTCTCCTGCAGGTCGGCGGCCTCCAGCTCGCCCGTGCCGCGCTTGATGGCGCGGTCGATGTTGTCGTTGGGGACGTTGCTCTCCTTCGCCTTGGCGATGGCCAGGCGCAGGGCGGAGTTGGACTCGGGGTCGGAGCCGCCGTTGCGGGCAGCGACCTGGATCTCACGCGACAGCTTGGTGAAGAGCGCGCCGCGCCTGGCGTCGTTGGCGCCCTTGGCGCGCTTGATTGTCGACCACTTGGAATGTCCGGACATAGTTCTGTCCCGATCTTACCGCGAGGCGGCAACATGCTCAGGTTTGGCCGTTCAGCACTATATAGACATTCTTCGATATAAACCCTATCATTCGGCCATGGCTGAACTGCAATTGACGGATCGACCCTGGCGCCAGGAGGCGTGCTGCCAGCCCCCGAAGTTGGCGCCGGCCGACGGGGTCGGCGACCAGGTGGCCGTCCTGAAGGCGCTGGCGGACGAAACCAGGCTGGCGATAGTGCGGATGCTGGCGGCCCACCTCGAACCGCTCTGCGTCTGCCACATCGTGGACGCCTTCGACCTCAGCCAGCCGACGATCTCGCACCACCTGAAGCTGCTGCGGGACGCCGGCCTGGTTTCCGCCGAGAAGCGGGGGCTGTGGGCGTTCTACGAGCTCAAGCGCAGCCGTGTTAGCGGGTTAGTACAGGGGGTCCTCGGCGCCTGCTGTTGATGGCCGAGGAGAGGGAACAATGGATAAGGCAGAAGTCAAAGCGGCTGTGAGGGAGCGCTACGGCCAGATAGCCGAGGACGCGTCGGGCGGTGGGTGCGGGAGCGGCGGCGATCCCATCGTCGCTGACCTCTACGCGCCTGGCGAGCTGGCCGACGTGCCGGTGGACGCCGCGGCGGCCTCGCTGGGCTGCGGCAACCCGGTGGCGCTGGCGACGCTGCGCGAGGGCGAGACCGTGCTCGACCTGGGCAGTGGCGGCGGCATCGACGTGCTGCTCTCGGCGAAGCGCGTCGGACCCGCCGGCATGGCCTACGGACTCGACATGACGGACGAGATGCTTGCCCTGGCCAACCGCAACCGGGCGCAATCGGGTCTGAACAACGTCGAGTTCTTAAAGGGCGAGATCGAAGACATACCGCTGCCCGACGGGTCGGTGGACGTGATCATCAGCAACTGCGTGGTCAATCTCTCGCCGGAGAAGGGCCGCGTACTGGCGGAGGCGTGCAGGGTGCTGAAGCCGGGCGGACGCCTGGCCATCGCCGACATCGTGCTCCTCGAGGACCTGCCCGAGGATGTGCGGGACGACGCGGCCGCGTGGACGGGCTGCGTGGCGGGTGCGCTGCCCGTGAACGCCTACCTGTCACGGCTGCTGGACGCCGGTTTCGCCAACCCGTCGATCGAGGTCACACGGGCCTTTCGGGACGCGAGCGGGGCGGGCGCGATGGCCCACGCCAGCGCCTTCATCCGGGCGACGAAGCCGCCGTTCGGCGAGATGCTGGGAGTCACCTCCTCCGCGGCCGGGGGAGGGGCCTGCGGCGGGGGTTCGTCCTGCTGCTGAAGACCTGCACCGTTCCGCCCGTTTTTACGTCTCTGAGACGCCTTCGCGGGTTGCCCAGCCCTAGGCTGGTAGGAGGAGCGCATTAACTGAACGGAGGTGCCGTAGCGATGCAATCTGCTGACGATCGGCCCGCGAGGACGAGAGAAACCACCGTTGGTGTGGAGCCGGGATCGATGCGGTTCCTGGTCGTGGCCCACCAGACCGCCGACAGCCGTGAGCTAATCGAGACCGTCGAGCGGCTCGCCCGGGACAACGCGGGCAGCACATTCACCCTGCTGGTGCCGGCGGCTCAGGTTCCGCGCCGCTTCACCTGGAGCGAGGAGGAGTCCGTCGAGCGCGCGCGCGAGCAGGCGCAGGCCGCGACAGACGGCTTTCGCCGTGCCGGGATCGAGGTCGAGCACGCGACGGTGGGCAGCCCGTCGCCCCTGCTGGCGATCGAAGACGAGCTGCGGACGGACGGGTCGTACGACGCCATCGTGATCTCGACACTGCCGCGTGGCCGCTCATTGTGGCTGCGCGACGACATCGTGCGCCGCGCCGAGAAGGAATTCGGACTGCCTGTGATCCACTCTGTGGCTCACAGCCTGAAGGTAGCGGCGGCCAGCTAGCGGTGCAGCCGACGGCGCGCCGCGCGAGATTCCTATACTCAGGTTGACTGCCTCATGCGCTTCGCTACGCTGGTCTTCCCGGGCACCTGGAGCGATGGTGACTGCCACTACGTTCTGACCGAGATCCTCGGCCAGGAGTCCGAGTTGGTCTGGCACCGCGAATCCGACCTCTCGCGCTTCGATGCCATCGTCCTGCCCGGAGGCTTCTCCTACGGCGACCATCTGCGCACGGGCGCCATCGCCCGCTTCTCGCCCGTCATGGATGCGGTCAGGCGCGAGGCCGAGCGGGGCAAGCTCGTCATCGGCAGCTGCAACGGCTTTCAGATCCTCTGCGAGGCGGGATTGCTGCCGGGGGCCCTGATGCGCAACGACAGCCTGCAGTTCCGCTGCGAGCCCGCGCACCTGCGGGTTGAGACGGCCCGCTCCCCCTTCACCTCGGAGTGCGAACCGGGCCAGGTGCTGGCGATGCCGATCTCGCACGGCGAAGGCCAGTACTACGTGGACAATGACACGCTGCGGCGGCTGGCGGACGAGGACCGAATAGCGTTCCGCTACAGCACAGCGGACGGCGAGGTCACCGCCGACGCCAACCCGAACGGGTCGGTGGACAACATCGCGGGCGTCCTCAACGAGTGGCGCAACGTGCTGGGGCTGATGCCGCACCCGGAACGCGCCTCGGAGGCGCGGCTGGGCGGTGAGGACGGCCTGCTCGTGTGGAGATCGATGCTCAGCGCCGTCGACGTCATGGTTGGCGCCTGAGCACAGGGCTTCTCTGAGCGGCTGCCTGGCGGCGGGCGCTATCTTGCGCCTCGACTGCGCTTGCGCCCACCCGCGCCTGGAGGGGAGGGCGAGGGGCGGGCCGGGCGAGTTAACCCTGGCCCTTCACCCGCCACGGCCCACCCCTCATTGGGATCTTCGTCACGATGCCGGGCCTCAATAGTGCGGAGGCAGCGCTGCGGGCCGCCAGTGAGGTCAGCCGGCGCCGACCTGCCCCTCCCAGCCCAGCACGAACTTTCGCCAGCCCTCTCGCATTTCCAGGTGGTTGCGGAAGATGTAGTAAGTCGGGACATAGGGCCTGAAGGGCTCGCGGCGCATGCGCATCCGTGCTTCCTCGGGGGTACGGTTGCCCTTGCGGTGGTTGCAGGACTTGCAGGCGGCCACGAGGTTGTCCCACACGTGCTTGCCACCGTGATGGCGCGGCACCACGTGGTCCAGCGTCAGGTCGCGCGACTGCATCCCACAGTACTGACACGTGTAGTTGTCGCGCTGGAGCACGTCGCGCCGGCTCAGCCTCAACTGGGGCCGTGGACGCTTGATGAAGTAGATCAGGCGGATAACCGAGGGGAGCTGAAACTGGTAGGTCGGGCTGCGCAGCGCCTCCAGCCCATGCTCAAGTATCTCGGCCTTGCCCCGGTCGACGAGGTTGAACGCCCTGCGCGCGTTACATACGTTGAGCGGCTCGTAGTTCTGGTTCAGTACCAGGACCGCGCTGTCAAGCATATAGCTCCCAAAAATACCTGCCGGCAATCCGGAATATAGCAGATTGGCCTCGGATTCCCGCCTCAGAGCGTGTCGGCGGCGTTGTCGAAAACGGGTGGCAGAAGCATCTGCGCGATGGGGATGAGGTCGAGCAGAGCCGGTCCCAAAAGCGAGTCGGCGATGTCCTGCCGTATCCCCTGCGCGGGGAACGCCGCGAACGCCAGCATCACGGCCTCGATCAGAAGCACCGCCTTCAGCGCGCCCAGGATCAACCCGCCCGGCCTCTCCAGCCCCCCCAGCGTGAAAATGGCGAGGTGCGTCCTCGACACCGATGAGATGATCATCCCGCCGAGGACAACGGCGCCGAGGATCGCTAGGAAGCCTACCCGCAGCGACGCCTGCGGGTTTTCGATGAACGTGTCGACGTCGTTGGCCAGGTTGTCATAGGCGATCCCCGCCAGCACCACGCCCAGCACCGCGGCAAGGAACACGATCGCCTCGCGCAGGACGCCGACCCTGCGCCCACTCAGGGTCAGCGCGACAAAGGCGACGACCACAACCACGTCAAGCCAGTTCAATAAACCTCACCCCTGCGAGCGCATTAGCAAGACTCCTTCGCCCTGCCTTGCCCTCCACCTTCTGAATCATTCAACGCAGCGGTGCCCGCTGAGCGACGACGCTCGGGTGATTGGCCTGGCTCGACCGCTCAGAACCTGGTCTGTCCCCATTCGCGCAGGATACGCCGTGCATCGGGATCCACCACGCAGACGTCGGGCATACCGATGGCCGCCCAGTCGGCCGGACGGACCTTGATCCCCAGCTCGCGCGCCAGGTAGAGCACCATGACTGTGGCATGCGAAACCACAACAATTGCCCCGCTGGCGTTCGCGCGAAGCTCCTCCAACGCCGCAGTGAAGC
>WHTO01000001.1 GCA_009377665.1 Dehalococcoidia bacterium
CGAAACCGGCCCTGCTTGCCCTTCAGCATGTCGGACAGGCTCTTGAGCTTGTGGTTGCCCTGCCCCGACACCGCCCGCCCGCGGCGGCCGTTGTCGATCAACGAGTCGACAGCTTCCTGGAGCATCCGCTTCTCGTTGCGAATGATGATCTCGGGCGCGCCTAGCTCAAGCAGCCGCTTGAGCCGGTTGTTGCGGTTAATGACACGTCGGTAGAGGTCGTTGAGATCGCTGGTAGCGAAGCGGCCGCCATCGAGCTGGACCATTGGCCGCAGGTCGGGCGGTAGAACCGGCAGCATCACGAAGATCATCCACGACGGCTTGTTCCCGGACTTGCGCAGGGCCTCGACGACGCGCAGGCGCTTCGTCGCCTTCTTCCGGCGCTGGCCGCTGGAGGACTGGATCTCGCCCAGCAACCGCTCGCGCAGCACCTCGAGGTCCACGCGGTCGAGCACGTTGATCAGAGCCTCGGCGCCCATCCCCGCATGGAAGGCGTCACCGAAGCGATCATTTAGCTCGCGATAACGGCTCTCCGTGAGCAGGATGACGCTGTCGGCCGCTACGGGATCGCGGAGGTCTTCGATGCCGGCCATTCCGCGCGCGACGTCGCCGTGGAGGAAATGCTCGTATTCGGCTGCGACTTCCTGCGAGACCCCGTCCCGCTTCTCCTGCAGCGGCAACAGCTTCGAGTCGTACTGCTGGTCGCGCTGGTCGCGAGCCGCCTCGGCCAGGAGTGCCGCGTCCTCCTTCGCCCGGGCTCGCGACTCCTCGAAGCTGGCGATCAGCTCCTGCGTGGGGTCTCCAAGGCGCGACGCGGCTTCGGGCTCGATCATCGCGCCCTTCTCCACGATCACGCGGTCCTGCAGAGAAAAGTTCTTGCGAGCCGTCTTGCCCATCTGCTTCTTGAGGTCTTCTTCAAGCGCCCTGGCAGCCTTCATAAGGTCTTCGACCCGGCTGTCGAAGTCGGCGTCCGCACGCTGCTCCGCCGCGGCGAGGTCCGATTCGACGGTTGCCAGGTCGTTGGCGCGCTCGGCCTCGATGGCAGCGAACTCTTCGCCTACCTCAGTGCTGCGCCTCTCGACCTCGCGCTCCACCTCCTCCTGCACTCGAGCGAGGGCCGCGCTGCGCGCGTCCTCGTCCACCGACGTGACGGCGTACTGGGCGAAGTAGAGAATGCGCTCCAGGTTGCGTGGCGAGATATCCAGCAGCAGCCCGAGACGACTCGGCGTGCCCTTGACGAACCAGATGTGGGCAACGGGCGAGGCGAGTTCGATGTGGCCCATCCGCTCACGGCGCACTTTGCTGCGGGCTACCTCGACCCCACACTTATCGCACTGGATGCCCTTGTAGCGGACGCGCTTATATTTTCCGCAGTAGCATTCGAAGTCCTTGGTGGGACCGAAGATTTTCTCGCAAAACAGCCCGTCCTTCTCCGGCTTAAGCGTGCGGTAGTTGATCGTCTCGGGCTTCGTCACCTCGCCGTAGGACCAGGACTTAATCTGCTCCGGCGACGCGAGGGAGATACGGACGGCGTTAAAGTCGTTGACTTCCACTGTGACTCCTCGTTGTTGCTCCTGAACTATCTCTCGAAACTTCTTTAGCGCTCGTTACAAGCTCACGTCACTGCGCTCGAACCCGGTGAGGTCGATGCCGAGGTCTGTCACGATCTCGGTCGAATCCTCGGGGAACGTCACGCGTTCTTCGTCCTCGTTGAGCACCTCGACCGCCAGGCCGAGGCTTTGCAGCTCTTTGACCAGGACACGGAAAGACTCGGGCACGCCCGGCTCCATGATGTCCTCGCCCTTGACGATGGCCTCGTAGGTCTTGACGCGACCGACCACGTCGTCGCTCTTGACCGTCAACAGCTCCTGCAGGATGTGCGAGGCGCCGTAGGCTTCGAGAGCCCAGACCTCCATCTCGCCGAAGCGCTGGCCACCGAACTGAGCCTTACCGCCCAGCGGCTGCTGGGTGATCAGCGAGTACGGTCCGGTCGAGCGAGCGTGAATCTTGTCCTCGACCAGGTGGACCAGCTTCATCATGTAGATGTAGCCAACCGTCACCGGCTGGTCGAAGGGCTCTCCCGTGCGCCCGTCGTAGAGCGTCTGCTTGCCGAAGATCGGTGGTGCCAGCCGCTTCTCGGAAGACACACGGTCGACGGCTTCCTCCAGCTTCTCGTCTGTCAGCGAGCGGGCGTCCCCATGGCCAGTGCCCTCCAGCCAGATCTGGAGCGTGACACGGCGCGCGGCGCCAACCTGGGTGCGATCCATGACGACGTCCGGATCAAACCCGCTCTCGCCGATCCATTTCCTCAAATGTGCCTCATCAACACGCTCTCCCAGGCCGCCCGTGCGACCCTCCGGGGAATAGTGCAACGCGCCCGCCTGCATGGCCATCCATGCTCGCGACAGGTCATCCTCGATCTGGATGTCGCTGGCTCCGTCGAAGACCGGGGTCACCGCGCGGAAGCCGAGGCTGGCCGCGGCCCACCCCAGGTGGGTTTCGAGCACCTGGCCAACGTTCATCCGGCTGGGAACGCCAATCGGGTTGAGGATGATGTCGACCGCGGTACCGTCCTCGAGGTACGGCATGTCCTCCATCGGCAGGATGGTCGCGATGACGCCCTTGTTGCCGTGGCGCCCGGCCATCTTGTCGCCCTCGGAGATCTTGCGGCGCTGG
The DNA here is from genome assembly GCA_009377665.1 of Dehalococcoidia bacterium. Taxonomy (GTDB): domain Bacteria; phylum Chloroflexota; class Dehalococcoidia; order WHTO01; family WHTO01; genus WHTO01. The sequence goes on from WHTO01000001.1 coordinate 2,674, forward strand.
GCGATCGACACGCGGACCATCTTGTTGACGCCGGCGCCCAGCGTGTCGTTGTCGTCACCACGATTGAAGACCTTGACTTCGATAACCTTCCCGCGTTCACCGTGCGGGACGCGCAGGCTCGTGTCCTTAACCTCACGGGCCTTCTCGCCAAAGATCGCCCTCAGCAGCTTCTCCTCGGCTGTTAGCTCGGTCTCGCCCTTAGGCGTGATCTTGCCCACCAGGATGTCGCCGGCCTGGACCTCGGCGCCAACCCGCACTATGCCGGTTTCGTCGAGGTCCTTGAGGCTCTCCTCGCCGACGTTGGGAATGTCCCGCGTGATCTCCTCGGGCCCCAACTTGGTGTCGCGCGCCTCTACCTCGTGCTTCTCGATGTGGATTGAGGTGAACTTGTCTTCCTGCGCCATCTTGCGCGAGATGATGATGGCGTCCTCGAAGTTGTAGCCCTCCCAGCTCATGAAGGCGACCAGTACGGTCTGCCCGAGGGCCAGTTCGCCACCGTCGGTCGACGAGCTGTCGGCCAGGGCGTCGCCCCTCTTCACGCGCTGCCCTTTCTCCACGATCGGGCGCTGGTTGATGCAGGTGCCCTGGTTCGAGCGCATGAACTTGAGGATCGGGTAGGTCAGTTCCTGGCCGTCGTCATAGCGAATTGTGACGTCGCGGGCCGAAACCTCTGCCACCTCGCCGTCCGCCTTGGCCGTGATCACCTGGCCCGAGTCGCGGGCAGCCCTGCCTTCCATCCCGGTACCGACCAGCGGCACCTCGGGCTTGAGCAGGGGGACGGCCTGGCGTTGCATGTTGGCGCCCATCAACGCGCGGTTGGCGTCATCGTGCTCCAGGAACGGGATCAACGAAGCAGCCACGCTAACGATCTGTTTCGGTGAGACATCCATGTAGTCGATGCGGTCGGGCGACTCGTAGATGAACTTCTCAGCGTCGCGGACCTCGATCCGTTCGCCCAGCAGATTGCCGAACTCGTCGTGCGGCGAGTTGGACTGGGCGATAACGTGGCGGTCTTCGGTGTCAGCCGAGAGGTACTCGACGTCCTCGGAAACGAACGAGCGCACCCTGATCGCGCTCCGCCCATTGCCCTTCTCGATGGCCTGGGCGGTCTCCTCGTCGATCCTTTCGCCGATGGCCGCTATGACCTTGTTGCCGTGCTTGATCTCTTCGCGGGGAATGCGGTTGACAAGGTGCTTGGCCTTGGCCGGCACCTCGTGCAGGACCCGCAGATAGGGCGTCTCGATAAACCCGTAGTCGTTGATCCGCCCGTAGGTGGCCAGTGAGCCGATGAGGCCGATGTTGGGACCCTCGGGGGTCTCGATGGGGCAGATACGACCGTAGTGACTGTAGTGCACGTCGCGCACGTCGAAGCCCGCACGGTCGCGGGAAAGGCCGCCGGGCCCCAGCGCCGACAAGCGGCGCTTGTGGGTTAGCTCGGCCAGGGGGTTGGTCTGGTCCATGAATTGGGACAACTGCGAGCCGCCGAAGAACTCCTTGATCGCAGCCACGACCGGCCGGATGTTGATCAGCGCGCTGGGCGTTGCCTGGTCGGGATCGGTGATCGTCATGCGCTCGCGGATAACGCGCTCCATGCGCAGCAGACCGATCCGGAACTGGTTCTGGATCAGCTCACCCACGGCGCGAACGCGGCGGTTGCCGAGGTGGTCGATATCGTCGGTGTGTCCGAGGTTGGCCCACTCTTCCCGGCGTCCCCGGTTCACACGGATGATCTCCTTGACGAGCGCGATCATGTCGATGCGCGTCAGGGTGCGGATCGCCTCGGGGATCTCCTTCTCCATCTCAAGCCGCTTGCTGAGCTTGTGGCGTCCGACACGACCCAGGTCGTAACGGCGCGGGTTGAAGAACAGGTTCTGTAGAAGGTTGCGGGCATTATCCAGCGTTGGCGGGTCGCCCGGGCGCAGCCGCCGGTAGAACTCCATGATCGCGGTCTGCTTGTTCTCGACCGGATCGCGGTCAAGGGTAGCGGCGATGTAGCTGTGCTCCGGGTCGTCCACGTCCTCGAACAGGGCCATCATGCGCTCGCGGCTGCCGAGATCGCTCTCGTCGAGGCCGTCCTCCTCGTCGACCGCGCGCAGAAGCGTCGTCACGGGGATCTTGCGCTTACGGTCGACCTTGACCGAGATCACGCGCTTGTTGCTGGTCTCGAACTCAAGCCAGGCGCCACGGTTGGGGATCAACTTTGCGTGGCAAAGCTGCCGCCCAGTCGTCTGGTCCTGCTCCAGCGAGAAGTAGGCTCCCGGAGATCGGACGAGCTGCGAAACGACGACTCGCTCGGCTCCGTTGATCACAAACGTGCCGTCGCCCGTCATGAGCGGGAAGTCACCCAGGTAGATGTTCTGTTCCTTGATCTCGCCGGTTTCCTTGATCTCCAGCTCGACCTTGACCTTCAACGGCGCAGCGTAGGTCGCGTCGCGTTCCCGGCACTGGGCTTCGCTAAACTTGGCGTCCTCGAACCAGTAGTCGCGGAAATTGATGTCCATGCGGCTGCCGGTGAAGTCCTGGATCGGGTTGATCTCGTCGAGAAGCTCCCTCAGGCCAGACTTGACGAACCAACCGTATGAATTGAGCTGGACCTGGATCAGGTCCGGTATGTCCAGGACGTGAGGCAGGTTGGCGTAGTCGCGCACGACATCGGGGGTGCCTGCTCTGAGCGTGACGAGGTCCCGGGTCATGGTCATGAGGGGTTACTCCTAAAACAGAAATAGGCCTTCACCGACAAGCGGCTAGGAAAAACGCGCTTCTGGGACAACTTCAGGAAACGTGGAAGATGCGGACTCTCCCGGCCTTTCGACAACTAGCGATCTTAGAAGTGGGGATTCCCGGCAGTCAAGGACATTCTAGCCTACTATGGCCCCTGCTTTCAATCAACAGGGGTGGCTTGGCTCGATCAGTCGTCGCCCGGCGACTCGTCCTCGTTCCGGACGACCGCCATCAACCGGACTGAAGCTATCGCCAGGTTGTCCATCTCCTCGACGTTCAGCATCCAGCCATTGATCGTCACGGATTCCCCCGCCTTCGGGATGTGTCCCAACTCCTCGAGGATCAGCCCGGCCACTGTTGAATACTCGCCGTCGGGCAGCTCGACGCCGAGGTCCGGGAGATCGTGAATCGGGAAGCCCCCCGGGATCACTATGCTACCGTCGCTCTCCCGGCGCGCCCCCCTCACGTCGCGGTCGAACTCGTCGTAGATCTCGCCGACGAGCTCTTCGATCAGGTCCTCGAGCGTCACGAGGCCGTCGACGCTACCGTATTCGTCGACCACGACAGCCATCTGCTGCCGGTCGCGCTGCAGACGCTGCAGGCCCTCGAGGACTCTCACCGACCCCGGGAAGACGGCCATCGGCCGGGCGTGGCGGGAAACCGGGCCGCTCGCCTTGACCAGGTCGCGGATGTGGACAACCCCCAATACCTCGTCGATGTTCTTCCCAAAAACCGGGGCCCGCGAGTGGCCGGCTTCGACGAGGGTATCGAGAGCCTCCGCGGCAGGCGTATCGCCCTGGACTGCCGTGAACTCTGTGCGTGGCCGCAGGACCTCGCGAAGGGTCCGCTCGCCGGCTTCCACAGCCTCCGAGATGACCCGCCTCTGTTCCGGGCTGAAAGCCGCCTGGGCGGCGATGATGTCGCGTACTTCCTCGAGGGTTATCTCCTCACGACTCTGCGTCGGGTCTCCACCGAACAGGCGAACGATCAGGTTGGTCGAGAACGAGAGCAACCAGACCACCGGCCTGGTCGCAACGGCGAGGAAATTCAGCGGCCGGGCGGAGATCAGCGCCCAGCGCTCAGCCCGCTGAAGAGCGATGCGCTTGGGTGCCAGCTCTCCGAGCACCAGGGTGAAAAAGGTCAGGATCAGAGTGACGATGATGATGGCCACGAAATCGGCCGAGCCCCCGAGGAACTCCAGCGGCTCTTCGAGCAACTGCGCCAGGCCAACCGCCGCCGTCGCCGAAGCGAGGAACCCAGCCAGCGTGATGCCGATCTGGATGGTCGCCAGGAAGCGATTGGGATCGCCCACCAGCCGAGCCAGGACGGCGCCGGCACGGCCGCGCTGGGCGAGCCTTGCCACCTGCGACTCACGCAGGGTGAGGAGGGCGATCTCCGTCCCGGCAAAGGCTGCGTTGAGCAGCACGAGACCCATGATCAAGCCCAGGTCAAACCAGGGCATCGGTCATCTCCAGTCGCGCCGGCGAACTCATTGCAGGGGGATCGGCGGCTGCCAGATCGCTGCGCTCCTGTTCACTCGTATCCGCCTTACCCACTTAACCCAACCGTAGCCGCGCTGCCCGGGCGCCACCAGGCGCGCCGGGAACCCCATGGCCGTGGCTCAGGCTCCCGCCCGCCACCTGTGTCGCCAACAGATAGTTTCGGGCCTGATCCACGCCGTAGCGTCGATCGTAGCCGGTGACAGACTCGAACGTGACGCTCGACGCCACTCCCTGCGGCTGCGCAGCGTCGAGAAGGCGGCCCACGTTCACGCCAAGCCAGTCCTGGGTCGAATACCAGCCGCCAGTGCAGTCCAGCACGGCCTCGCTGTGATCCTCGCCCATCTCCCCCAGCTCTTGATAGGTGAGCGTAAATGGGCGATCCACCGCTCCATCGACGATCAGCCGCCAGCTATCTCGATCTACCGGGTCTGGATCGTCGCCGAACCAGCTGACCCTCGGGAATTGGCAAGTGTAGCTTCCGGTTTCATAGGATCCGGTGAAGCGCCTTCGCGATCCGGGAAGGTCAAGGAAGCCCTTCAGCGCGCCGCTCGTCTGCCAGATCGCTGCGCCCGCCACGCCTGTAGCCGCCAGGCGCAGGAAAGCCCGCCGGTCGGCGGCGCCCCGAACCCCGAAGATAAACCTCATCGAGAGCGTATGAGACGCGAGGAGAAGGGCCAGCGCGACAGCCAGCGTCGTGTGAATCGTGACCAGGCCGTAGCCGGCAAGCTCGACGCGGCCGGCCGTCGTCCAGATGAATCCGGTCCCCAGCGTCGCCACCAGCAAGGCGGTCATTACCAGGAACAGTGGGCGCTGCGGCGGTGGACGGCGGCGGCGTGCCAGGGAATCGCCGATGACCATCGCCTTCCAGGCGAGCAAGACCAGAATGGCCCAGCCACCCGTGTCGTGGAGCCATAGTCTCCAGCGCTGTCCCGGATCGCCCGCAATCAATCCCAGGAAGCCGGTCACCAGTTGCAAAACGAGAAGCAACAGCAGGGCGGTGTTGACCCAGGGATGACGCATGGACGCGCGATCCTCCAGACAGAGCCTAGCATTCGTTTTAGGGCAGCCGAACCAACCGTCGGCTCTGCGGTCATCGAGGATCGGATGGCAGAAAGAGGGGCGCCCACTGGTGGGCGCCCCACGGCTTCAAAGCTGATCTCGCCCCGCCTTCGAGATCAGCAAAGCCTGCAATTACGAGCTTCGCAGCTCCCCCACCTTCTTCTTGAAGCCTTCCACTATCGGCTTCCAATCTCCAACCACTGCGAAGCGTGACGCCGCGATGATATTGGCATCCGGATCTTTATTGATCGTCACGATGTTCTTCGATCCGGCGCAACCAGCCATATGCTGGGAGGCGCCGGAAATACCAACGGCGATGTAAAGCGTGGGGCTCACGACCTTCCCTGTCAAGCCCACCTGGTTCGCAACCGGGTACCAGCCCATGTCGCAGACTGCCCGTGAAGCGCCGACGGCACCCCTCAACAGCTTCGCGATCTCCTCGAGCTCGCGGAAACCATCGGAGTTACCGAGGCCACGCCCTCCCGAGATCACAACGTCGGCATCTTCAAGCCGGACGCCCTCCGACTCGACCTGCGTCGTCTCGATGATCCGCACCTTGAACGTTGCTGGATCGGGCGACACGTCTACAGTTATGGTCTCGGCGGAGCGGCTGGCGTCCTGCTCGGGCTCGTCCTGGGACTTGGGCCTGACCGTCGCGATCGCCGGCCGACCCTTTATCGCAACGTCGGCGCGAGCCGCGCCCCCGAAGAACGGCCGCGTGAACTGAACGCCACCGCCGTCCGTCTTGATCTCGACGACGTCCATGGCCGCCGCGGTCTTCAGGCGAAAGGCGAGTCGCGGCGCAAGGTCCCGGCCGGCGTTCGTCTGCCCCATCAGGATCACGTCGGGGTCGGCGCTCTCGACAAGAGCAGCAAGGGCCGGCATGAAGGCCTCGGCCTGGTAGTCTGCGAAGACTTCGTTGTCGGCGACAAAGACCCGATCGGCGCCATAGGCGGCGGCCTGGGCCGCCAGGCCAGCAACGCCGCTGCCCACGAGCGCGGCGTCCACACCACCATCGCCGGCGATGCGCCGGGCGGCGCCGATCATCTCGCCGCTGAGCGGCGCCAGCGTCGACCCTTCGCTGAATTCGCAAAGGACGAAGACTCGTGTCATTGGGCTTCTCCTCTTACCGGGCGTCGCATCCTAGATAATCTTCGCCTCGCGCAGACGCACGGCGAGCTGCGCCCCGGCCTCCTGCGGGCTGTCGGCTTCGACGAACTCGGTCTGCAGCTCGTAGACAGGCTTATATATCTTCTCGAGCGTCAGGCCCGCGCCGGACAGCTCATCAGGGTCAACCCCCAGGTCGCCCGCGGCGTAGTTGGTCACCTGCTTGCGAGCGGCCAGCATGATCTGCCTGAGCTGCGGGTAGCGCGGCTCGCCGAGCTCGTTGCTGACGCTGACCACGGCCGGGAGCTCGGATTCGACCTTCTGGAAGCCGTCGGTCAAGACTCGCTCGGCCTGCACCTTGCCGTTCTCGGCCGTCACCGACTTGACGATGCTGACGATCGGCCACCCCAGGAGCTCGCCGATCCCGGCCGGCACCACGCCCATATCCCAGTCAGTCGCCTGCCGCCCGCAGAACACCAGGGTCACGTCGCCCAGCTTGCGGACCACCGCCGCCAGCACGTGGGCTGTGCCGAAGCTGTCGAGGCCGGTAAGGGCAGGGTCGTTGACGAGGATCCCTTCGTCGGCGCCCATCGCGAGTGCCTGCTTGATCACCTCGCGGGCCCCATCGGGACCGACCGTGACTATCGTCACCTGGCCATCGCCCTGCGCTTCCTTGATCCGCAGCGCGGCCTCGACGGCGATCGCGTCGAACTGGCTGACGACGGGCGCGACCCCCGGGGGCGCGCTCACTGTTTTCGTGGCGTCATCGACGCGCAGCTGTGGCGCCGGTGTCTCATAATCGGGTACCTGCTTTACGCAGACTACGATGTGCACTTTCAGTCTCCTGATTCTGGGTGAAGCGTCCGGCGCGTTCGGCCGTCGAGAGCCTCACGCTAAATGTAAGCGAACCGCTTCTATACGCCTCTGCGAGAGCGAACGGTCGCGGTGGCGCGAGCCTGGACGGCTCACTCTACGATTCAATCATGGACACCACCCCGGCGCATGATCTCGATCCGTTGCCGGCGCTCGATTCGCAGGTCGTCGGGCGGCGCCCCGCGCCGGCGCTACGCGACCTGGTGACCGGCTACCAGGGTTACGTCGAAAGCGTCAGCAGTGTGCTCGTCCGCCGGACGTTCCCGGGGCCCAACGTCGTCCTGATCATCGGCTTTGGGGCTCCGATCCGAGTCGCCGACCCCGGTAGGCCAGGTGCGCCGGCTTCAGACCACATAAGCTTCGTCGCGGGGCCACACACCCAGCATGGCTTCTACCAGTTCGCGGGAGTGTCCTGCGGTGTCCAGGTCGACCTCACGCCGATCGGGGCCTACCTGTTCTTCGGAGTACGCATGGACGGGCTTACCGATCGCGTGCTCCGGCTGGACGATATCGTACCCGGTGGCGCGAGTGGGTTATCAGCGTGGTTGCAGGAGCTTCCGGCCTGGGATGCCCGCTTTGATCTCCTCGACGCCTTCTTCTGTGAGCGCCTGGCCCGCGTGCGGCCCGCCGCTCACGCCGTGACCTGGGCATGGCGAGCGATGATCGGCTCGCACGGCAACGTCAGCATCGGCGCGCTGGCCGCCGAGGTCGGCTGGAGCCGCAAGCACCTCGCAGCTCGGTTCCACGAGCAGATTGGCCTCTCACCAAAGACGGCGGCATCGCTGCTCCGCTTCAATCGGGCGCTGGACCTGCTGCAGCGTCCGACCCATCCCGGCGGCGCGCAGCTCGCCCTGCTTTGCGGCTACTACGACCAGACTCACCTGGCCCGGGAGTTCCGCAGGCTCTCGGGCCTCACGATCAGCGAGTTCCTGCGGGCGCCTGCCGCGCTGAACAATCTGCCGTCAGAGGCGCCCGCTCCAACCATTGCCCTTTCGCCTTAGAGGTAAAATTCCTACAAGATCGCGGCCCAGGGACGTCCTTATCCTCACCTCGGATGAACCCGGGCCGAGGGCTCGGAGTGACCACAAGGAGGAGACGATGACACAGGACCCACCAACAATCTTTCCAGCGATCAGGTACCGGGACGCCGCAGCCGCGATCGAATGGCTCGAGCGGGCATTCGGTTTTCGGAGGCTGATGGTCGTGCCGGGCGAAGACGGGGCCGTCATGCACGCCGAGCTAAAGTTGGGCAACGGCGTTGTCATGCTCGGTACGGCCGACGAACCCGCCGAGCACGGATCAGATCCGGCGAGTCACGAGGGATTGTACGTGTACGTCGCGGACCTTGACCGGCACTACCAACAGGCGAAGGCAGCGGGCGCGACCATTGCTCGCGAGCTGGAGGACACCGACTACGGCTCGCGACAGTACGCGGCGCTGGACCCCGAAGGACGACCGTGGACCTTCGGGACCTACATGCCCGACCTCTCGGGAGCAGCATCGTGAGCGCCAGCGTGACCGCGTACCTCTGCGCGAAGCCAAGCGCCGACGCGATCGACTTCTATAAACGGGCATTCGGGGGTGACGAGCCCGGGGAGAGGATCCTCAACGAAGACGGGTCCATCGGGCACGCCGAGATCGTGATCGGTGACACATCCCTTTACATCGCCGACGAATGGCCCGAGGGTGGCCACCTGTCGCCCCAGCGTCTGAAGGGCAGCCCGGTGTCCTTCGTATTGGCGGTTGAGGACGCAGACGCCACGTTTCAGCGGGCCGTGGACGCCGGAGCGACAGTCGACCGTCCACCGATGGATGAGCCGTACGGACGGGCGGGATGGGTGATCGACCCGTTCGGCCACCGCTGGTCGGTGACATCCCCCCTCGCGAACGGCGACACTTGATGACATGTCGAACGCCGCGGAGGTAGTGGAGACGCTGCGCCGGATCTGCCTGGCTTTGCCCGAGGCGACGGAGAAGGAGGCCTGGGGGGACCCCACGTTCCGAGTGCGCGACAAAATCTTCGCCATGGTCGATCACAGCCGGGCGTCCTTCTGGTGCAAGGCGCCCGAAGGCGCGCAGGAGATTCTCGTCGGCGCCGAGCCCGAGACCTTCTTCGTACCCCCGTATGTGGGCCACAAGGGCTGGATCGGAGTGCGCATCGCTGACGACGGGGACTGGGAGCAGGTCGCCGGGATCGTCCACGAGAGCTATCGCATGACCGCGCCCAAGCGCCTCCTAAAGCTCCTCGACGAGGACGCCTAGAGTGCCGCCCCTCGAAACCGATCCTGTCGAAGCGGTGCGAAGGATCTGCCTGGCCTTTCCGGAGGCGACGGAGAAGGAGGCGTGGGGCGACCCGACATTTCGGGTGCAGGACAAGATCTTCGCCATGGTCAAGAACAGCCGCACGACAGTTTGGTGCAAGGCGCCCGAAGGCGCGCAAGAGGTGCTGGTCGGCGCCGAGCCCGAGACCTTCTTCGTACCGCCCTATGTCGGCCACAGGGGCTGGATCGGAGTCCGGATCGCGGACAACGGGGATTGGGAGCAGGTCGCCGAGATCGTCCACGAGAGCTATCGCATGACGGCGCCGAAGCGCCTCCTCACGCTCCTCGACGAGTCAGACTGAAGCAGCGATCAGGCGCTGCCGATGGGTGTCTGCTGGTGCAGGGCCAGCTTCCATTCGCCGCCACGCCTGACGTAGACGCTGCTCGCCAGCGCCCGGTAGTCAGACGGGTCGCCCTCGCGGCGTCCCGTCGCCCGATAGGTGATGGCCGCGCTGTCGGGTGTTAGCTCGGTAAGGAGCACGTCCTCGATCTCGAAGCTCGCCCACGGCTGCGCTGCGGCGACCGAATCGATGGTTGCCTCGCGGCGCAATATGCCCGGTGGCTCCGGGAAGACCATGAGCGCGTCATCGGCCAGATGCTGGCGATAGAACTCGCTGTCGCCGGCGGCGGCCCAAAACTGCTTCTCCCTCTCGATCAGAGCCTGTTCCGAAACCACGGCTCACCCCCCGAGCATCCCTCGGCCGGGACGCTTCAGGTCCTTATTGTCGCTGGCCAGGTCACGCGACTGCCATGGCTTCGATCTCGATCATCAGCTCGGGGAAGGCGAGCCGCGTTACACCCAGCAGGGTGCTGGCGGGCCGACAACCCGCGGCAGCGATCCGCGGGCCGATAGCGCCCAATGCAGGCAGCGCCGCGTCGACATCGGTCACGTAGTAGTTGAGTCGAACCACGTTCGCCAGGCTGAGTCCCGCCTGCTTGAGCACGGTCTCTAGGTTGTCCACGGTCTGCACAGCCTGCGCGGCCATGTCACCGGCGTGTACCGGCTTCCCATCGGCGTCAACCGAAGTCTGGCCCGAGCACAACAGGAGCTTCTGAGCACCGCTGACCTCGTTCGCCTGGACGAAGCCGAGGTGATCCTGCCATGTCCACGGATTGATGCTTCGCGTTTCCATCTCTCTTCTCCTTCCGAAGGATCCCCTGTTGCGTTGTAACCTACATCTCTTTAGCGTCGGGGGCAGCTTCGACCGGGTGAGCTGGTTGGCCCGCGCCCGGCGTCGGCGGCTCCGCGGCCGCGGGATTGGCAATGCCAGCGCCAGACGTGACTTCCAGCAGCTCGACGATGTCGAAGGCTTTCATCCTCTTCTCCTCGTCGGGCTGAACCGTCGGGATGCCATCTTCGAACATCTGGATGCAAAACGGGCAGCCCGTCGCGATGGTGTCGGCGTCGGTGGCGTAGGCGTGCTCTGTACGAGCGTGGTTGATGCGCTTGCCCTTGGTCTCCTCAACCCACATGTGCCCGCCGCCGGCGCCGCAGCAGAACGCCTTGCGCCGGTTCCATTCCATCTCCGACACGCGCGCGCCCATGTTGCCGATCAGCTCGCGCGGGGCCTCGAACGAGTCATTGTGGCGGCCCATATAGCACGGGTCGTGATACGTGACGGTGTACTGGTCGCCGTACTTCCCGCGCCCGAGCGACTTCTTCGGGCGCAGCGCGCCCTCCTTGACCAGGTCGTTGAAGAACTCGGTGTGATGGATGACCTCGAACTCGCCGCCGAAGTCGGGGTACTCGTTCTTCATGATGTTGAAGCAGTGGGGGCAGTTGGTGAGGACCTTCTTCGCCCCCGCCTGCTTGAAGGTCTCGATGTTCTGCTGGATCTGGGCCTGGGCCACGTACTCGTTGCCCATCCGGCGCGCCGGGTCGCCCGAGCAGATCTCGAGGTCTCCAAGCACTCCGAAGGAGACGCCCGCGTGCTGGAGGAGGCTGGCCATCGCCTTCGTGATCGGGATGTTGCGGTCGGCCAGGGCCCCCGTGCAACCGACCCAGTAGAGATAGTCCTGGCTGCCATCGAAGGTCGGCACGTCCATCCCCTCCATCCAGCCGGTGCGGGTGTGCGCGGTGCCACGCCAGGGATGGCCGCGCTGCTCGAGGTTGGCAAGCGTGGCCTGCGCCGTCTCAGGCATGCGTGCCTCGTCCATCACCAGGAACCGGCGCATGTCGATGATCTCAGGGATGTGCTCGATCATCACCGGGCACTGCTCCATGCAGGCGCCGCAGGTGACGCAGTCCCAGATCGAGTTGAACCCCTCGGCCTCGATCAGCGTCTCGCCCGGGGCGCCGTGGGCGTCGGCGCTACCCGTTGTGCCGGGACCCTTCTTGAGCGCCAGCGGTATCAGCGGCGCGTCGACCTCGTGCGTGACGTGCATGCGGGCGTTGTGCTCTATCGCCTTCGGCGAGAGGTCCTTGCCCGTCAGGAAGGCGGGGCAGTTGACCTCGCAGCGTCCGCACTCGGTGCACGTGTAGAAGTCGAGGATGTTCTTCCACGAGAAGTCCTGCCATTTGCCGACGCCAAAGGCCGGCAGCTCATCTTCCTTGCCGGGCTCGGGCTCGGCGAGGGGCGCGTCGAGGTCGAGCTTCCGCAGGTAGGCATAGTTCTCGTCGCGCTTGAAGAGGACGTTGAAGGGCACCGTGAAGATGTGCGAGTGCTTGGAGAAGGGCAGGAAGCAGAGAAAGCCTGTGAACACCAGCAGGTGGGCGAACCAGCTGCCCGTGTGGAAGGCCTCGAGGGCGCCGCGGTCCCAGCCTTCGATCGCCGGCGCCACCGCGTTAGCCAGGAACGACCATTCGGCCCAGTCCGGCTGATAGAGCGCGATCTGCGCGGCGTTGACCATCACATCCGACACCATCAGAGCCGCGATCAGGAAGAGGATCGCCCAGGCGTCCCAGTTCAGCGTCAGCCGTGGAGGCCGCAGCGCGAAGCGCTGGAAGGCGGCCATGCCAACGCCCACGATCACCAGCAGGTTGAAGAGGTCCATGACGGGCCGCAGCCACTGATAGACCGGGTCGCCCCAGGCCTGGATGGCAATGCCCTCGTCAAACCCTTCGAGGATGAAGTTGAGCGTCCGCAGCTGGAGAACCACGAACCCCCAAAAGATCATCGTGTGCAGGATGCCGCTGTACCAGTACCGCGGGCGGGCGACCCTGGCGTTGCCGAGGACCAGCGGGATAAGCTCCGCCGTCCGCTTCGCAATGCTCCGCAGCGAGTACAGCCGGTCCTCACGTCGCGCCTGCAGCATCGGCTTGAGCAACCGCGCCCACACCGAGTAACCGAAGAAGGCCAGCGCGCCGAAAAAGATCAGCAGAAAGAAGACATTGCCGGGAAAGGCCGTACCAGGGGTGTGAATCTCCGCCAGCAGATACATACAGGTCTCCGCATGCTCCGGTCGCCGACGCTCAGCGTCTGGCCGCAACCGGGCTGTGTGATGTCAGGCGCCACCTCGACGATAACCAAAGGCCCACGCGGGGGCGCGCTGTCGGTGAAGGGCTAGCTCAGGTCGGCTCGAACATCAGCACGCCACGCGAAGGCAACGACGCAAAGGTAGCTAGAGCGGTTACCAGGCCCGGGCATCGGCACCTCACAAAGGTGGATGGGGGATGATTCATCCAACGATATCGGGGCGGAGGCCAGCGGGATAGGCGGGCGCTTCAGGATGCAGCGGTAAGCCGGCCGCGCGGCTTGTCTGAGATCAGCCGCTCGACCGTTTCCAGGAGATCGTCCACGTCCACGGGCTTGCTAAGATAGGCGTCGACGTTGAGCTCACTCGCTATCTCGCCAAGGCCCCGCATTCCCGACAGTAGAACCCTCGGGATGTTGGCGGTGGACTCATTGGCCGCCAGCTGCTCGGCCAGTCTCCAGCCGTCGATGGCCGGCAGGAGCAGATCGAATATGACCAGGTCCGGCCTCTTCTGAACCGCGGCGTCGAATCCCTTGAGGCCGTCCGGGGCGTCGAGCACAGCGAAGTCCTTGCTACGCAGGGCCGCCCTCACGAGCTGCGCGAGGCGGTCATCCTCGAGGACGACGAGGATGCGCGGGCGGTCGCTATCGAGGCGAGTCATCGCCTTCAGGACAGCGACCGAACGTGTCTTGACGCTTTCACCACATCCATAGGTCCACTGAAATCCTCGACCGAGACGCCCACCGGCTTAGCGGAGTCTACGGTGGCGACGCAACCTTAGCGCTCTCACGTTACATCGTAGCAACCTATGATGCTTTGCTGCCATGTCGGCGCAGTTGATCTCCCGCTCGGCGCTGAGCGGCGCCCCCGTCTGCGAGTCGCCGGCAACCAGGGCACTTACCAGTCAGGCGAATAAGTCAGACGAATCGCCGCGCCGCTCAGCGGCCACGGTCGTTCGCACGCAGGCTGGATTTGCGCAGGCGCACCACGTTCGGCGTCACCTCGACGCATTCGTCCTCACGGATGAACTCCAGCGCCTGCTCAAGAGACAACTGGCGCGCGGGGACGAGTTGCTCTGTGTGCTCGCTCGACTGCGAGCGCATGTTGGTCAGCTTCTTCTCCTTCGCAGGGTTGACATCCATGTCGGCCGGGCGGGCGTTCTCGCCGACGATCATGCCCTCGTACACCTCGACGCCCGGGCCGACGAACATCGTCCCGCGCTCCTGCAGATTGAGCAGGGCGAATGACGTCGAGAATCCGCGCCGGTCGGCCACCAGGCTGCCGGTCGGGCGCGTTCGCAGGTCGCCGTGCCATGGTTCATAGCGCTCGAAGACGTGGTGCAGCAAGCCTGTGCCCCTGGTCTCGGTCAGGAATTCCGTATGGAAGCCAATCAACCCTCGCGCCGGGACCAGGTACTCCATGCGCACCCATCCGGTGCCGTGGTTGACCATCTGCTCCAGGCGGCCCTTACGCAACGCCATGAGTTGCGTGACGATACCGAGGTACTCCTCGGGGACGTCCACGGCCAACCGCTCAACCGGCTCACACACCCTTCCATCGACGACCTTTGTAACCACCTCGGGCTTGCCGACGGTCAGCTCGAATCCCTCGCGGCGCATGGTCTCGACCAATACTGCCAGCTGCAGCTCGCCCCGCCCCTGGACCACCCACGTATCCGGCCGGTCGCTGGGCAGCAGGCGGATCGACACATTGCCGAGGATCTCGGTGTCGAGGCGATTCTTGAGCAGGCGCGAGGTGAGCTTGTCGCCGTCTTTGCCCGAGAGAGGCGAGGTGTTGATGCCGATGGTCATCGACAGGCTGGGCTCGTCGATTCGGATCAGCGGCAGCGGACGCGGGTCTTCGAGGTCCGAAAGCGTCTCGCCGATCGTCACGTCAGGAAGCCCCGCTACGGCGATGATCTCGCCCGGCCCCGCCTCATCAGCGTCGACCCTGTCCAGCGCTTCAGACACGTAGAGCTCGCTGATCCGCACGCGCTCGACGCTACCGTCGACCCGGCACCAGGAGACGTTCTCGCCGCGCCGGATAGTCCCCTCGTGCACCCTGCAGATGGCGAGCCGCCCGACGTACGGCGAGGCGTCAAGGTTTGTGACCAACGCCTGGAGAGGATGATCGGCCGTGAACTCGGGCGGCGGTATGGTGCGCAGGAGCGTCTCGAACAGGGGCTCGAGGTCGCTGCCCGCTTCGCCTTCGGAGAGCGAAGCCTGCCCCGCGCGGGCGTTGCAGTAAACGATGGGGAACTCTATCTGGTCGTGGTCGGCGTCGAGGTCGAGGAAGAGCTCATAGACCTCATCGATGACCGCCTTGATCCGTGCGTCCGGCCGGTCCACCTTGTTGATAACGAGGACGACCGGCAGGCGGGCCTCCAGTGTCTTGCGCAGCACAAACCGCGTCTGTGGCAGCGGACCCTCGCTGGCGTCGACCAGCAGGAGCACGCCGTCGACCATCGTCAGTCCGCGCTCGACCTCGCCGCCGAAGTCGGCGTGGCCGGGCGTGTCGATGATGTTGATCTTGACGCCCTGGTGACGGACCGCGGTGTTCTTGGCGAGGATGGTGATACCCTTCTCGCGCTCGAGGTCCGTCGAGTCGAGGACGCGCTCGGCCACGTCCTGGTTCACGCGAAAGGCGCCTGACTGCCAGAGCATGGCATCGACCAGTGTGGTCTTGCCGTGGTCAACGTGGGCTACGATCGCCACGTTGCGAAGATCATCGCGAGTGGGCATCGGGGTCCTTTCGGAGTTCAGAGAAAGAGGACTTAGAGTCGGGCGCTGTGGGACCACCCATACCGGGTCGCGCTCGCTACCGATTCTAGAAGAGCGCGGGCTCTGGGGCATTTTTCGGGCGCCGGCGCGCCGCCCAGGATCCCGCCGGGCTCGGTACGATAAAATCGATGACCCACGACCAGATACGGATGACGGCAGCGCCCTTCTATGACGGTTGGACGAACTATCAGCGGCTGTTCACCGAGGCCATTGCCAACCTCACGCCCGAGCAGCTCCTGCTCCGAGCCACGCCCGGGCAGTGGGCCATCTGGCAGATCGTTGCGCACGTCGCCACCGCACGGGAGTACTGGTTCAGACACCTGGGCGAGAGCACCGAAGATGTTGCCGCCCTCTTCCCCCACAGCGCCGACGGGCTGGGCTGGGAGGATGACGAGGACCACCCGCAGATGAATGACGAGCTCGTCCACGCGCTCGAGATCACGTGGAGCATGATCGACGACCGTCTCCGGCGCTGGACGCCGGCCATGCTCCAGGCCGAGTTCTCCCGCGAGCGGGACGGCAGGCGGCACGTTTTCACTAGGCAGTCAACCATCATGCGCCTGATCGGACACGACACCTTCCACGCGGGCGAGGTTTCGATGCTCCTGGGCGCACAGGGCCTGCCAGCGATCGATCTCTGGCGGCCCGCCGATACCTGGCTGCCAGCTGCCGAGGCGTCCAGCAGCCGAGAAGGGTAGGCGCACGCCGGCAGGGGACTGGTGGACGCCTGGGCCGAGAGAGTTCGCCCTCCCCGCGCGGGCGGCGCGTGGTCTTGATAGGCTGAGCCGGGACAGAGTGGATCGTCCTTGAGCAGGCGCGTGCGTTCCTCGCAGAAGCTCGGCGATAGGCTCGCTGCAACCAGGCGGCGCACCTTCGCGGGGAGAGCGGCCGAGCTGGAAATGTCCCGCGCGGCGCGCCAGGGCTCGACGCCGTTCCCGGTGATCTATCTCCACCGTCCCGGTGGGACTGGGAAGACCGCCCTGCTGTCCGAATTCGCGCAACTCACCGAGGAAACGGTTCTCCTGTTCGCTGCTGGACGCCCGCCACGTCGAGCCATCCCCGAGCGGTTTCCTCGCCGCGCTGGGGCGAGCAATGGACTCGGCTGATTAGACGTGGCATGCCAGGATATGGGCCTATT
Organism: Dehalococcoidia bacterium; assembly: GCA_009377665.1. GTDB lineage: Bacteria > Chloroflexota > Dehalococcoidia > WHTO01 > WHTO01 > WHTO01. Next base: position 19,589 of record WHTO01000001.1, read on the forward strand.
GGCGCCCGGAACCCTCGGGAGAAGGAATGCCCTGAAGGTCATCGTCGGTTTTGAGGTTTGGAATGGTGACCCACATCGTCACCAGCCGCGAACAGTTACTTCACTTCGAGCGAGTTGCCGTCCCATTCGTGGGACGCGTCAGGGACGAATGTAATGGCCAGTCCAGACGCAATCGACCAACCGTCCCCGACCATGCTGATAAGCCATCCCCCGGGAACTCTGGCCCGATAGATCACCGATTTATGCGCGCCTTTTGAATCTATCTTCTCCCAAAACCACTCTCGGATTAGCCACGTCCGTCTCCTTTCTCCTGCCGCTTTGCAAAGTCCTCGTCTTTTAGCGGAGACCCGCCTTGGGCCGTTTCCAAGTGCGAGCGTAGGCCGGGTCGGCCTGTCCTGGCACGATTGATTCGCGAGCAGACACCCCACCGGGTCAGCCGCCATTCGCTCGGCTGCGGGCAGAACGGTCCGTCCCTCCGGTCCCGTCTGATCCCCACATCCGAGCACAGAGGCGTCTCGTCTTTGGCGAGAACCCTGCCCTGCGGTCGCCGGCGACTGCTATCCAGGCTCGGCTACAGCCCTCACTCGGGCGTCAGGTAGCCTCTCTCCCTATTGGTGAGCCACGGGACGTACACGATGCCTCGGTGGACCTCAGCACCTCGGATCAAGGGGTCGAGGAAGCTACCCTTCTGACTGCTGCATCGCAGCCATGTCCACGTAGGCCACCTCCCAGAGGTGTCCGTCGGGATCCTGGAAGCTCCGTGCGTACATGAAACCCTGGTCCATCGTGTCGTTTGAGGGCGACCCGCCCGAGGCGAGAGCCGTGTCCACCAGATCGTCGACCCGCTCCTTGCTTTCGACCCCCAGCGCAACGATCGCCTCGGTGCTCTTCGTGGCGTCGGCGACGTCCTTATTGGTGAACGACTTAAAGTACGGCTCCGTGAGCAGCATGGCGTAGATCTCGTCGCTGATGACCAGGCAGGCGGCGTTCTCGTCCGTGAACTGGGGGTCGAACGAATAGCCAAGAGCGGTAAAGAAGGCCTTCGACTTATCGAGGTCCTTCACGGGGAGGTTGACAAAGATCTTCGTAGACATTGGTTCGTCATCGTTTCGATCGCCAGGTATTGCAAATCTGCCGAAATGAGCTTGCTAAAAACAAGCATTGTCTGTAAAGACAAGTTGTCGATGGCTTAGGGACAGCCCTCCGTCCAACCGCCTAGCAGAAGAGCCTCGCTACGCTCGGCGCCGCTTCCCATCCGGAGGAGGTCCGTCCTGTCCCCGAACACTTGGCGCAGAGCCTCCAACGATACCTGCACGGCTTCCACGGCGCTCTTTTGTAGTTCCTTCTGGTTTACGTTTGGAGCACCATGAACTACTCGACTACGGAGGCCATAAATCTTCTTGAATCTCTTCTGGCGATCTCGACGCGCGTCAGCGGTACTTGCAAGGAGCCAGGCAAGGGCGGTTGACACTCGGAGCGTCGTTTCGTTCGCGCCGCCAAAGAGGTTCTCCCAAACCACGATGGCATCGACTAGCACGTCCTCGGGCAGTCGCCGGTCGGCCGTGGCCATTAGCATTCGGCGAATCGCCACGCTGACGCCCGCAGCGCGATAGTCATGAATCTTCTTGGACCAGCCGGCCCACTCGGCTGCCTGCGCGTCAGCAAGCCGGGTCGGTGTCAGTGTTCGGATCGCCTGTGGGTCGGACCATCCCACGCTCAATGCAGCCGAAAGCGGATCGATGATTGCCCGCCACGTGGCGGCGACGATCAGCGGACGCGCATCGGGACAGGCGAGGAGTATTCCTAGTCGAACGTTCTCAACTAGCTCGTCCACTTTTCTGAGGGCTGCCAAGTCGTTCGGCCACTTGCTATCAAGCGTGCCTACATCCGCGTGGACCTCTATCTGGTACTCAAGTTCGGTCTCCAGGACGACATCGCCGCTGTAGCGGATGATGACCGTGTCGCCGTCGGAGGAGTGCCCCTGCAGTCTCCCCTCGAGCGCTGTGCGCCGCACGATCCGCTCATCACGGTCATCGGCCGGGCGCAACTTCGCCCACCCCAGGTCGAGCAATTGACAGGTGTCGGGGAGTATGACACCAGTAAGACCGATACGAACAGGGACGACGGCCGGTCGGCCCGCAATCGCGGATCGAACGAGAGTTAGCATTTGGCGTACGCCATCGACGAGGGAATCAACCGTGACTTCTGCCTGCGCTAAGGAAGCAAAGTCAAGGCCAGCCGTGATGACTGAACTTGCGAAGCCCGCCAGCTGATTGCCGCCGCCTTGACCCGTGCTCCGCAAGCTATTGCCCTGGCGCTGCCAGTCCAACTGCCCGGGGGAATGAGGAAATAGTTTCACCAACTCTTTGTCGCTTAGAACGGCCTCCTGGAAGCGACCGTCCAGGGGGTGCCTGAATGTCGCCGAACCGAAATGGGATCCGAATCTGGGATCCTCGCGACCGAGTACAAGCAGGACTGCATAGAGGTCTATCGCCAGAGCCGTGAGTGAGGTGGTGACAGGATCCGTCTCAGGCAGGGCCGACTTTATCTCACCCCCGCACGATTGTCTGATGATGGTTCCGACAGATTCCGATTGGCCGTCGCCACACGACCCGAGCCAATTGCTCCACCGAAGCTCGCGTGCAACCTCGTCTTGGAGCTGGGCCGCGACCGAAGACAGTCGTTGGATAGCAGCTTCCCGGCGTTCGTCCCACCTCGGTCTGTCTGGGTTCGAAACTAGTTCCTGTACCTGATGCCGCTCTAGGTTCAGCAAGTAACCGAGCGCGTCCTCCCCGAGGTGCTCGTTGAGGAGGAGCTCGGGCTTCATACGCACAATGATCGAATCAACTGACAAGGGCGCATGCCCCTCGGGAGCAGGGTTCATCTGGGTGGAACAGAGATTCCGGGCAGGCTTGGTGGAGCTGAGGGGACTCGAACCCCTGACCCCCTGCATGCCATGCAGGTGCTCTCCCAGCTGAGCTACAGCCCCACGCGACGGCCAAGCGATCCTAGCAGCCTCGCCTTATCCGGCGTAGGAGGCGGGGTGGGGGGTGCGGACGGGTCTATCGGGTCCCACATGGTTGGTTACCAAAATAGCACGGCCTTGAGTACCAGGATCGCACGGCTCCCGCTACCTCGTCGCTGATGAAGCTGACGGTTGGGCCCTACCCGGCGTAGGACTCCGGCGTGAAGCGGACCACCACCCGACCCTGGCTGCGCACGATCTCCTCCACCTCGGGGCGCTGCTCCTCGCCCGGTTTCTGGCCGTACATGACCCCCATGATCGACATCCAGAGGTCGGTCGCCGCCTCGACACTCTCCTCGACCACGGCGCGGCCGTAGATCGTGAGGTAGATGAAGGGGAACTCCTCCGACATCACGCAGACCGAAACGCGTGGATTGGCCTTGATCGAGCGGTATTTCTGGCGGGTGTTGGTCGTCGACATCAGAAGGTCATCTCCGTCCAACACGTAGTAGACGGGCGTCAGCGCCGGGGAACCCGAACGCCGTTCCAGGCCAACAATGGCCAGGCGGTTGCTTTCGAGAAACTCCCGTCGCTCTTCGGGCGTCGCGCTGCGCCCACGGCGTCGCTCAGTCGCCATGCTTTCCCCTTCCCCGGCGGATCGCCTCGTCCCGCTTCCGCCTGTTTGCGACTTGACTGTGAGTCATAAGGTTATAGGAGACTCAGGGATCGGTCTCTGCTGTACGTCGCCCTTTGGGGAAGGGCTGGAGGAGGTCAGTATGGCTCTCGTTGGCATCGAAGAGGTCACCTACGGCGTGGATGACCTGGATACTGTGGACAAGTTCTTCAGCGATTTCGGACTCGAAACCGTGGACCGCGCGCGCAGTGGCGCGACCTTCGGTACTCCCGAAAGCACGATGATTCACGTCAGGCCTGCGACGGATAGCGACCTGCCGGGTGCTCTTGAACCCGGCTCCACGCTCCGTGAAGTCATCTGGGGCGTCGACAGCAAGGAATCGCTCGACGCGATCGAGGCGAACCTCTCCACGGACCGAACGGTAACCAGGGACGCCAACAACGTACTGCACACCGTCGACGAGACCGGCTACGGCATCGGCTTCCGGGTTTCCACTCAGACCCCGGTTCACCTGGAGCCGCTGACCTTCAATACGATCGGCGCGACGGTCAGGCACAACGAGCGCTTCAAGCTCTACGAACGCGCCGCCCCTCAGCACATCGGGCACGTCGTGATCTACGCGCCCAACTTCGACGAGGCGTTTGCCTTCTACACGCAACGGCTGGGGTTCATGGTGTCGGACACCCTCAGGGACCTTGACTCCGCCCAGGGGTTCGGGGCCTTCCTGCGTTGCTCGACCGACCACCACAACCTGTTCCTGATCCGCCACAACAGGACGGGCTTCAATCACCTTTCGTTTGGCGTCCACGGCATCGATGAGATCATGGGCGGCTTCACCTTCCTTTCCAAGCAGGGATGGACCCCGGCCTGGGGACTGGGCCGCCACTTCATCGGTTCCAACATCTTCTACTACTTCCGCAACCCGGCCGGCGGGTACGTCGAGTACTACGCGGATATGGACTGCATCCTCGACCCGGCCAGCTGGAAGCCCGGCGAGTTCCCGCACAACACCCCCGAAGCCCTCTTCGCCTGGGGCGGCGCGCCACCCAAGGAGTTCCTCGAATAGCGCAACGGCCCGACCGGAGCGGGCTACAATGACGAGGTCAAACGTCGCCTATGAGCGGGGCCGACCCAGGACGCGGTGAGCTCGGCTCTGAGGGCACGAAGCGGCGAGCCGCCAGCAACCGCCCGGGCCGGCGACCGGATATCTCGCTCAACCGAGTTGGCTCGTTGACACGGGCAAACAGGGTGGTTCCGCGGATGTGACGGCATGCAAATGGCAGAGCCTTCGTCCCTGTAGGGCGGAGGCTTTTGTTTGGGGGGTCGGCCTGGACGTTTCTGTTGTAGATCAACTGGCCATAACCGGCCGTCTGTTGCTGGCGGGGTTGCTCGGCGCGCTCGTCGGCCTCGAGCGTGACCTGCGGGACTACCCCGCCGGGCTCCGGACGATGGCCCTGGTCGCCCTCGGCGCGGCCCTGTTCATGGAGGTATCACGCATCACGGGTAGCCAGGATCGCATTGCCGCCCAGGTCGTGACCGGCATCGGGTTCCTCGGCGCCGGCGTCATCTTCCGCCAGGGCCTCGACGTCAAGGGCGTAACAACGGCCGCGACAATCTGGGCGGTCGCCGCGATCGGCCTGGCCGTGGGGCGCGAGCTGTACGTGGTCGCTCCGCTGGCCACGCTCGCCCTGCTCGTTTCGCTGGAGCTCCGTGCCTTTACGAAGGGCCCACGCGGATTCGAAAAGGCGATTCGCACCTGGCTGGAGAAGGTCGCCCCGCCGCTGGACGAGGACATCCAGGTAGAGCTGTCCGAGCAGGACCGGGCGCGTGAGAGGCTCGAACGAAAGGGCAAGGACGAAAGTTCGCCCGACGACGTGAACTACAAGCCACCCTGGAACCAGGAGAACAACTGACAGATGGCCGACCGCTACGATCCCCTGTCTATCGAGAGCAAGTGGCAACAACGCTGGCAGGAGGGTGATCTCTACGGGACGACCGACGACGACCCACGGGAGAAGCACTACGCGCTGACGATGCTTCCGTACACCTCCGGTGACCTTCACATCGGCCACTGGTACGCCATGGCGCCGTCCGACGTCGTCGCCCGCTGGAAGAGGATGCAGGGATTCAACGTCCTCTTCCCGATGGGCTTTGACGCCTTCGGGCTGCCCGCCGAGAACGCCGCCATCCAGAAGGGTATCCATCCGCGGGAGTGGACCTACGCGAACGTTGAGCGAATGCGGGGACAACTGCAGCGCATGGGAGCGATGTTCGATTGGTCGCGCGAGGTCGTAACCTGCGACCCCGAGTACTACCGCTGGAATCAGTGGTTCTTCCTGCGCATGCTCGAGAACGACCTGGCCTACCGTGCTACGGCGCCCGCCAACTGGTGCCCCAACGACCAGACCGTCCTTGCCAACGAGCAGGTGGTCGACGGCCGCTGCGAGCGTTGCGGGGCAGAGGTAATCAAGCGCGACCTTGAGCAGTGGTTCTTCAGGACGACCCGCTACGCCGACGAGCTGCTGGACCACTCCGGCATCGATTGGCCCCAGCCCGTCATCACGATGCAAAGGAACTGGATCGGCCGCAGCGAAGGCGTCGAGGCCTCGTTCGCGATTTCCGAGGGGGAAAGCCCAACACTCGAGAGCGGCGAGATCAGGTGCTTCACAACGCGCATCGACACCATCTATGGCGCGACCTTCATGGTGCTCGCGCCTGAGCATCCGCTGGTGTCTACGCTGACGGCGCCGGAGAGGCGCGACGAGGTGGAAGCCTACGTCGAGCAGTCCCGCAAGCAGACCGAGATCGAGCGCCTGTCGACCGAACGCGAAAAGACCGGCGTGTTCATCGGTTCGCACTGCCTCAACCGCCTCAGCGGTGAGTCGATCCCGATCTACGTCGGCGACTACGTCCTCGCGTCATACGGCACGGGGGCTGTGATGGGTGTACCGGCTCATGACGAGCGCGACTTCGTCTTCGCACGGAAGTACGGATTGCCGATCCGCGTCGTGATCGCACCCGAGGGATGGGATGAACTGCCACCCCAGGAGGCCCACACAGGCGCCGGTACCATGGTCAACTCCGGACGCTTCGACGGACTCTCGAGCACCGAAGGCTGGCGGGCGATCGCCGACGAGATCGAGGAACGAAGCTGGGGCAAGCGCACCGTGACCTATCGACTACGCGACTGGCTGATCTCCCGACAGCGCTACTGGGGAACGCCGATCCCCATCATCTACTGCAAGGATCACGGGCCGGTGCCGGTCCCCGACGCGGACCTCCCCGTCGTCCTGCCCGACGACGCCGAGTTCAAGCCGACGGGGGAGTCGCCGTTGGCGCGTCACGAGGGCTTCGTGAACGTCCTTTGCCCCCGTTGCGGCAAGGCGTCGCGGCGCGAGACAGACACCATGGACACGTTCATGGACTCCAACTGGTACTTCATGCGTTACATCGATCCGCACAACGCCGAGCAGCCCTTCAGCAGCGCGCTGGCGCGTCAGTGGTTGCCCGTGGACCAGTACACCGGAGGGGCCGAGCACGCCGTGATGCACCTGCTCTACGCCCGCTTCTTTGCCCGCGTCGTCCGCGATCTGGGCCTCGTCGAGTTCGACGAGCCATTCAAGCACCTGTTCAACCAGGGCCAGATCCTCGGGCCCGACGGCCAGCGCATGAGCAAGTCGCGCGGCAATGTCGTCGCCCCGGACGACCAGGTCGACAAATGGGGAGCGGACTGCTTCCGCGCCTACCTGATGTTCCTGGGGCCGTGGGACGCCGGTGGGCCCTTCGACATCTCCGGTATCACGGGCATCTGGCGCTGGATCAACCGGCTCTGGACCGTGGTCCTCGATGAACCACGGTACGGCGAGATGCCAGGAGAGGACCGCAAGACGCTCCGCCACGAGACGCACCAGACGATCAAGGAGGTTACGGACGACCTCGCCGGCTTCCGGTTCAACACGATGCTGGCGCGGCTGATGGAGTTCACTACCTACCTCACGCGCGTCAAGGAGTCGGGGGGGGCGGTGGATCGAGAATCCTGGTCCCAGGCGCGTACCGCTGCGGTGCTCCTGATCGCGCCTGCCCTGCCGCACCTGGCCGAGGAGTTGTGGGAACGCATCGGCGGGACCTACAGCGTCCACCAGCAGTCCTGGCCGACCTACGACGCCGCCCTGGCGGCCAGCGACAGGGTGACGCTGGTCGTGCAGGTCAACGGCAAGGTCCGTGACAGGCTCGAGGTTTCAGCCGATGTCTCGGAGGACGAAGCCCGCGCCCTGGCCCTGGCGAGCGACGGCGTTAAGCAACAGCTGAACGGTACCGAGGTTCAGAGGGTAATCTATGTTCCGGGCCGGCTCGTAAACATAGTGACGAAGCGATCCGTCTAGTGGTAGGTTGCACGCGCTCTTAGACTGGCTGAAACAGGCGGATACATCCGCCGGAATTGAATCAACCATACGTAACCGTTTGAGGACCCCGCAGCCTCAGGCGCAGCCGCAGCGTGACATCGTGTCTCGAAGCGCCGTGCGCGCCGCGTTGATCACCCTCGTCCTCGCCACCCTGGTCTTCTGGGCGGGGGGGCCTGCGCTGGCCGGCGAACCAGAACCCACGGCCACGCCGGCCGGCGAAACCCCGGAAGAGGCTCCGCAGGAGGAGCCCGGCGACGGCGGGCAGCCCATCGAGGGTGAGAGCACCCAGCCACTCGATGTCCGGACGCTCATCGACTACCGCGTGCAGCCCGAGGACCGGTCCATCCGCGTCGTGCTTGACGCACTGGCCACAAACCAGAACCCGGAATCGATCCGGCGGGAGTTCGGGTCGGTCTTCTATTACGCCGGATACGACCTGTTCATCCCGGTCGCCGCTACGGAGCCCGTGGCTCTGAGCCAGGCCGGGAACGCCCTGCGCGTCGAGCGCATTGGCTACAACGAAGGCTTTGACCAGGTGACGGTCTTCTTCGACGCTCGCTTCTTCGTCGGTGAGACTTATCAGTTCACCCTCGAGTACGACCTACCCGCGAGTCGCGAGTCGGACCTCTTCATCTCCGAGAACTACTTCTACTTCCCGGCCGTCGCCGACGGAACGTCCTCCGTGGTGCGGGTAACGGTCCCACCCGAAGAGAGCTTCGCCGTCACCTCTGACAATCCAACCTGCCTGCCTCACGCGTCTGAGCAAGGGGTGCTCGAATGCATCGTCGAGGGCGACCCACTTGTCTTCGTGGCCTTCGTCGAGGTCATGCGCGAGGACGCGCTGGTCAGCACCCAACGCTCGGTCCAGCTCGAGGGGAAGGCAGTCAACCTGGTCGTGGAGTACTTCCTGGGCGAGGAGCAGTGGGCCGAAAGCATCGCGGACCTGGTCGAGGGCGCACTGCCCGTCCTGGAACGTGTGAATGGCCATCCCTACGCCGGACCCGACGCCGTCACGATCCGGGAGACTGCCCGCTCTGAAACGGGCGGATACGCCGGGCACGCGCAGAGGAATTGTGAAGAGGGCAACTGCCTGATTGAGCTGCTTCCGGTGAGCAGCGATTTCGTTGCTCTCCATGAAGCCTCGCACCTGTGGTCGAACATCTTCGGCGAGCGCTGGTTGTACGAGGGCATGGCCGACTGGACCGCGGTAAAGGCCGCCCAGGAGATCGGTCTCGATGCGGCACCCCCTAACGCCACGCTCGAAGACCTTCCGCCGATGGACCTTCAGTTGATCAACTGGACCGAGCTGGATTGTCCTCCTTTGCGCTGCCCCGAGAACCGCGACCTGGACCTCTATGGCTATGCAAAATCGCTTGCCTTCATCAACCTGCTGGAAGCCACCGTTGGCGAGGATGTCCTCAGGCAGGTCAACGCCAGCCTGGCCGAGGGTGATAGCCCCGCCGACGCCCGTACCTACCTCAACGCGATCGAGGACGTTTCCGGACAGAACGTGAGCGCGGAGTTCCTCGAGTGGGTATTCACACCCGAGGACGCCCCCCTCCTCGAACTGCGCCTGCAGGCCAGAGAGCAGTATCAGCAGCTAAGCGCAGAGGCCGACGCCGCGGGCCTCGTGGTGCCACCCCTGATCGCCCAGCAGATCGAGGACTGGGACTTCCAGTCGGCGCTGGACCTGATGCCCGTGGCGGCGGAGGTGCTTCCCCTTTTCGTAGCCGCCGAGACTCTGGCGAGCGACGAACGCAGCACCTGGGAGCGCATAGGAACGCTGAATTCGGATCCCGACGAAAACGTCGAAAATGCCCGCATTGCCTTCGATGAGGGTCGCTTTGAGGACGCCAGGACCGAGGCGGAGCAAGCGATCGAGGCACTCGAAGGCGCTGAAAGCACCGGCAAGCGGCGCGCCCTTATTGGCGGCATCGCCGCGGGCGTGCTGGTGGTGTCAATCGGGGTCTTCCTGTGGTTCGCCGGCCGCCACAACATTCGCCGCAGTCCCTATCGCGTTTAGCCCTGGGCTCGCCAGGATCACGGATCCTTGAGCGTTGTGCGGCGCCCGCTTATCGCGTGGGCGGTGTCAGGACTGCTTTTCTTCTAGCTGGTCGATGGAGCCGCGTACGTTGTCGACATAGCTTCCAAGCTGCTGTTCGAGCTTACGCATGAGCTCGATGGCGTACTTATCCGCCTCCTCGAGCTGGTAGGAGGCGCTGCGAGCGGCCTCGGCGACGCGGCGGGTGGCTTCGTCTTCGGCTTCCTGCCGCCGCCGTTCTGCTTCCTCGTCGGCCCGTCGCAGGATCTCCTGGGCGCGGGCTTCGGCGTCCTTCACCTCGGGACCGCTGGCTAGCATGGCTTCAGAGCGCTGGCGAGCGTCGGCGAGTATACGGTTGGCCTCTTCCTGCGCCTCGATAAGTGTGCCGTCACGGTGTTCGACGACCTCGCTCGCCTGGAAGACCTGGTCGGGGACGGCAACGCGCATCTGGTCGATCAGGTCGTAAGCACGCGCCTTGTCGAGCATCACACTGCTGCTGAGCGGCGCTTTCTTGGCTTCAGCCACCATCTCTTCGAGGCGGTCGATTAAGTGCAGCAGGTCTATGGCTGGTCCTCCGTCGGTGGACTGAACTTTTCGTCGAGGGCCTGGAGGACGTGGTCCGGGACGAGGCCCCTGACATCATAACCCAAACTGGATACCTCCCTGATACGGGTGCCACTCAGGAAGAGATGATCGAGCGAGGCCATCAGGTAGACGGACTCTATCTGCGGAGCCATCTTCTTGTTCATGAGGGCCATGTCGAACTCGGTTTCGAAGCCCGTTACCGCCCGAATACCCCTGACGAGGACGCTCGCCTCCTGCTTTCGGGCAAAGTCCACCACCAGCCCCGCGAAGGGCAAGACCCTGATCTTGCTCTCGGCCTTTACGGCCCGGGCGAAGAAGTCGACGCGCTCGACGGTGCTGAAGAGCGTCCGGTCCGAAGGCAGGTCGTAGATCGCGATGATCAGTTCGTCGAACAGAGCAGCCGCTCTCATGGCAATGTCCAGGTGCCCCTTGGTGACGGGGTCGAACCGGCCCGGGTAGAGGGCGACAACCACTTTTCTAACCTCCCCGTCCATAAAAGGTTATCGCGCTGTCCCCATAGCGCTTGAATCGCAGAGCGGGCCGGCCCGCAACGCGCTCTGGCGGCTGGCGGCGACCGGAATGCTCCACCACGATAACCGCCCCTGGATCAAGCAGCGACTCAAGGCCATTTACCGCGCCCAGGGCGCCATCGTCGGCGTAAGGAGGATCGGCGAAGACGAGGCTGTACGGACCTTCGAGCTGGGAGCCGGCGTTGATAGCGGGCGCACAGATCACGCGGCCCTCACGTTGAAAGCCGGCTCGCGCCAGGTTTTCCTTGATCACCCTGCACGCGATGCTGCGTTCCTCAACGAAATCGCAGGCGGAAAGGCCACGGCTCAGCCCCTCGATACCAAGCGCCCCGCTGCCGGCGTAGAGGTCAAGGCCACGCCCTTCGATAGGCCGCAGCGAACGGAGGACATTGAAAATCGCCTGGCGTACGCGGTCGGTTGTGGGGCGGGCTGCCGGCGGTACGTCGAGGGTTCGCCCGCGCGCGGCTCCTCCGCTAATCCGCACTACTCGGCAGCATCACCCTCCGGAGTAGGGGTGCCACCCACCTCTTCTTCATCATCGTCATCATCCGGGGCAGCAGCGGCCTCCACAACAGCCACCAGCTCGGCGCCCACTCTGATGTCGCCATCGCTGACGACCAGCGCGATGGTGTGCTCGCCGCCGGCCGGCACGGCCGTCCAGACGAAGGTCGGGTTCGTCTGGCCTTCGACCGGCGCGCCATCGACCCGCCACTCCAGGGCGAACGACGCGGCGTTGGGCCGCAGCAGCGTCGGCGCCCCACTTTCGGCGTATTCCTGCACAGGAACCCAGAGGCTTGCCGCGTTCGGATCCTCGGCGATGTTTTCGAGGGCAACCCCTCCCAGCTGGAACTGGCTCGCCAGGTCCAGTTTGAACGCGGCCGAAAAACGGTTCTCAATCCAGTACTGGACATTCTGTCCTTCCTGCTGAAACGAGAAGCTGACGGCCAGGGCGGCCTCGTCGAAGTCGATTCCCGAGGCGCCGCTCTGGGAGTCGACGTTGCGCCCTATGACCGTGACGTCGTCGCCCGGCGCCACGGTGGCGGTTCCCTCCACGATCTGGGGATTGGCCGCGATGGCGAGAGCCTGCACCTGCGACGTTGCGCCGATCCCGGCATCACCGACGCGGAAGGTCGAGTTGGGACTCAGGATCAGGATGATCTTCTGGGCCGGCACCTGCGCCACGGCGTAGCGCATCACCTCGCCCATCCGCGCACGGTAGACGGTCTGATCGCGCTCGGGCACCAGCTTAACGAAGTCAGCAACCTCACCGATGCTGCGCAGATCGTAGGCACCTGTATCGAGCTGCTCGCCGCTCCCCTGCGGCGTCGGCACGACAACGCTGAGCCGCACCTCCTCCGGGAGCGCCGCGTTCAGGTCGGTCAGGAAAGTAGTGAACGCTTCCCGCAACGAGCTGTCGATTCTGGCTTAGTCGATCTCGATACCGTCGTAACCGTTGTTGGTGATCTCAGTCGTTATCGCCTGGATGTGCGTCTGCGCCGCTACGTCGTTGCCCAGGATCGTTTCGGCGGCGGTTACTTCATCTTCCGTGTCGGCCCTGATCACCGGCACGACCTGGAATTCTCCAGTGACGGCCGGCGCCACACCGAGCAGAGCGCCGTCGACCTGTGGGCTGTAGGCGACCGGATTGACCGCGGTGAGCAGGCCAGGCGGCGCCGCGCTGTCGATGGCGGCGCCCTCGGGGAGGAAGCCCTCAACCCGGAGCGCGGCTGCCGTCCGGCGCATGACGATCACGTTCTCGGGCAGCTGTGGCAGCTGTCCCTCCACCGCGGTGCCATCACTGGTCAGGACCGCGTCTACAACCGGCCTGTAGGCGCCGTTGTCGTGCGTGTAGAAGCCCAGGTTCTCGCCATCCTGCGTCATGGTGGTGAGGTTGAGAATTATGTCAAGGGGCCCACAGGGCTCGGTGTTGGCCTCCAGCTCGCGAAGCGGGCTTTCAGCCACGAGGTTCTGAGGAACGGTGGGTATGTCGCCGGGAATGCTAGCGCTAACGCCATCGCAGACATCTGCGATCTGGGCCGGTGACGACGCGTCATCGTCGCCGCTCAGCAGCTCGAACGGCGGCAGGAAGAGCGCGAAGACCAGCAGCGCTAGGACGAACACGACCCCGCCGATCACATAGGGGATCGGGTCTCTGCCCCCGCTCGGCGCCCGCCGTGCCGGCCGCGGGCTCGGCGCTGGTGCAGCAGCACGCCTTGGCGACACAGGCGCCGTCTCGAACGGCCCCGAGGCGCGCTGCGGCGACGGTGCTTCACGCCGTGGGGGCGACTCGGTGTCCCAGGCCGGGGGTGTGCGCGGTTGAGAAGGCGCGGGGGGCGGCGCCTGTTCCTCCCTTGCTGGTGGGGGCTGAGGCTCGGGAGGCGGCGTTGGATCCGGCCTGGATGGGCCACGGTCCGGGGGGCCGGAACCCCCGCCCACGAGATCGTCGAACGGCCCCGGACGCCGCTCACTCACCGAGTCACCTGTGACTCAAGGGGATCTCTCGACAACATCAACCTCAATGGACAGCGCCTCTGCGTTGCGCGCCACGCCCAGGGTTGCTGAATCGCCCGCGCGCAGTTCTTTGAGAAGGTTCAGGAACGGGCTCTCTTCCGATACCTCATCCCCTTCGATGCTCAGGATTAAGTCACCAACAAGCAAGCCGGCGGCAACAGCAGGGCCATTCGGGTCAACGGCCATCACAACTGTCGCCTGCCTCGGAACCCCATCGGCTTGTTGAATTGTAACCTCCTGCGTCTCGACGCCGATCCAGGGGCGCCGCACCGAGCCTGAAGCAATCAACTGAAAAGCGACATCGGCCACAGTGCGGCTGGAGATAGCGAAGGCAATGCCCTCCACGGAGTCGCCGTTTCCGGTGTCGCGCACGACCGTCGTCAGGATGCCAATCAGCTCGCCACGACCGTTCAGGAGCGCGCCACCACTGTTTCCCTGGTTGATGGCTGCGTCGGTTTGAACCAGGTCTTCCATGAATACGTTGTCCTTGAAGAACTGGCGGTGGACACCACTGACCACACCGGTGCTCACGCTCAGCGGAAGGTTGCGCAGGCTCTGTCCGAGAGCGATGACCGACTGTCCGGGCTCGATCTGGTCTGAATCGCCGACCGCGACGGCGGTGAGGGGCGATGCGTGCGCGACCTTTATGACCGCCAGGTCGTTGAATGGCCGGTCGTCGCCGATGACGGTCGCGGCAAGTTCATCGCCGCTGGCAAGCACCACCGTCAGCCGGTCGGCTCCCGCTATCACGTGCTCGTTGGTAACAATGAAGCCGTCATCGCGCAGGATGACGCCCGATCCGACGTTGACGGTCTCGACCACGGCTTCGCCCTCAACCCGGGACGATTGGCCGATGATGGTGACCACGGCTCGGCTGGCCTGCTCCACGACCTCAGCCACGGTGGGAGGGGCGATGTCCTCGACGACCGGCTGAGGTTCGTCGCTGTCGTCCTCGTCAAGGGCACGCGCCGCCAGCAGACCGCCGAGCGCGCCCGCGGCGAGCCCGACCACCGCGAACGCCAACGTTAGCAGCGAGGCCTGGCGCCACGACATTGATTCCAACCTCATCGTTCTGCTCGGGGACCAGCTCAAACCGTTTAGCGCCGATCCTAGCATCGCTCCTGAGGGCGTCACCTACTTCGGTGGGCGTGGCGCTCGCGTATAATCTCACGCAGAGACTCTTTTGCAAGAGGTGACTGGGCTCAGCCCAGTCGCCTTTTTCTACTATTCGTTTGTGCCCTGCCGCCTGTGCTCGCTAGACGCATGACGGGTGAAAGGGGAGGTTAAAGTGGCTGAGAAAACGGTTCCCCTGACAAAGGAAGGCGTTACCCGCCTTGAAGAAGAGCTGAAGCAGCTAGAAACCGTAGCCCGCCACGAGGTGGCGGCGAAGATCCACAACGCCAAAGAGCTGAGCAGCACCCAAAACAACGCCGAGTACGACGAGGCCAAGAACGAACAGGCCCGCATCGAGGGCCGGATCCTGGATATCCAGAACATACTCGCGCACGCAGCGGTGATCGATGAGGACGGCGCCCATCACGCCTCTAACGTGACGATCGGCGCCGACGTGACGGTGGTTGACGACGACGGCAAAGAGCGAAAGTTCACAATCGTTGGCTCGCCGGAGGTTGATCCCGCGGCTGGTCGGATCTCGAATGAATCTCCGGTGGGACAGGCCCTCCTCGGCAAAAAGGTTGGCGACGAGGTCCAGGTGGCCGTTCCGGCGGGACTGCGCAAGTACCGCATCAAGTTGATCAGCTAAGCCCCAGGGCCAGACCGCGCAGCGCTCCACGGAATTCGTCCGGCGTCCGGGCGCCCGCTGGCCGGCTGCCCGGGATAGGGTTGAAAAATGGCAGCGAGCGAGAGGCACCAGGAGCTCAGGCAGCAACGTCTCGATAAGGCCCTGCGCTGGCGGGAGCGCGGCGTCGACCCCTACCCGCCGCGCGCTGTACGCTCGCACACCGCTAGCGAGGCTGCGCAGCTCGCCGATAGCCCTGAACCGACCACGGTTACGGTTGCTGGCCGCATCGTCGCCATGCGAGTCATGGGCAAGCTGGCCTTCCTCGACCTCCGCGATGGCAGCGGCCGCATCCAGGCCATGCTGCGTGCCGATTCGTTCGGCGCTGATCGCTTCGCGACTCTGCACGACCTCGACCTGGGGGACTTCATCGCCGTCAGCGGACAGCCCATGCGCACGCGCAAGGGCGAGCCCTCCGTCGATGCCACCGACTTCACGCTCCTCACCAAGGCGATAGAGCCACCGCCGGAGAAGTGGCACGGCCTGGCCGACGTCGAGCAGCGCTATCGCCAGCGCTATCTCGACCTGATGAGCAACGACGGCGCCCGCGAGATCTTCCAACTCCGTAGCCAGGTCGTCTCGTGGATCCGGCGCTTCATGGACGAGCGCGGCTACCTCGAGGTTGAAACGCCGATCCTGCACAACCTGGCCGGGGGCGCGGCGGCCCGGCCGTTCGTGACGCATCACAACGCGGTGGACCGCGACCTGTACCTGCGCGTGGCGCTCGAGCTTCACCTGAAGCGGCTGGTGGTCGGGGGGCTCGACCGCGTTTACGAGATCGGCCGAATCTTCCGGAACGAGGGCGCAGACACAACCCACAACCCCGAGTTCACGATGATGGAGTGGTACGAGGCTTACGCCGACTACACGACGATGGCGTCGATGTTCGAGGAGATCGTCTCCGGTGTCGCCCTCGACATACTCGGCACGACCGAGGTGGCGAATCCCGATGGCGACGTCATCAACCTCGCGCCTCCCTGGCGCCGGTTGACGATGCGCCAGGGACTCATCGAATACACCGGCTTCGACTTCGAAGACTATCGCGACCTGGAGCAGCTGCGCGGGCTGTTCGGCGAGCGCGGCCTTCCACTGCCCCCCGGGGCAGGATGGGGCAAGCTCGTCGACGAGATGGTCAAGCAATACGTCGAGCCTCACCTCGTGCAGCCCACCCTGCTGATCGACTATCCCGTCGAGCTGACGCCGCTGGCCAAGCGCAAGCCCGACAATCCGAGTCTCGTCGAGCGTTTCGAGCCGTTCGTGCGCAACTTCGAGATCGGCAACGCCTACACCGAACTGAACGATCCGGTCGACCAGCGCCAGCGCTTCGAGGAGCAAGCAAGACTGCGCGCTGCCGGGGACGAAGAGGCCGAACTGATCGACGAGGACTTCGTCAGGGCCATCGAGTACGGACTTCCCCCCACGGGGGGAGCCGGTCTTGGTATAGACCGTCTCGTGATGGTCCTTTCCGGCCAGCACTCCATGCGCGAGGTCATTCTCTTCCCCGCCCTGCGCTCCGAGCAGACCGGCGGCGGAATCTGACGGGCGTACTTCCATCTGTTCTCGACTCCGATTGAACGATCTCCGATGCTCAGGGCTGTGAAGAAGCACTTCACGGCGACCGGATTCGTAGTCGACGGGAGCAGCACAATCCTGCACTGGCACCGAAAGCTCAACACCTGGATGCCGCCCGGCGGTCACATCGAGGAGGACGAGGATCCCATCGAGGCGCTCCTCCGCGAGATCCGCGAGGAGGCCGCCCTCGAAGCCGAGGTTGTGACCGCGTTCGAAAAGTGGTCCTTCGGTTACCCGCGGCAGGTGCCGCCACCCCGGGTGATCCTGGTTGAGGATATCGGGGGCCCCGGCGCGGACCATCAGCACATCGATCTCATCTACTACTGCCGCTCGCTCGGCCCGGCGGCCGGCTATATCGCCGACAAGGCGTTGCGACAGCGCTGGGTGCCCATCGCAGAACTGATCGATGGGGGCGCCCTTGACCTCGACGGACAACCATTGCCGATAGCGGACGACGTCCGCGAGCTGGCGATTGACGCCATACGCACCGTCGGGACGGCGCCGTGCTGAACATTCAGCTCATCAGGTCGGAGCCACAGGCCGTCCGGCAGGCGCTTGAGCGCAAGTTTGCGGACGTTGCCCAGCTCGACCGCCTCGTCGCCATCGACGAGAAGCACCGCGGGCTGCTGGTCGAGCTGGAAGCGCTGCGCGCCGAGCGAAACGCTGCCTCCAAATCAATCGGCGCCACCAGAGATCCCGCCGAGCGCCAGGCGAAAATAGACGCCACGAAAGCTACCTCGGATCGCATCGGGGAGCTGGAATCGGTCGTGTCCGGGATCGAAAAACAGGTCCGGGAGCTGCTGCTGGCACTGCCAAATCTACCGGATGACGGGGTTCCCTTCGGCGAAGGAGAGTCGGCCAATCGCGTGATCGCGGAGGAGAGCGAGAAGCCAACGTTCGATTTCGAACCCCTCCCGCACTGGGACCTCGCCGACGGAATCGGCCTCGACTTCGAGCGTGGGGCAAAGATGTCGGGCTCGCGCTTCTACGTGCTCACCGGTGAGCTCGCCCGCCTGCAGAGGGCCCTGATTACCTGGATGCTCGACGTGCACACCCGTGACTTTGGCTTCCAGGAGATATACCCACCGGCCATGCTCAAAGAAGAGAGCCTGCTGGCAAGCGGCCACCTTCCCAAGTTCCGCGACAATCTCTACCGCGATGCCGAGGAAGACTACTACTGGATCCCCTCCGCCGAGGCGCCGCTGGCGAACCTCCATCGCGACGAGGTCCTGCCGGCCGGAACCCTGCCAAGGCGGATGGTGGCTTACTCCCCGTGCTTTCGGCGCGAGAAGATGAGCGCCGGGCGCGACGTTCGTGGAATCAAACGCGGCCACCAGTTCGATAAGGTCGAGCTCTTCGTTTACTGCGAGCCCGAAGACAGCTACAACGAGCTCGACAGGCTTGTGGAACAGGCGCGCGAGCTGCCACGGCGCCTGGGCATCCCCCACCGCGTCCTGGAGCTGGGCACCGGCGACCTCGACTTCAAGGCCACGAAGGCGTTCGACATCGAGCTCTGGGCCCCCGGTTGTGGGGAATGGTTGGAGGTCAGCTCCTGCTCGAACGTCACCGACTTCCAGGCGCGGCGCGCCAACATCCGCTATCGCAGCGAAGCCACGGGCCGGCCCCGCCACCCGCACATGCTCAACGCCTCCGGCCTCGGCCTGCCACGAACTCTGATCGCCGTGATCGAGAACTATCAGCGGAACGATGGCAGCGTGCGCGTTCCCGACGTGCTTCTTCCCTACATGGCGGGGACGTCGACCATAGGCGCCGAGAGCGTACTATCGGGGGGCCAGCGATGAGCAACCTGCAGGGAAAAGTGGCGCTGGTGACGGGCTGTGGCAACGCCGAGGGGATCGGCTGGGCGACGGCCCTGCGCCTGGCGCACGATGGGGCCGACATCGCCATCCACGGCCGCCCCGAAGCCGAAGACGACACGCGAGAGCTGGGGGTTACCGTCGCCGGATTCGGCCGGCGGGCATTCCGCGTGACCGCTGACCTCGGACGCGAGGTCGACGTGACCAAGATGGTCGACCAGGCCCTTCAGCACTTCGGGCGGATAGACATCCTGGTCAACAACGCCGCGCTGCTCGGCCCGTTGAAACCGGCGCTCGAACTCGTCGGGCGCGACTGGGACTCGGCCTGGTACACCAACGTCCGCGGCGCGTTCGTCTGCGCGCGCGAGGCGGCGAAGACCATGATCAACCAGGGCAGCGGCGTCATCATCAACGTCGTGTCCGGGAACCACCCCGGCCAGCAGGATGCTCTCGTCTACAACGCCACCAAGGCAGCGCTGCTATCGATCACGCATTCGCTCGCGGCCGAGCTGTCGCCCCAGGGGGTGCGCGTTAACGCCGTCGCTCCAGGCTGGGTCGACTCACCAATATCCGATAGCCTGCGCGGCGGCAAGCAGCAGCCCCAAAGGCGGCAGGCGCGCCCCATACAGGCGAAGGCGTGGCCGGCTGCGCCCGAAGATGTCGCCGCGGCCATCGTCTTCCTCGCATCGGAGGATGCTCAGCAGATCACCGACCGTATCGTCCACGTCGGTAAAGAGCCCTGAGGGACCGGGACCCAGGGCCTGCACGACAGAGCGAAGTAACGTGAAGATCCTCGCGGTCGACATCGGAACCGGGACACAGGACATCCTGCTCTTCGACTCCGGTCAGCCAATCGAGAACTCGGTAAAGCTCGTCATGCCGGCGCCGACGGCGATAGCGGCGTCACGCGTCCGCGATGCCGCTGCTTCGGGTGACCCAGTCATCTTCACTGGACGCATCCAGGGCGGCGGCCCGGTGCACTGGGCTGCAGAGGATTATCTGCAGAGCGGCGGGGTGATCTACGCCACCGATGAAGCGGCCCGCACCTTCGATGATGACCTGGCGAACGTGCAGACGATGGGAATCCACCTGGTCTCTGCGGACGAGGCCGTCCAGTGCAGCCGGGCAGGTTCTGTTGAAATCGTCCTCCGCGATCTCGACCTCAATGCCATCAGGGCCGCCCTGGCAGCCTTCGGGATCGCGCCCGGCTTCGACGGCATCGCGTTAGGCTGCCTCGATCACGGCAACGCCCCGCCGGGCTATTCGGATCGCCTCTTTCGTTTCGAGCATCTATCGCGCGTTATCGAGACCGGTCGCGGTCTGCACGGCTTTGCCCTGCTTCCCGAAGAGATACCTGGCTATCTGACCCGAGCCGCCGCGCTGATGGCCTCGGCGGATGGGCAGGCCGAGCGGCTGCTGTTCACGGATACCGGGCCCGCCGCAGCGCTGGGCGCGCTCCAGGATGAGGCCGTCGCGGGCAACCAGCGAGTGGTGGTGCTCAACGTCGGCAACATGCACACCCTGGCCTTCGACCTGGCGGGGACCAGCATCCAGTCGCTGTTCGAACATCACAGCGGCGAGCTCTCCGGACAGCAGATCGCTGACTTTACCCTCCGCCTCTCAGAAGGCGGCCTCAGCCATGAAGAGGTCTACTCGTCAAAGGGCCACGGAACGCTGTACGTGGGTGACGTCCGGCCGGATGGTGAACCCTTCTTCGCGGTCACGGGTCCTCAACGAGACAAGGTCCGCGGCCGCGGCCTGGAGGCCCACTTCGCGGCCCCCCACGGAGATATGATGCTGAGCGGCTGCTTCGGGCTGCTCGACGCCTTCGCCGGCCGTTTCCAGGACTGCGCGGACGAGATCCGCAACAGGCTTGCACCGCCCGTCGTTGGGTAAGGCGGAATCTGCTTTGTCACAATCCGCCCGTGATCCACGTCCTATGATCGCGACTTCAAGATCGTGACTTACCCATGACAGACCCCTCGATAAGCCTTCCCCTGGCTGGGAACCCGCTGGTGCGCGTGACCACAAGCTCCGGCAGGATCGCCTTCCACGCCGAGGATCGGCCGGACATCCTGATCCAATCGGGGGCTCCACCCCTGGAGAAGATCGAGATCAGCGGCGAAGAGATCCACTTTCACTCGGACAGGAAGGGCAGCCGGGACCTGGTGGTGCGGGTGCCCTCCAGCATGTCGATCGTGGCCGGCACGGCCTCGGGCGACATCAGCATGTCCGGCTCCTACGGCGAGGTCAGGGCTACGACAGCCAGCGGAAACATCGCAGTCGACGAGGCCGAAACCGTCGACTTGAGGACGATCTCCGGCGACGTTAACGTTGCCCGCTGCAGCGGCCGCTGCCGGTTGCAGAGCGTCAGCGGCAGGGCTCTCGTCGCGTCCTGCGGCTCGTCCGAGCTCTCAACCGTCTCCGGCGACGTCGAGCTGCAGAAGGTCAGCGGCGACGCGAAGGTACGCACGGTGAGCGGGCGCATCGAGATCACGAGTGAAGGCAAGGGAACGATTGCGGTCAAGACGGTCTCGGGTGGGGTCAGGATCGCCGTCCCGCAAGGAACGAGCCCGAACGCGAAGCTTGTAAGCCTCGGCTCCACTCCCCGCTGCGCCCTGCCTGGCGGCGCCGACTGCGAGATCGATGTGGTGTCGATGAGCGGGAAGATCGAAATTATCGACTCATGACGGACAGCGAACCAGCACAGGCAAGCCTGGTCAGGGGCGCGGTCGTCTTCACCGACATCGTCGGCTTCACGGAGTACACCGCCTTTCGCGGCGATGAAGCGGCGCTTGCCCTGCTCGCGCTCCAGGAACGCGTCGTCCACGAGACGCTCCCCGCCGACGCGCGCGTCGTCAAAGAGCTCGGTGATGGCCTGTTGCTCTGGTTCGCCGACGCCTGCGCTGCGCTGCGCTGCTGCCTCCTCCTGCGCTACCGCTTCGAAGAGGAATCCGACGCCATGATGATGCCGCTCTGGGTGCGGATCGGCATGCACTTTGGCCAGCAGGTGGCCCGCGGTGACGACCTCATCGGCCACTGTGTAAACGTCGCGGCGCGGATAGTGAGCATCGCGGGGCCGGGCGAGGTCGTACTCTCCGCCGATACACGGGCCGAGGTGGCTTCCGGCCTGCCCGAAGTCTCGTTCGAGGAGCTGGGACCCGTCGTGATGAAGGGCATTCCCGATCCGGTGCGCCTTTTCCGAGCGCTCGGGCCGGACACACCAGTCACCCTCGTGACATCACTGCACAACCCCGCCGCCGCGAACTAGAAGTGTTTACGCGTTTGCAAGTAATGCGCCGCCTGGAATGGCTCTGGCCTGCACGAGAGGGCGATAGCCTCTCCGCAGAAGGAGAGAGCCATGTCATTGCTAACGCTTTTGCTGATCATCCTGGTAGTCGTCCTGCTGGTATCAGTGCTCGGAGCCGGGCGGTACGGCGGCCGGCACGGCCGCTTCTAATCCCTGAGGGACGCCCAAGGGGTTATATAACCCGGCCGCTCGGCTCGACCCCGGACCTAGCGGCGAGGAGCGGTCGTGTGAGGGTACTCGGGCTCGTCGGCCCGCGCAGCCATACGGGCCGCCCGTTGTTCCTCGCGCCGACGCTGACGCTCTGCGTCCTGCTCGACCTCCTGCGCTTCGCGCCGCGCGCGCTCCTCGTCCGTTGCTGGATCGCGCGCCTTCTTGCGCGCGCCCAGGATGCTCCCAAGCAGGGGAGGCACGAGGTCACCCAGGTCGAACTCGTGGGTGATGTCGGTGAGGTCGAGCTGCCAGTTGAGCCCGGCGATGTAGCGCCACGTGCGAATCTTGGCGCCCTTGACGCCGGCGTCCTTTAGAAGCTTCTTGGTCGTCTCGGCCATCCCGGCCGGGACGTAGAGATAGAACGGCGCCCCGAGAGTTGCGAATGTCCTCCAGCGCAACGCTGCGCTCGTCTCGTTCGTGGTGTGGTCGGTCTCAACGGCCGCAACCATCTGCAGCACGCCCTTCGTGTCAGTAACCACGACGTCGGGGCCGACTTCCTCACCACCCGGCCCACGTACCGAAAGCTGAAGGGCCGGCAGGTTGATCGTGGTCTGAAAGTCAGGGTTCTCGTCATTGGGGAAGTTGAACCTTGCAGCGGCGATGTCCCTGGCCGCGCGGTACTGGATCGTGGCAGTCGTCTCGTCGAGTGGCATACCTTCTCCTCAAGTCCAATGTTAGGCGTGGAGGGATGGAAGCGGCATAGCCGCGGCCGCCCGACAGGCGCCTGGTTTGCGGTGCGTGATCCCGGGTTGCTGGAGAGTTCACCAGGACATACATTTACAAGTCAGGCGGACACTTCAGGAAGGCGGCAGCCTTGTTCAAGCCATGGCTTCTCATTCTGTGCGCGGCAGTCGCCATCGGGTGTGGCGGGGCCGACCCAACCGAATCCGAACAATACCGCGAGCTGGTCGACGAGCATGAGCATTCGAGTGCGGAGCTTGAGGACGCAGAAACCGCAGTTGAAGACTTGCTTGAGGCAGAAGAGCGCCTGGAAGCAGATGTGGAGCAACTCGAGGAAGGCAGGGAGGGCCTCGAACAAGAGCTCGACGACCTTCGCGCAGAGGTTTCCGATGCGGAGAGCAGGGCCGAGGAAGCAAACGAACTCGCCGAACTCCTGCTGCTGAGGTTCGACCCCGAAGTCCAGGGCGCGCTCTCGCAACTGCAGCAGACCATTACTGATCTTGGCTGCCAGGAGATAGGCGAGTCAGTTCGGCTGGTCGCCGGACCTCCATCGGAACTCCCTGACGTAGATGCCATGCTGGCGGAACTGGTCATCGAGATACCTGGCGTATCCAGCGAACGAGTCGAAGAGGCCATCGATAGAGTCGCGTTGGACGACGCGATTTCCGCCTGCGGCGCCGCCGCTCTCCAGGAGGTCGAGCAACTGCTGCTGTTCGCAGACCAGGGCGATGGCTTCTTTCTCGTCGGCGTGGACATCGCCGCCGGTCAATGGCGAGCGCGGGGCGATGGCGATGGCTGCTACTGGGCACGCCTCTCGGGGACCTCAGGTGAGCTGGGAGACATCATCGCCAACCACTTCGGAGCCGCTGGTGTGGTTGTCACGATTCGCGCATCAGACGTGGCGTTCTCATCAAGCGGTTGCGGGGGCTGGACATATCTCGGTCCGTGACCCAGCAGCGAATCTCGACGACACCGATTCACCTAAAATCAGGTGGCCGCGGAGGGGTGGCAGAGCGGATTAATGCAACGGTCTTGAAAACCGTCCTCGGGCAACCGAGCGGGGGTTCGAATCCCTCCCCCTCCGCCACGAATGGCCCGGGCCATCAGTCGCCGGAACTTACGAGCGACGCACGGGCTCCGCAACGGTGCATCATGAAAGAGACATGAAACCTGCCATCAAGGTCATCACACTTGGCGTCGGCGACCTGGAGCGATCACTCGCCTTCTACCGCGACGGCCTTGGTCTGCCAACCGAGGGGATCGTCGGTACCGAGTTCGAGGGCGGAGCCGTCGCCTTCTTCGAGCTCAGCGACGGACTGATCCTCGCGCTCTGGCCACGCCGCGAACTCGCCAAAGAGGCAAGGCTCGAGGCGGGGCCGGCGGGACGCGCCCAGTTCAGCATCGGGCACAACGTCGGCAGCAAGGAGGAGGTGGACGAGGTGCTGGGGCAGGCGCGGGCAGCCGGCGCGATGATCCCCGCTGAGCCGCAGGATCGCGCCTGGGGCGGATACTCGGGTTACTTCGAGGACCCGGACGGCCACCTCTGGGAGGTCGCTTGGAACCCCCAACTCCTTCCCTGAGAATCACGAAGAAGTAAGGGGAGCGCCCTGGCTGGAGGATCCATGACACGACCATCCATCGAGTTTCCGGCCGATAACATCGAACGAGCGCGCCTGTTTTACGAGCAGGTCTTCGGCTGGCGGATGCAGCACCTCCCCGAGATCGACTACACGCTGATCCTCGACCCCGAGACCGAATCCACGGGTGGTGGCGACTTCATCGGGGGCATCACAGCCAGGAACGCGGACGTGAACCGCACGGTCGTCCCGATCATCACGGTGACATCCATCGCCGCCCACATCGAAAAGGCGGAGGCCGCAGGGGGCAAGATACTGACGCGGCGAACGGAAGTCGGTGAGTACGGCTTCTCGTCCTACCTGGAGGACAGCGAAGGCAACGTCATCTGCCTATGGGAGGACGCTACTCCGGCGTAGCCCGGACCTCGCGCCATACGGCGGGGCGCCGATTCGACGATGGCGGGCGATTAGCGGACCTCGATCGTGCCCGTCATCGCTTCGTGGCCGGGTACCTCGCACGTGATCTCGTAGCTGCCGGCAGCCGGAGCCTCGAACTCTATCAGCGCCTCGCTGCCGCCGTTCACGTCCTCGTCGACGTCCAGTTCATCGATGGTGAAGGTATGGACCGTGGGATCATCGTTCTCGAGAACGATCCGGATCTCGCCCGTCCCCACCTCGAGCACTTCGGGCTCGAATTCCAACTGCTTCATCCGCACGACCGTCGCGCCTTCTCTCTCTTCGGCGGAAACGGACTCGCGCCCGGCGATGGTGAGGATCGCGGAGAGCACGCAGATCGCGCCCAGCGCGGCGGCGACGCCCGTGAAGGCGCGCCAGTGCGTCGGCGTGGTCGCGTTGGCGGCTCTGCCGCCGCTCTCGGTCACGAAGGCGACGACCACACCGAGAAGAGTCGTCAATCCTCCCAGGACCCCAAGCACCGTGGGACCAAAGTCAAAGACGCTGTCGAAGTGCCCGAACGCGAAGCCGACGGAAGGTAACGTGAAGAAAAGCACGAGGAGCGCCGGGATGATCGCCGGCAGCAGCGAGCGGCGGCGGCGACCGCCCTTGAGCGCCACATAGGCGAGGGCCGACACCACCAGGACGACCACGGGAATGACCAGGAGTCCGTACTCGCCCCCGATGAGGAAGGCCAGGCCAACGAGAACCGCGGCCGCCGACACGAGGCCAAGGCCGAAGATTATCAGCGCACGATACATGGACACTGGGGGGGTAGATGCCTCTTGCACTGGTTCCTCCTGGCGCACTGCCGACCGTTACTCTACATCGTGCTGGAGATATTACTCCTCCGCTTGATAGCCGTCATCTGGAGCTTGTTTCCCCAGCGTCCAGCAAGAGCATTGGCGATCCTGTCGAATCCCCAGTAGACGTCAAGGGCACCCGGGCGCGAGAGCAGGCCCATCAGGCTACCCGGTTCGTGTTTGTAATACATGAGGCGGCGCCTCCACGACGGGTCGAATCCCAGGCTTGAGAGCTCGAATGCGAGCCCCTCGGGTTCCAGGCGGGCGACTACATTGCCGGCAGGTTCTCGGTGAGCGGCCAGGCCGAGGGCGGCCGCCAACCGCGTACCCGCCGCCCGCGCCGGCTCGTTGATGCTGACGGCCAGGCGGGCGACTCTCGCTAGCTCCGCGACGCCGGCCAGCGGTTGCTCGAGGTGGTGCAGCCCGTCGTGGACGTAGGCGATATCGACGGCCCCGGCTGCCAGCGGTATCCGCTCCACGTCCGCCACGAAAAGGGCGGCTGAAAAGCCGAAGCGCTCCTGCCGCGTCCGCGCACGCCGCACCGCCCCCTCCGAGATGTCGAAGGCGAGCACGCGCGCCCCCCGCCGGGCGAGAAACTCGGCCTCCATCCCTGACCCGCAACAGGCCACCAGCACGGTCTTGCCGGCGAGCGGCGGCAGCCGGTCAACGCTCTGGCGCAGCTTCTCCTCCATCAGCCAGCGGTAGAGGGCCGGGGTGTCATGGGGACGGTTGATTTCGAACTCGATGCCGGCAGCGCGGTCAAAATAGGACGCCTGGCCTAGCTTGTGGTGGTCGAGCTCGTCGTGCGTATCGTGCGCTGGCCCAGCCAGCAGGATTGGGATGCCGTCGTTGACGGCGTACTCCGTCCGGCACTCAGGGCAGGCCAGGGCGTCTCCGGCCAGCGCCAGGTGACGATCTGGATGCAGCGGGCAGCCCAGCGCGGGCAGGCCGCGGTCCATCATGTCCTGGCCTCGGCGGCAGTCTTGAGGCGCATCCCCCGTCTCGCCAAGGCGCTCTCATATGCGTGCAGGTGAGTGTCGACGCAGCGCTCGACGGAGAAGTTATCGAGGACCCGCCGGCGTCCGGCTGACGCCATCGAAGCGCGAAGCTCCGGCGCCGCCAGCAGACCTTCGATAGCCTCTGCGAGCGCGACTACGTCGCAGGGCGGGACGAGCAGACCCGTTTCGCCATCGTTGACGATCTCGCTGACAGCGCCGACGTCGGCCGCGACGACGGGAGTGCCGCAAGCCATGGACTCCTGGGCGGTCGTCGTGGTCCCCTCGCTACGCGGCACCGAGGCGATGACCGACACGTCCATGGCGGCGAAGAGATGCTCTACGTCGTCGCGGAAACCGGTGAAGACGATCCGGTCTTCGAGCCCCAACCGTCGCACCAGGCGATCCAGGCCTTCGGCGTACGCCCTGTGGGTCGCATAGCGCTCCCCGGCCACGACGAACCAGACATCATCCCGGCGCGCCCCCAGAAGCCCGGCGGCCTGGATGAAATACTCGTGGCCTTTCTGTGGGTTGAGGTTGGCGACCGTACCGACCACATTGGCTTTCGCGGGCACGCCCAGCTCGCGCCTTGCTTCCAGGCGCCGCTTCGCGTCGGGCCGGAAGATCCTTGTGTCGACGGGGGGATAGTAAATCACGGTCCTGTCGGCCACGGCCCGGGCATAAGGATGATGGGAAAGCAGCCGCTTTCCGTTGAACATCACGGTGTCGGCCAGCCTCGCCACAAGCGGCATCATCATCCGACGCAGAAGCATCGGGGTGCGCGTGTCGACCACCTGCCAGACAACCGCCCTGCCCTCTGTGCGGGCGGCGATCGCGGCGTGTGGATTGACCAGCCCGTTCACCTGCACCACGTCGAAGTCGCCTTCCCGAATAAGTCGCTTGAGACGGGCGACGTCTCCAGCGCTCTTCCAGAGGAAGGGCGGGAACGTCGCCGGGTTGCGACTGGCCCGCAGGCGGGAAAGGGGCAGCAGGCGCACGTCGATTCCGGCCGCGGCGAGCCTCGCCGCGGCATCATTCGCGCCCGTCGGCAGCACCACGGTCGTGCTCACGCCCGCGTCCCCCAGCAGGGGCGCCAGCCGCATATTTCGGTTGTGCGGCCCTCCCCACACCGGGTAGTGGATGACGCTGAGGACTTTCAACCCGGGAAACTCAGCGATGAAGGTGGCGAGGCCGGACGACCCGGACCTGCGGAGAACGCGCTTTCCGGTCGGCGCCGACTCGGGCATCCACGGACAGGATGGCAGAGCATCGCTACGCCCGGGCGCCCTGCGCGCCGGGGAGGGCAGCGCTGTCCCGTCCGCGAGGAGTCTCGCGAGCCAGGAAGATCGTGATCAGCAGGGGCAGGGCCACGAAGGACATGCGGATGAAGGTGTCGGTCGGGCTGTCGCGCAGTGCTATCACCATCACGGGCACGAGTGACGCGTAGAGAGCCTGGACGACCGCACTCGCCGACTGCCTGCGGTAGAGCTCGAACACAGCGCGAAAGAGGACGCCCATGACGAGAGTCCCGACGAGGACGCCAGCAACGCCAAGGTCGAGGTAGAACCACGCCAGCACGGAGAACTCCGGATTGGCAAGCCCGAGCTGGTAGTGCGTCGGCCAGAGGCTGCTGATCAGCTGTTCCCGCGGCGGCAGGGGCTTGTCATCCCACAACACACGGGGAATTGGCCTCGTCAGGGCGTCGCCCATGGTCGCCCCACCGTAGCGGTAGCCCTGCTCCTCGGGCACGACCTGGACCGCCACCGCGAGCGCGTCGGCCATCTGCGTATCGGCGCCGAGCAGGAAGCTCTCGATGCCGTCTCCCGGCTGCGTTACCGAGGCGGCGAAGACGGAGGCCAGGCCCTGGTCCTCGCGCACGGCCTGGGTCCGGGCGTCACGCAGGAACGTGAGGGCGACGAAGACCACGACGAGAAAGGCCAGCACAGCCATGGCTCCCGGGCGTTTGCCCGTCCTCAGATAGGCATAAGTGATGAGCGAGCCGGCCAGCAGGAGCAGCAGCATGCGGCCGCCGGTGGGCCCGGCGCGCATCAAGACGAGCGCACCGAGGCAGGCGGCCAGCAGGATCGGCCCCAGCTTCTTCCTATCCGCGCCTGTGGCCAGCAGCAGCAGAGTCGCCGGCACGAGCAGGAAGGTCCCCTGGTAGAAGTACCCGGTGGACGCCCGGAAGAGCTCGGACTGCGAGGGGTCGCGTCCCGACCATAGCGAGCGCACTACCTCGACGCCGCCAGCCTGCCAGACGAACAGCCCAAAAAGGGCGATGCCGGCCAGCGCGAAGACGAGGGCGGCGGCGATTGCCGTATCTGCGTGCCAGCCGAGATTGGGCAGTCGCAAGGACGCGGCCAGGCGCCGGCCGGGGCCACACAGGTATCCGGCCTGGAAACCTACAAGCCCGATCAGGGCGACCACAAGCATCTGCGTGTATCCCGGCTCGAGCAGGTAGGTCGGCCCGCCCGGCCTCGCCAAAGCCGTGGAGTCCGTGACCAGTACGGCGATTGGTCGCGCCACGAACATCAGGCCGTAGGCCACGGTGAAGATCGTCAGCGGCTCGAAGATGTCAAACGTCCGTGTGGCGAACCGCTGGGCCATCGGCACGAGGAGAAGGACGCCAATGGCCGCGATCAACGCGTGGTCGAGCTCGGGGCTAACCAGGACGGTAACGACGCCAACCGCCACAGCAAGGCCGGACGCCACAGCAAAACGGCTCGCCGCCCACGCCAGGTCGAGGCTTCCGGCCAGGAGCGTCATGACGCGCCGCTCGACCGACTCAACCGCCTGGTCGGGGAGCGCAAGCATGGCGAAAAGGACCCCCAAACTGAGGCCCGAGGATCCAATCAGCGCCAGCGCGACGGGCTCGAGGCCGCCGGCGGTTGAGGCAGCCGCCAGCGCCGGCAAGAGGAAGATCCACGAGCTGATCTCGGCGATTGACGCCAGCTGCGGGCGGCCGGCGCCGCGCGCCCCGTCCCCCAGTATTCGCCGCGCTGACTGGAAGAGCGCCGCCACCAGGAGGAGACGGGCAATGCCTACCGCGTCCTCGAACTCGCTTCCGAAGAACAGGGGCAACAAGCTGCCGACCACTAATTCGAGTACCACGACGACGGCGGCGCAGGCGGTGGTCGTAACGGCGAAGAAGCGCCAAAGCGAGCCCAGCGCGGCGCCCGGGGTCGGCCTCGATGCGATGTGCGGATAGGCCACCTGGCCGATGCCCTGGGCAACGAAACGCGGCAGGTTTGTCCAGGCCGAGGCCACAACGTAAAGTCCGAGGGAGGCCGGCGAGAGGAACAACCCCACAGCGGCCTGGTCAAGGCGGAAGGCTTCCAGTGGAGAGGCCCAGCCAAGGAAGCCCTTCACCCCGAAACTGATCAGCTGCCGGCGGTCAACCGAAGCCGCGGACAGCTCGCGGACCGGCCCAAGGCCAACCAACGCCAGCCGGACACCGATCAGCGCGGCGGCCACGTTGGCCGCCACCCAGAACGCGATGATGGCCCCGAGGTCGGCCGGCGACAGCGCAAAAGCAATCGCCATCGCCACGGCGTAGGTCGCCACCGGGAGCAGCCGCGCGATGTTGAATGTCCGCAAGCGCCCCTGTCCCTGGATGATCGAAAGCGCATACTGGGCGGCAAGGAGAGCAGGCACCAGCGGCAGGGTCAGCAAGGCCGGGCCGTCGCCCGGCCACAGGACCATCACAATCGCCGCGTGGAGGACCGTCAGGATCAATGCCTGGATCAGGGCAGGCGCGATCAGCAGGCGGGCAACAAGTGGAGCCGCCGACCGTTCGCGGGCGATGAAGTAGGTCGCCGCAGCAGGCAGGCCAAGCCCTCCGATCTGCGCGAGGACGGCGGGGAACAGCGCGAGCAGCGCCAGCTGTCCCCGGTCTTCGATGCCCAGGAGGCGCGCGGCGAGGGCTCCGCTGACGACAAGAAACCCCTGGCCCGCGAATCCGGACGCGATCGAGCCGGCCGTCGAAAGGCGCACCGAGTCCGGAGGACGTCCGGTAGAAGCTGTCACGAGACCGCTCCGCTGCGGTGAGCGAACACGGCCAGGTGATTCGTCCGGCCCGATACCCGCGAGGCGGCGTTGATAGCCGTCACAGCCCCCGTGAGGGGCAGGCGCTGCCAGGCCGGACGGGCGTCGAAGCGCCGGTTGGTGATTTCGGCGGGGTTCGAGTAGGGGCTAAACTCCGCTGTAACGAATCCCGCGCCTTCCAGGGCTGCGCCCATGGCGCGCGGCCCCAGGATGTAGCGGTGACCCCAGGGCATGTACTGATGCCTCAGCGGACCACCGACGCGCCCGAGACTGCCTCGGTAGGTAGCGGCGGCAACAAGCTTGTAGAGCCCATCGGCGGCCGGGGTGTGCAGGAACAATAGTCCCCCTGGCTGCAGCAGACACGCTGCGGCTTGCAGAAAACGCAGCGGGCTCTCGACATGAGCGATCACGCAAAATGCGACGACCGCCTGGAAGGATGCTTCGGGCAGCGTGCAGTCTTCGAGTCTCGTCTCGTGGACGGTCACGCCGTACGTTGACCGCGCCAGCGCGGCGCGCTGCGAGTCCGGCTCCAGGCCGGTCACGGAGAAACCGGCCGCCGACGCCACCGCGAGGAAGGCCCCGCCGCCCGAGCCCACGTCGAGGATCGAAGCACCTGCCGCCAGGCGGGGCGCGATCATGGCGAGGTCTCTCGTGGCCTTCGCTTCGTGCGCCGGCAGATCACCGACGACGAGCGGCCGGTCCGCTGGGCGCGCTGAATCCGGAAGGCCGTCACCTGCGGGGCCGGCCCAGCGCAACCCGCAACGGGGACAGCGAAGGACAGGGTAGTAACCGAGGTCGTACAGCATCCGCCCCGCAGCGCCGCAGATCGCGCAGTTGGACCATGCGCCCCCATCAGCAGCGCTGACCTCAGCTGAAGGTGGTTGTAAGCCGTTCACGCCCGTGCTGTCGCGAGCCCCGCCAGTCGCCGCGCGGCAGGATGACGCGCTGGTCGATGCGGTCGCGGTACTGGATGGCAACGTTGAGCAACGAGTCGATCAGGGATTGTGAGAGCAGGTGGGGTTCCAGCCCAAGGTCCAGGAGGCGGGTATGGACCGCGTTGTAGTAGTGTTCCTCGGCCTCCACGCGTGGGTTAGGCAAGTGCTCGACCCGCCCCTGGACGCCCAGCCGCGCGGCAGCCGTTACCACCATCTCCGCGAGCTCTCCGACGCTGAACTGCTCGGTGAACTGGTTGAAGACGCGGTACTCGCCCTCTGCCGGCGGATTCATGATCGCCAGCTCCACGCAGCGGACGGTGTCGCGAATGTCGAGGAATCCACGCGTCTGGCCGCCCCGTCCGTAGACCGTGATCGGATGCCCGGCGGCCGCCTGCACACAGAAGCGGTTCAAGGCGGTCCCGAATACGCCGTCGTAATCGAAGCGATTATGCAGGCGCTCGTCGATCAGGGTCTCTGGCGTCACCATGCCGTAGACGACGCCCTGGTTGAGGTCCGTAGCGCGCAATCCCCAGACCTTGCAGGCGAAGGCGATGTTATGGCTGTCGTGGACCTTGGTCAGGTGGTAGAACGAGCCGGGCTGCTTGGGGAAGGGCAGGCGATCGCGGCGGCCCTTGTGCTCGACCTCGATGAACCCCTCCTCGATGTCGATGTTGGGCGTGCCGTACTCCCCCATCGTGCCGAGCTTCACGAGGTGAGCTGAGGGCGCGTGCTCCTGGATCGCATAGAGCACGTTCAGCGTGCCGATCACGTTGTTGTGCTGGGTATAGACGGCGTGCTCGCGATCCAGCATCGAATATGGGGCCGAGCGCTGCTCGGCGAAGTGGACGACGGCCGAGGGCAGGAACTCGCCCATGATGCCGGACAGGAAGTCGTAGTCGAGGACATCGCCCACGAAGAGGTCGATGGGGACGCCAGCGCGCTCGTTCCAGGCGTCGATCCTTTGGTCGGCGCTGCGGATGGGCGTCAGGCTGGATGTCCCGAGCTCTTCGTCGATTCGGCGGCGGACCAGGTTGTCGGCGATCGCCAGCTCGTGCCCGGCGGCCGACAGATGAAGCGCTGTCGGCCAGCCGCAATAGCCGTCACCGCCGAGGACCAGAACCCTCACGCGGTGCTCCTCGTGCGCTCGCGCTCCCGGATCGTGCGGTACCACTCGACCGTATGGCGCAGGCCCTCTTCGAAGGACGTACCCGCATCGAAGCCGAACAGGCGGCGGGCGCGTTCGGTTTCGAGCGCCCGCCTCGGCTGGCCGTCGGGCTTGGAGCCATCCCACTCAATCGTGCCGTTGAAGCCCGTGATCCGGGCGATTGTCCGTACCAGGTCGCGGACCGTGATCTCGCTGCCGACGCCCAGGTTGACGGGGTCGCCGCCATCGTACCGTTCCGCCGCCAGCACGATGCCCTCGGCGGCATCGCCAGCGTAGAGGAACTCGCGGGAGGCCGAGCCCGTGCCCCAGACCGTGATCGCGCTGGCCCCGGCCTCTTTGGCGTCGAGGCACTTCTTGATCAGCGCCGGGATGACGTGGCTGTTCTGCGGATCGAAGCTGTCACCGGGTCCGTAGAGGTTGACCGGCATCAGGTAGATCGAGTTGAACCCGTACTGCTCGCGGTAGGCCTGGCCCTGGACCAGCAGCATCTTCTTGGCCAAC
The DNA here is from genome assembly GCA_009377665.1 of Dehalococcoidia bacterium. Classification (GTDB taxonomy): domain Bacteria; phylum Chloroflexota; class Dehalococcoidia; order WHTO01; family WHTO01; genus WHTO01. The sequence goes on from WHTO01000001.1 coordinate 53,119, forward strand.
CCGTAGGGGGCGTTGGTTTCCTCGGGATACCCGTCCCAGAGATCCTCCTCCCGGAAGGGCACTGGCGTGAACTTCGGATAGGAACAGACGGTACCAACCGTCACGAGCTTGGCCACCCCCGCGAGCCGCGCCTGCTCGATCAGCTCGATGCCCATGATCGCGTTCTCATAGAAGAAGCGGCCGGGATTGGCGCTGTTGGCGCCGATCCCGCCAACGACCGCGGCAAGATGGATCACCATCTCCGGGCGCGCATCATCGAGCGCACGCCGGATGTCCTTTCGCTCGCGGAGGTCGTACTGGCTGCGCCTGGGGACGAAGATGCTTGCGACACCCCTCTCCTGCAGCGCCCCGACGACATAGCCGCCGAGGAAACCGGCGCCTCCGGTGACCATGATCCTGCTGCCGTTCAGCTTCACGGCCCGGTCGCCTGCCACGTGGTAGCCGCGCCAGAATCGACACTAAACGAGCGGCTCGCTACCACCCTGGCCAGGAGATCGTCGTAGCCCGCCAGCGCGGCCGGCCTGGCGAGGACGCGCCGGGCATAGGAGCGCCCGCGCCGGGCCAGGGTCTGTGCTTGCTCGCCGTCGTCCGCCAGTCGCTGTATAGCATTGAGCAGGGCGGACGAATCGCCCGGCGCGACGACGACGCCGCCACCCGATGCCGTGACCTCCAGCGCAGCCTCGCTGTCCGCGGCGACCGCTGCGACAACCGGGCGACCCGAAGGCAGGTAGGCGGTCAGCTTACTCGGCAGCGACATGTCGCCCACGGCAGGCCGCTGATTGACCAGGAGGACGTCGGATGCCTGGAGGAGATCGGCGAGCTCCTGCAGGGGCTGCACGGGCAGGAAGCGCAGGTTCGGCAGATCGTGGGCGGCAGCGAGCTTCTCGAGCTCCCGCCGCTGGTTGCCATCGCCCAGGAGGACGAATGAAAGGCGATCGTCGGCCGCCCCCCGTGCAACGCGGGCGCATTCGACGATGTTCTCAAGCCCCTGTTTGTGGCCCATGTTGCCCGCGTGCAGGCAGACGACGCCATCGACCGGCAGTCCAAAGCGCCGCCTGGTGTCCGCGGGTGGCGCTGCGGCCGGCGGGATGGTGGTCCAATTTCTCAGTCTCACGATGGCTTCTGGCTCGGCGCCGAGGTCCATCAGGTGAGGGCGGAATCCCTCGGCAACCACTCCAACACGGGCGGCGCCTCTCACCGCCCAGCCCTCGGCGTGCGCGGCCTGGCGCGCGACCTTCTCCCCACCGGCGACGCCGCTCTGCGCGGCGCCACGGCTGATGACGTCCTGGAAAACCAGGCCGTAAGGGGCGCCGAAACGTGCAGCGGCGGTGCGAGCGAGCATGGCATCACTGAGCGCAGGGACCACGCCGATGATGGCGTCGGGACGCTTGAGCCCGAGGGCTCCGATACCGCCCGCGAAACCTGTCGCTTCGTAGGCTGCGCGGCGCAGAGCTGACTGCTTGTCGGGGACATAGTGCCAACGGCGCCTGATGGTGACGCCATTGCGGACTTCGCGGCGCTGCAGCGCGCCGCGATAACCATCTCGCACCCGCCAATCCGGGTAGTGGGGCATCCCCGCCACGACCGTGATCTCATGGCCGCTCGCGGCAAAGTGCTCGGCCACACCGGTGATATAGGGGGCGTTGCCCGCCTCCTCCGGAGCGTAGTAGAGGGAGAAGATGAGGAGCCTCACCTAGCTCGCGCCTCGCGTCGAGATAATCGCCAGCGGTGTGCGAGCCAGGATCGCCAGGTCACGCCCGAGCGTCGGGTGCCGGCAGTAATCGAGCTCAAGCTCCATGCGGCGGTTGTAAGGGACGAGGCTCCTGCCAGCGACCTGCCACGCGCCGGTTACGCCCGGCCGCACGCTCAACAGAAGCTCGCGCTCGCTCTCGTAGAGGTCGGTCTCCCGTCCCGTCACCGGACGCGGACCGACGAGGCTCATGTCACCCTTGATCACGTTCCAGAACTGGGGCAGCTCGTCGAGGCTGGTCTTGCGGAGGAAGCGGCCCAGGCGCGTAACACGAGGATCCTCGGTGATCTTGTACCGCTGCTCGTATTCGCTGCGCAGGTGGTGGCCGTCCCGTCTCCAGTCTTCGAGCAGCTGATCGGCGTCGTGCACCATCGTTCTTAGCTTCCACATACCGAAGACACGGCCATCCTTCCCGATGCGACGCGCCCGGTAGAAGGCGGGCCAGCCTGTGCCCAGGACGACCGCCAGTCCCAGGACGAGGACGAGCGGGGCCGTGAGCAGCAGCAGGGCGCCACCTATCACCAGGTCGGCGAGCCTCTTGCCGGCCATGTTATAGATATCGGACGGCGGCCGCGGCTGCGCGACTGTCTCGGCCGGTGACAAGGCCTGGCCGAGCGTTGAGCGCACTGAGGGCTTTCTGGGCATCGGCCCGTCCTGTCACCGAGAGCCGCCGGTCCAGTTCAAGGCCCAGTCGGCTCATTTATCGACCATCGGACGCCTCACGGCCTGGGATCGAGCCGCCGCGCCGGCCGGTTGCGCCCCCGAGCGTCCCGCTGCGGCATCCTGGGCGGGCGCGCTGTAGTACCCGTCGTAGTAGTACCCTTCGCGCCTCCCCGTGACGCGGTTGAGGACGGCACCCAGGATGCGAGCGCCCGCCCGGTCAAGTGTCGCCCGGGCGCGCCGCACCGCTTCGTGCCGCGTCTTGCCGGCATCGACGACGAGTATCACGCCGTCGGTCTGGGCAGCCAGGATCGCCGCGTCCGCCACGCTCAGAAGCGGCGGGCTGTCGAGTAGCACCATCGCACCCGTCGCGGTCAGCTCGTCGAGGAGTCTGCCCATCCGCGGACTGCCCAGGAGCTCCGCCGGGTTGGGCGGTAGGAGCCCCGCCGGCAGGAACGTAATACCCTCGACCTCGGTCGCTCTCAAGAAGCGAGTGATACCGCCTTCACCCAGCAGCAGCTGATTCGTCAAACCCTGCCTGTTCGGCTGCGAGAAGAGCAGATGCAAGGATGGGCGGCGCAGATCGGAGTCCACGACGATAACGCGCCGCCCGGTCTGCGCGATCGCCACGGCGAGGTTGGCGCAGGTGGTTGTCTTGCCTTCACCGGGGTGCGCGCTCGTAACCAGCAACGACTTCACCTGAAGGTCCATCGAGGCGAACTGGAGGTTGGTCCGCATCACACGGAAAGTTTCGGCCAGCGCCGAATGAGGCCACTCCTCGGTGACGGGGGCACGACCGCGGTTGCGGGGCTGCCGGAAGCGAGGCACCAACGCCAGGGTGGTGGCCCCGGCGCGCTCCTCGACGTCCTCGGGGCGCTTCACCGTGTCGTCCAGGTATTCGAGGACGGCGACCAGCCCGGCGGCCAGCAGGAGGCCCAACACGACCGCGATGACGGTGTTCAGCGTCGTCCGCGGTTCGACGGGGTCGTCCGGTATCCGCGCCTCCTCGGCAATCGACACTGTGCCGGGACGACCCAGCTCCTCCGCATTCTGAGTGATGAACGCCGAAGCCAGCGTGTTGGCGATGTCGGCGGCGAGCGCGGGGTCCTCGTCGCGGACGGAGGCGCGAAGCAGCTGGGTGTCCTGCACGGTGCTGACGCTTACGCGATCCTGGAGGTCATCGATTGACATCTCAAGATCGAGGCGATCGATGACTGTCTGCAGGACCGGCCGCTGCCGGATCAGCTCGGCGTAGGTGTTAGTCAGGCGTTCGCTTGTCAGGATGTCGTTGTACTGGATTGGTCCTTCCGACTGGACCTGGTTGACCAGCAGCGTCGACGACGCCGAATAGACGGGGGTAAGCAAACCGCTGACAACGAACGCGCAAACGCCTGCGATGAGCGGGCCCAGGAGGATCATCCACCAGCGCCGGGCGAGCACCGAGAAATAGCGCCTCAACTCCATAGGCTGGTGCGACCTCCATCGAGCGCCGGGCGTCCAAGGTCAACCGGCCCGGTCTTTTGGCGCAGGCGATCACTGAACTCCACCAGCGCCGCCAGCTGACGGTCGGTTGGCGCTACGATGCCCGTGGCCTGCTGCACGAGCCCGTGCGCCATCGAGAGCGGATACCCCATGCGCAGCAGGACGGCGCACGCCATCACCACGCTTCGTCCCTGGCCGCCTCGGCAGTGGATCAACACCGGGACTCCACGCTCGACTCGGGTCTGTACCCAGCTCGTCCCACCCTCAAGCTGCTCGATGGTCGGCGCCCCACGATCTGGGACCGGCAGGTGCAACAGCTGCAGTCCAGCCTCTGCGAGACGGCTGGCGTCGTGGTTCTCCGTAGCCCTGAGATCGACGACGGCGGCGATGCCCTCGGCCGCCAGCCGCCGGGCCGAAGAGGTTTCGAAAGCCGGACCAACGGCGAGGTACGGCGTCACCCACCTGATAGGGACTCCTCTGCGAGGCAAGAGGCGGCGCAAGATCGCGCTCAGGGGCGGCACGACAGGTCTTCCTTGGAGGTGGCGCGCGGCTCAAACCGGGGACGCGAAGCGAGCGCGGCGCCCGCGGGCGGCGCGTGAAGGGCCCTGGCGGCAGTTGACCTCTGCAGGCTGGTTGGCCTTGCCCGGTCTGACGGTATGAGAGTACCTCTCAGTCTTACTGAGCCAGGATTCTTATGTAACCATAGTGCAACGTTGATTGTCAAACCTCAACGCAGGGCTGTGCTTAGATCCACGCGATCGCCGGCGGACACCCCCACCCGCTCGAACCACCCACGCGCCACCTCCAGCGCGTACCGGCTGCCGGCCGGCCCGTGACGTACTTCGAGCGAATAAGGCTCAAGATCGACCAGGTCCAGGATGACCCCGTCCGCGGAGAGGAAGGCCGCGCTCAGCGCTATGCCCGTATCACGCATCCAGAGCGCGGGGCGGCCCTCCTCGGGAAAGACCATCAGCAAGCCTTCGTCGTCGGCAATCGCTTCTCTGCCCGACAATCCCTCGGCGAGCTCGTCGTCGCCCTCTGCAACCTCGACGTGGAGCTCGATTGCCCCGGCGTCCGCTTCCACAGTGACCGTCGAGCCATCGTCAGAATCGCAGCCATTGAGGAGCACCAGGACGACCGCGATGCTCGTCACAGCCCTCACTATGGCAATCGATAGCTGATTTCGATCACGCGGTCGACCGAAAGGTCGGTCTCTAATGTCACGCCGCGGGTTTCGGCGATCTGACCATCAACAGTTGCGTACTCCAACACGGCTCCTTCCGGCAAGACCAGACTGACGCTTACTGGCGCCCCGGCGGTACCCGCCTGCTTCTGCATCACGAGCCGGTAGTGAAAGAGTCCGCCGGCTTGTTCGACCAGGTTCGGCGTGTCGTAGGCGAAGCTCACCCGGCGTTCAGCGCCCGGCGACACAGTGAAGTAGCGTCCGAACGAGAGCAGCCCCATCTCCTGTTCCACGGCCTCGGCGCCCACGCCCTGCCCGTCGATAAGGAGGCTATCGAGTGTGCTGCCGAGCGGTGCAAAGAGCCTGAGATAGTCCCCGTAGAGCCCGTCCAGCATGAGGCGTTGCACTAGCTCCGGGTCTCGGCCGGCAGCCCACGTGGGGAGCTCGTTGCGATAGGTGACATCGACGACATGGTCCACCGACGTGTCCTCGTTGAATCGAAGCTCCAGGTCAATCGACTGTTCGACGACCAGGTTGAGCTTGGTGGAGTTCACGCTCGTGTCGGCCAGGAGCAGGAAGTCGTCACGGCCGGGGGCCAGTCCGCCGTCCCAGCCCAGTTCCTCGATCAGCTCCTGGGTCGCCGGGTCGTGAGAGTACACCTGGATATGCTTCTCGTCGGCCATGCGCTGGAAGAACGCGAGCAGGTCATCCCAGCGGTCCCGCGGCGCTTCAAAGATCGCCGGGAAAGCCGCCTCGGCGAGATAAGAGAGGAATACCTTCCTCCCTTCCTCGGGGATCATCTCATCGCGCGTCAGCTCGAGGCTCATGAGTGTGACCGTGTCGCTGGTGACGGTCACGCCAAATTCGCGTATCTCGATCGGACCGACAAGATCGAGCAGCCCTTCCATAAAGAAGAGGTCGATTGCGATGACTCCATCGACCGGTTCGACGCCGCCGAGCTCGGTAAAGAACTCGGCCTGCCGGGCGCTGCGGGGAAAGTCCGGATACCATCCCGCTTCGCCCAGCCCCCACGAGGTCGTCCGCAGCAGGTGGTCCCGGAGCGGACGCGGAGGCTCAACATATTGCCCGCCCCCGCTCTGCCAGCGCGAGAAGAGCACCGCGAAGTCCTCGAAGAGCAGGGGTCCGAGGTCACCCGCCTCGAACTCAGCGACGCCATAGCTGGACATCAGCCCGCCCGATGGGAAAAGCTCGGTATTGTTCTGGGGAAGGATCAGGTAGCGCTGGGTCCCGCCGTACCCCAGGAGCGCCGGCATCAGGTCGCGCGCGCGGCCGTAATCGACCAGGATCCCGTCCACTCTCTCCAGCGCGCGGTCGATGTCGTCCCGGGCGCGGGCAAGGGGCGCCAGCAATCGATTGCCGGCCACGCCCGAGCGCTCGTCCCTGATCCTGGCCGCGGTTTCCTCCATTTCGGCGAAGGCCGGGCCCGCGCGGTACAGGAACTCGACCAGGCTCTGAAGCGAGTTGCCCTCTCCTGGTGGCTCGCCGAACGTGATCAGCACGCCTGCAGCCGACTGGCCGAGGCGTGCGGCCTCCTCGCCTATGCCTGCCAACCGGCGCGAAGCGGTGACCTGGTCGCCCACGAACGGCAGGTGTTCGGCTGCTCGGGCGAGGGGATCGCCGGCTATCAGATCTCGTGCTGAGCCGAAGCGCCCCTCGGCGCCATCGAGGCTGTCCCGCAGCTCGCCAGCTCTCGTTGGCGTCATCGCGAGGCGCTCGTCGTCGAGCGCGCTCTCCGCGGCCCTGAGCGTTGCGTGCGCCTGGCGGAGGTCGTTGTAGGCGTTGACGTACTGGTAGCCCCGGAACCCGACAAGGATGACCAGGGCCAGGAGCGCCACGCGCAGCAAAAGGCGTCGCCGCCGCCTGCCCAGGAGCCGGCGTTTGCGCCGGCGGTTGCTGGCGACCGGGCGCGCAGGCCATTCTCTGAGCGGCGTTTCAGGCACTGAACGAGCGTAGGACAAAGCACGGTCCGCGCCGGCAGCGGAGCGGTGAAGGATCAGCGGCGAACGCCTCCGCGCCCGAAGGACGGGCCCGGACAGGAATTTCATCGACCCTGGAATAATCGACGGAACCGTCGCGCGACTCAGCGCGAGGCTCGTAGAGAAGCGACGACCGGTTGCCTACTCCGTGAGCGCGGTCGGAGAAAGGCAGCGCTCGATGGCCGCGATCAGGTCGTCGATGTCGAAGGGCTTTTCGACGATCTCGCATCCCAGGTCGTCCAGCCATTCGCGATGACGATTAAC
>WHTO01000074.1:0-13035 GCA_009377665.1 Dehalococcoidia bacterium
AGCTCGAACTGCTCTTCAACGAGCTGAACCCGATGGAACTGCGGCTGGAGATCGACCGCAAGGCGCGAAGGCTCTGGGCGCTGCGGGAGAAGTCAACGGAAGGAAGTTCTGTAACCATGGCTATGAAGCAGCAGCAAGGCTTGGGTAACACTTAACTATGAGGCGCTACGGGTATACGGCCATCGGTCTGGCGCGCAGAGCGGCGAGCTCAGGCTGGGCGAAGCGCCGGCCGATTGAAAAAAGCAGACATGAGGCGGAGGAGGAAAACCGCTGCCTCATCCAATCAACCGTTCGCCTGTTGTTGCTCTACTGGGTCGTCTCCGCGGACCAGAAGCTGGAGGGTGCCGCCGCCCTCGTCACTGTAGCCGGCCACCCCAATGTAGTAGCTAGTGTCCTGCTCGGCGGTGAAGACCAGCCCGCCGCCAGATCGCCCCGCAGGTCGTCGTTGAGGCGACCTCTCTGAGGTTGTCGGGGAACCCCCTTCGTATGAGGCACTGCTCTCCAACAGCAGAGAATAGAGCCCGACGATTGTCCAGAGGACGGTCTCAGACGGCAGCGAAGTGTTTATGCCCGGGTGAGAGGAAGAGTTCCAGCGTTGGTCAGCTACGCCGGTTGGCGTCGAGCCTACTGGTCTTCAGGACGCCTCGACTGTGCGTGCAACCGACAAATAGGCCTCCGGGAGGATTCGCCTCGAACTTGCGTAGATGATCGAGACACATTCCCACGCCGCAGAATTTACACGTGGCCACTGCCGGTAATTCTCTGCCCTCACACGCGTGAACGTAACAGTTCATTCTTTGCCCTCCCTAAACAACTTCTCTTAAGGAACCTATCGAGGGTCTTACCGTGCTGAACCTTCCTTGGCGATGACTTGAAGGCTTAGCAAGCCCCTGTATCCAGCACATTACCAAATTGTCCTGTTGGTCAGCTAACGGACTGTCCGGCCTCCCAACCATCCTCAACTCGCGATGACTCAGTCAGCGGCCAAGTCGTTAAGAGAGGACATCGGTCTCGCCTCCGACGCCCTCCGGAGCGGTAATCTGTGGACTTGAGGCCTTTGCGGTCCGCAACTACCTCGGCTTGGCGGACGAAACAGGAGACCGACAGTTACGAGCACCTCGCTGAGATCAGGCGAGGTCGAAGCGATCGAGATTCATCACCTTGTCCCACGCAGCCACGAAGTCACGCACGAACGCCTGCTGCGCGTCGTCACATGCGTAGACCTCCGAGATGGCCCGGAGCTGGGAGTTCGAGCCGAAGACGAGGTCGACGGCGGTGGCGGTCCACTTGAGCTCGCCCGTGGCGCGATCGCGACCCTCGTACACGTTCTCAGACGAGACGGATGGCTTCCACTCCGTGCCGATGTCGAGCATTTTCACGAAGAAGTCGCTGGTCAGCGACTCGGGCCGATCGGTGAGGACGCCGTGTTGGGATTGCCGGAAGTTGGCGTTCAGGGCCCGCATGCCGCCGATTAGAACCGTCATCTGAGGAGCGGTCAACGTCAACAGGTTGGCCCGGTCCAGCAGCAGGGTCTCCGGCGACAGGATCTCTCCGGCGCGGACGTAGTTGCGGAACCCATCGGCCTTCGGTTCGAGCACGGCGAACGACTCCACGTCCGTTTGTTCCTGCGAGGCGTCCGTGCGCCCCGGCGCGAACGGGACGGTGATGTCGTGCACGGCGTTCTTCGCCGCTTGCTCGACGGCAGCGCACCCGCCCAGGACGATCAGGTCAGCGAGCGAAACCTTCTTTCCGCCAGACTGTGAGCTGTTGAAGTCCCGCTGGATCTGCTCGAGGGTCTGCAGCGCCTTCGCCAGTTCGGCCGGCCCGTTGACCTCCCAGTCCTTCTGCGGCGCAAGGCGAATCCGCGCCCCGTTCGCACCGCCACGCTTGTCGGTGCCGCGGAAGCTGGCCGCCGAGGCCCAGGCGGTGGAGACCAGCTGGGAGATGGAGAGTCCCGATGCGAGGATCTTGCCCTTGAGGGCAGCGATGTCCGCCTCCCCGATCAGTTCATGATCGACCCCGGGGACGGGGTCCTGCCACAACTGCGGCTCCGGAACCCACGGGCCGAGGTACCGCGAGACGGGTCCCATGTCGCGGTGCAGCAGCTTGTACCACGCCCTGGCGAATGCGTCGGCGAGCTGGTCCGGATTCTCGTGGAAGCGCTTCGCGATCGGCGCGTAGATCGGATCCAACTTCAGCGAAAGGTCCGTCGTCAGCATCATCGGAGCGTGCCGCTTCGACGGATCATGGGCATCCGGCACCGTACCCTGGGCCTCGGGATTCGTGGGAGCCCACTGGTTCGCACCGGCGGGGCTCTTCGTCAGCTGCCAGTTGTACTTATACAGGTTGTCCAGGTACCCGTTGTCCCACTTCGTCGGCTCGTTGGTCCATGCGCCCTCGAGCCCGCTGGTGAGCGTGTGGGGGCCTTTGCCGCTGCCGAAGCTGTTCCTCCAGCCGAGGCCTTGCGCCTCCAGCGGTGCGGCCTCGGGTTCCGGACCGATGTGCTCCGCACTGCCTACACCATGGGTCTTGCCGAACGTGTGGCCGCCAATGATGAGCGCAGCCGTCTCCTCGTCGTTCATCGCCATGCGACGGAAGGTCTCGCGAATGTCCCTGGCGGCAGCCAGTGGATCCGGGGTGCCGCCGGGCCCCTCCGGATTCACGTAGATCAGGCCCATCTGCACGGCGCCGAAAGGAGCAGTGAGCTCCCGGTCCCCGCTGTAGCGCTCGTCTCCGAGCCACGTGTCCTCGGGGCCCCAGAAGATCTCCTCGGGCTCCCAGACGTCGGGTCGCCCGAAGCCGAAGCCGAACGTCTTAAACCCCATCGATTCCATGGCAACGTTGCCGGCGAAGACCAACAGGTCGGCCCAGGAGATCTTCCGGCCGTACTTCTGCTTGATCGGCCAGAGCAACCGGCGCGCCTTGTCGAGGTTCGCGTTGTCGGGCCAACTGTTGAGGGGGGCGAAGCTTTGAGCGCCGTCGCCACCACCGCCCCGGCCGTCGGTGATGCGGTACGTGCCGGCGGCATGCCACGTCATCCGGATGAAGAGCGGCCCGTAGTGGCCGTAGTCCGCCGGCCACCAGTCCTGCGACGTCGTCATCAGCTCGATGAGGTCCCGCTTCAGCACGTCGAGGTCCAGGGTCTTGAACTCTTCTGCGTAGTTGAAGTCCTCGCCCATCGGATTCGAGAGGGGCGAGTGCTGGTGGAGAACCGAGAGGTCCAGCTGATTCGGCCACCAGTCCTTGTTCGTCCTTGGCCGACTCCGCTTGGGAGTCGGCGAGGGGATTGCAGGGTTCTCGCTTTCGCTGACGCTCGTGGTCATTTCCTTGTCAGGCACGTCGGTCCTTCTCCTCTCTCGCTGCTTCCGTCTGATGGGTCGCTGCCTTGCCCCTGGTTGCTCTGGACCAGATCGATGAGCGGAGCGCGAGATGACACAGCTCTTGTCGCAGGCAGACCGAGCGCTAGATCCAAGGTCTTCTGCTTCCCGGTCGATGACCACCTGAATCGCTCGTTGATTCCGTAGCAGATTTCGCCTCTCGCCGCCTGCTCTCGCATAGGCGTGCAGCTTTCGAGGAGGTCATCAAGTACAAAAGTGCAAAGGGCCACTGAGTGGGCATCGCTCCTGGGATGGTAGTGATAGACGTGGCCGTAGGTCCGGTCTGTGTGTGCTTATGGCTATCCATCCACTCCGCGAAACGTTGAGGGGCGAGCACGACCTGATTGTGTCAGCCGTCCACCTGCCTTAGCAAGCAGCCGACGTCTGGTTCGCCAGAAGGCGCACGCGCTGGCTTTCTTCGTCGCGATCAAGAGGAAGTGCACCGAGTGCCGTGCTTAGGTCAGCAGCGGGCAAGGCTGTCATCCCTCTCGTGTTGCTCTAGGCCAAATAGGTCCAGGGTGAAATCGAGGCGCTGCCCACACTCGGGGCAGAAGCGCGCCTCCAATTCCTCGTCGTGCCTCACGATTCGTATCGACAGCTCGTCCCAGGCACCCCAGCGACACGCAAGGCAGACCTTTGGCTTGTTCCCCTCCAGCCGTTTGAGTCGTGCGCGACATTCACGAGCTACCCAGCTGTCGCTTCTCTAGCTCCTCGACGCGCATTTCTAGCTCAGAGCTCTCCCACACGGTGACCAGAGCTCGCGCCAGGGAAGCCATCGCCGTCGCCTGAGCGGGGGAGAGGTCGCCGGACTCGACCAGGGTCAATGCCCTGTCCAACCGTTCGTAAGTGTCACCGAAGCGGCCTTGAGGCAGTCTGGCACGGACCCGCGCCGTCTTCGAGCTGTTCCAGCCGCCGCGGGCTCGGGCGGAGGCACGCTCTTCGGCGCGACCCGGATCGTGCCAGAAGCAGTACTCGCTATGGACTAGATGGCAAAGACGCCGCCGAATTGATTGACCACCTTCACCGTAACGGCCTTCAGATTATGTTCAGCGGCGACTCGCCCTACTAGCGAGGGAGCACGCTCATGATTGCGATAACGGCCGCGTCTTCGCCCGGCGTCGACGGCGCCCCCGAACCCTATGCACCAGGCGGCGCCGCATGAGCCAGCGCACGATGCGCCCAGCGACGCCGCGGCCCACAACCCCGAGGCGGCAACCTCGTGCAAAGTTTGCACAAGGTGCCGTGGGTCCCGTCATCGAAGTGGTCGGCCTCATGCTGCTCACAGCGTCGGCGCTAATGGGTGAGCGTCGAGCTAGGACTGCTAGCTGGCGGCATTGCCGTCGTCCTGTGGTGTAACGCGCGGTGAGGTACTTATGCCGAAGGTGCAATCAGGTCGTGGTCGGCAAGACGATCTGCGATGGCTGCAAGGTGCTCACTGAGCGAGAGCGCAGCGCACGCCGCGGCGGCTGGGCCCAGCCCAAGATTACGGCGGCGATCCTGAACCGCGACAGCCACAAGTGCACGGCGTGCGGCGACCCCTGTCCGCACCTGGCAGCGCCGGGACGGCGGCACCACGAGGTAGATCACATCCTGCCACTGAGCCAGGGCGGCGACAACAGGCAGAGCAATCTGAGGACGCTATGCCAGTCCTGTCATCGTGAGCAAACCAAGAGACAGCGGCGCGTGCCTCATGCCTACTAAGTCAGTGGGGTGCCGGGCAAAAAGTCTGTCGTTTGTGGCGCCCTATAGACCTTTGCCCCGGACTCTCGCGCTTTGGCAAGATCAACTTCCGGAAAGTACTCGCCGTTCGGGAAGTGTTGCCCGCGAGGGCCAAGTGCCAGCTTCGTTAAGAGAACGGCTGTCGCGCGACAAAGGGGCAAGGAAAGGCATCGTCGTTGAGGGATGAGCGGCTCGGGGTTGCTCCTTGTGTTGGTGGTGACAGCTGGCGCGGGGCCCTTTTCTTTGATCGGTTGGGGCCCCGCCTTCTGCTATTCGCCCCCGAGCCGCTGTCGACGACCGTAGTCGCGGAGCGCGGGCGGCGTTAAGGGGCGCCGAGCAGGACAATCTTGTGAGCTAGGAACTGGGCCGCGAAGACACCGCGCGCCTTGGTCTAACGTCGCTCGAAGAACTCAGCTGGCCCCTGTGGGAAGGGAATGGGACCAATCAGACCTTCATCCTGCGGGGCGCGTAATCTCTCGCGCTCGTGGATGAAGCGGTCTTCAAAGCTCATCGTTCCGGTGGGGTCGAAGTTCATCGTGAAGCCGCGTTCCCATACTCGGCGGCACTGAGGGCAGATGTAGCGCACCCACATCCATTCCTCGCCTGCCTTAATCGAGAGCGCGACTGGGGTGCCCAGGCCAAGCATCGAATCCTTCTCGGGCGGAAGAGAATGCTCAGGTTTATCGGGGCACCCGTCTATCGGGATTCCCTGATAGGTTCGCTTCTCCGCCGCTGCTAATGTCGCCATTTTGAGTTCCCCCTGGTTGCCGTTGAGTCTAGGCAACGGTGAGCGGAGCAACGGCGGACTTATCACCTATCGGTTCCCCCAGAGCGGGGCACCAGTGAAGAAACTGTCCTACGAGCCCATGCGACCATCTCCCGCGAGGTGGGCCGCGTGATCATCCTGTGCTTTTAACAGCCGATAATTGAGCACTTTGGCCCCGTCCGTAGCTACACAAGCACGGCGCTTAGGCCACGAGGGTGTGAAGCAAGCGCTCTAGCCAACTGAGCTAACCGCCCTTGTTGAATCTGAGAACAGCGCCTAACCGTTTCCGCTTGACGCGTACGCTAGCAACGTGCATCAAGCATCGTCCCTAGTTTAGCCCGACCCGCCACCTATGCGGTGGGAGACATCGGTGACAACCTGCAGTCGGTCCGCCGGCGCTCCAAAGCCGAGAACCTCTCGCCGCCGACCGTGCGCCGACGGCGGGGCAGTGGGGCACCTCCGGCCAGCTCCTGGAACGTCGAGGCCTTCATCACCGACCTGCTCGGGCGCCGGGAGCCCGCGACAGCCTAACCGGCCGCTATCGCGCGGCCCGTCGTCCTTCAAGTGGCCGATCGAGGAGGTCGAGATAACGAGTCGCCGGTGAAGAATTGACGATTCCCGAGGAGACGTTGAGCAGCAGGAACGCGACGATCAGGACCGGCAGCGCACCGAGGTCACGGGGCACCAGGACATCGTCGACCAGCACCTTGAACAGCCAGACCTCGGCCGCTTCGATCAGGGGGAGGATCGCGGCGAGGCCCATCACCAGGACCATCCAACGGCGAAGGCCCCGCGTGAACGGCCAGAAGCTTCGGAATAGCCGGGTGATCGATGTGGTTCGGTTTATCACTGGACGGTCAGAAAACACCGCGAACAGTCACCCGGCCACCCTCGCGGGTGGCCGGGAAACAATGATTCTCATTGAGGCAATCCTAGCGCCGGGGCTAGGTGCTGCTGCGGCTGCCGCCCCTGCGCCGCCGACGGTCATCTGACGAAGAGCTGCTGCTCCACTTGGCGGCCGAAACCTGGCTGGCCGGGGAGATCGCCCTGAACAAACTCGATCGAGCCATTGTGTTTCACCTCCTTCCGTCCTGGTCTATACAGCCAGTTTTGAAAGGGCCGATGAGAGCCCAGTGAGACGACGGTGAGAAACCTCTCATCCAGCAATTGGCGCGGCCCAGTGACCAACAATCGAGCGCCCGCGGCGATCCCTTGACGCCCAGCCACGCAGGGTCGGAAGCCGCGGCCCCCCGTAGCGCTAAAGCAGCGCGGCCGGGGACTGGCTGCTGTCGACGGGCACCGCGATGACCGTGGGCGCTTTGAGGTCAATGGCCCGCCGCAGCGTTGCCTCGAGGTCTTCCGTGCGTTCAACCGCGAAGGCGGGGAGGCCAAAGCTTTGCGCGTAGGCGACGAAGTCGGGGTTCTCGAAGGCCACCCCGAACGCGCGGCCGAAGCGCCTTTTCTGGTTCAGCTCGATGATCCCGTAGCGGTTGTCGACGAGCACGACAACAACGAATGCTGTGCCCGCCCGCTTCGCCGTCTCCAGCTCCTGTGAGTTCATCAAGAAGCCACCGTCTCCGGTTACCGCAACGACGTTACGGTCGGGATGGACGAGCTTCGCCGCCACGGCGCCGGGCACCGCCAGCCCCATCGAGGCCAGGCCGTTCGGGATAACAACAGTGTTCGGCCTGGCGGTTTGAAAGTGCGTCGCCAGCCAGAGCTTGTGGACGCCCACGTCGCTGATGACGATGTCCTCGTCGCCGAGGACGACTCGCAGGTCGCGCATGAGACGGCTGGGCCGGACCGGGAATGAGGTGTCCACCCCGCGGTCGCCGTCGAGATCGCCCGTCGCCGGCCTGAACCTCTGCCAGTCCCACTGGGCCACCGGCTGACTGAATCCCTCGGCCAGGGCGCGCAGGCTCTCACCTATCTCGCCAACCACCTCGATCGCCGGAACATAGCCGACGTCCAGCTCCGCAGCAGTGCTGTCCACGTGCACGATGGCCTGTGCCGTGCGGTTCCAGACCGATGGCGTCCATTCGACCAGGTCGTAGCCAACAGCCAGGACGAGGTCGGCGGCGGCCAGGATCGATGGCGGTGCGTCGGGCGAATAGAGCCCGATCGCCGGGAGCGCCAGCTGGTCGCGATAGTCCAACGCCCCCTTGCCCATGAATGTGGTGACGACCGGGACCTTCACGCGGTGCGCGAACTCGGCCAGGCTGTCAGCAGCCTGGCGGCGAATCACGCCGTTGCCGGCCAGCACGACCGGTCGCTTCGCCTCTCTCAGCAGGTCGACAGCCAGGGAAATGCTCTCGGGGCGGGCGACCGGGTAGGTTGTGCGCCGCACCGGCATCGGCTCACCTTCGACCGGCGCCTCGGCTACGTCCTCCGGCAGCTCGATGTGGGTGGCGCCGGGCTTCTCCAAACGCGCCAGCCTGAAGGCCCTGCGCACTATCTCCGGCACGGTCTCCGGCAGCTCGACGCGCGCGTTCCACTTCGTAATCGGTTTGAACAGCGCCATCACGTCGAGGTACTGGTGCGACTCTTTGAAGATGCGGTTGCGCCCGGCCTGCCCGGTGATGGCGACGAGCGGGGCCCGGTCAAGCTGCGCGTCGGCCACGCCCGTGATGAGATTGGTTGCGCCCGGTCCCAGCGTGGCCAGGCACACGCCGGGGTAGGTACTGAGGCGCCCGTAGACATTGGCCATGAACGCTGCCCCCTGCTCGTGCCGGGTGGTAACGAACGTGACCTGCTGGCTCTGCGACAGGGCGTCCATCAGGTCCAGGTTCTCCTCACCCGGGAGCCCGAAGACATACTTGACGCCTTCGTTCTCAAGGCAGCGGACGAAGAGCTCGCTGACGTTCACGCCGCTATTCGGCGGTCGGAGGCGTCGTCGCCTGCTCCCGGGCGGGCCCGATCCAGACCGTCTTGATGTTGACGAACTCGCGGATGCCGAACTCACCCAGCTCCCGCCCGTAACCGCTGCGCTTCACGCCGCCGAACGGCAATCGGGGGTCGGAAGCGACCATGCCGTTGATGAAGACAGAACCGGACTCGATGTCGCGCGCCAGGCTGCGGCCCCTCTCGATGTCCCGCGTCCAGAGGGCCGACCCGAGGCCATACTGAGACTCGTTCGCCAGCGCGACGGCATCTTCGGCGTCCCGAGCGCGCACCACGGCAGCGACGGGACCGAAGGTCTCTTCGGCGAATACCGGCATCGTCCGTGACACGTTGCTGACCACGGTCGGTGCGTAGAAGTACCCCTTGCGCTCGATGCGGTGCCCACCCGCCACGATGTCGGCGCCCTCGCCAATCGACCGCTTGACCTGGTCTTCGAGGTCGTCCAGGAGGTCGCCACGCGCGACCGGACCCAGTTCGGTCTCATGCTCCGCCGGGTCTCCCAGGCGCAGGCGCTGTGCGGCCTCAACGAACAGACCTGTGAATTCATCGGCGACGCCGTCCTCAACGATGAAGCGCTTGGCAGCGATGCAACTCTGGCCGGCGTTCTGATAGCGGGCGTTGACGGCGGTCGTGGCCGCCGCCTCGAGGTCCGCGTCGGCAAGGACGATGAACGGGTCGGAGCCACCGAGTTCCAGGACGTTCTTCTTGAGCGCGCGCCCGCTGACCTCGGCGACCTTCGAGCCGGCGAAGTCGCTGCCCGTGAGCGTCACCGCCCTGATGCGATCGTCCTCGATGATCGGCGCCACCTTTCCGCTCGGGATCAGGAGCGTGCGGAAGATGCCATCCGGGAAGCCGGCCTCGCGGAAAACCTCCTCGATGGCGAGGGCGCTGCGCGGCACGTTCGAGGCGTGTTTCAGGACCGCGCTGTTCCCTGCCATGATCGCCGGCACCGCGAAGCGGAAGACCTGCCAGAAAGGAAAGTTCCAAGGCATGACAGCCAGCACCGGCCCCAGCGGGTCGAAGGCGACGTAGCTTTGGGTAGCGGAGCTGGGAGTGTCACGGTCGCCCAGGAACGTGCCAGTGTGCTCGGCGTAGAAGTCGCAGTTCCAGGCGCACTTCTCGACCTCGGCCTCCGACTGCTTGATCGGCTTGCCCATCTCGGCGGTCATCAGCCCGGCATAGCGCTCCTTGTTGGCGCGGAGGTGGCGAGCCGCGGCCTGCATAAGACGTGACCGCTCGCCGAGCGACGTCTTCCGCCAGCCCTCGAAGGCCTGCCAGACATCTGCCAGTGCCTGCTCCACCTCCTCGGGAGAGTGCTCATCGAGCGTGGCCTCGACTTCCTCTGTTGCAGGGTTGATTGATTGAAACGCCATCGCCTCCCCCTTCGCAGCCCGCATTCGGATGCGGCCGACACTTCATTCTTACACGAGGCGCGCTATCGGCCTGCCAGGTGGCAGCTGACGTTTACTCCTGCTCGACGCGCGACGGCGAAGGCATGCCGCTGACCAGAGGCTCGATGTAGCGCCGAATAGCCAGCGCGGCGGCGGCGCCCTCACCGGCCGATGCGGCCTGCCTGGTGCTGCCCTGGCGGCAGTCGCCGGCCGCGAAGATCCCGGGCACGCTGGACTGCAGCGCACCGTCGATGACCACGAATCCAGACGCGTCCAGCTCTATGGTGCGGCCCAGGATCCGGCGAACGACGGCAGCGGCGGCCGCGACGTTCATTACAGGCAAAGCGTCAACCTAGAATCGTTAAGGACATGAACTGGGTGGACGCCTTTGTCGTGGGCCTGCTGATGCTCTACATGGGCGTGGGGCTGGTGCAGGGTTTCGTCCAGCGCGTGCTCTTCTCGATTGTCTTCCTGGTTTCGCTGGCTGTCTCCTTCGTCTTCTACCCTGAAGCGGCCGCTCTCCTGGAGCCCGTCGTACCCGACGGCTGGGAAAAGGCCGCAGGCTTCCTGCTGCTGTTCTTCGCGGTCGATGTTCTCGGGGGCATCGTAGCCTCGCGGATACTGCTCACGGTGCCCCGTTCTGTGCTGGAGGCCCCGCTCAACCGCGTTGCCGGTGTGTTGCCATCCGCCCTCAATGGCCTGGTCCTGCTTTCGTTCCTGCTGACCTTCGTGATCACGATGCCGGCGTCGCCGAAGGTCAAGGAGGACATCCTCGCGTCGCGCTACGGCAGCCTCCTGGTCGACCAGTCCCGGGCCGCCGAGGGCCGGCTGGCCGACATCTTCGGCGAGCCTATCAACGCCACCCTTACGTTTCTGACCACGATACGCCCAAGCTCGACGGATCCAGCAGACACCATCGACCTGGGCTTCCAGACGACAGCGGTCAGCATCGACCCGGAGGCTGAGATGGAGATGCTAAGACTGCTGAACGAAGAGAGGACCTCCCGGGGCCTGCCCCCGCTGGCGAGCGACGGCGGGCTGCAGGGCGTCGCGAGGGGTCATTCGACGGACATGTTCGCCCGCGGTTACTTCGCCCACGTCAACCCCGACGGGCTGGACCCCTTCGACCGGATGCGGCTGGCCAATGTGTCGTTCGCCATCGCCGGTGAAAACCTGGCCTACGCCCCAGCGGTGCAGGTAGCGCACGATGGTCTGATGAACAGCCCGGGGCATCGCGCTAACATCCTCTCTTCGGAGTTCTGCCGAATCGGCGTCGGCGTCATCGACGGCGGGATCTACGGCAAAATGTTCAGCCAGGAGTTCTCATGTCAGTGATCGCGACTTTCCGTCGATGACGGCACGCACCATCGGGTTTGACCTTGACGGCGTGCTGGCCAGGCCAGCCACCTACTTCATCAACCTCGCCTCGATCTTCGCCGGGCGCTCCTCCGCCTCGAACAGGGCGTGGGAGCCGCCTCAACCCGGGCTGGGTGGTGTGCTGCGGGCGATCCTGAGTAAGGGACCGTCGGGCGAGAATCAGCCGCCAGAACCTGCCGTCACTGCCTCCGCGCCGCGCCGCGCTATCGAGAAAGTCCGCTACGCGCTTCGTGTCCCGATGCCCGAAACCGCGGAGGTCCTCGACGGTCTGCGTCCCCTCGCCCGGCTGGTCCTGGTCACCAACCGCAATGCCGTCAACGAAGCCTACCTCCACAACTGGCTGCAGAAGCACGGGCTCTCGGCCTACTTCGATGCCGTGCATTTGAACAACACCGGGGAACAGGGCCTCCATTTCAAGCTGCGCCGTCTGCGCGAGCTCGAGATCGATGAGTACGTTGAGGACAACCCCGAGATCGCCGAGCACCTGGCTCGAAACGGCGTGCGCGTGTACTTCCGGCGCTGGGCCCTGGTGCGCACCCCCGCCCACGAAGGGATCTTCTCGTACCAGAAAGCGGAGCAGCTTTTGGCTGCGGTCAGGTCAGCAGCCGCGGGCAGCGGCTAGGCCGACCGGGGGGCCCATCCCCCCGGTTAGAGATTGTTTTGCCGAGCGCCAACTGCCCAACACGCGGCTACCGTCACCATCAATCCGGACGCGCACACATGGGCTGGCGGGAAGGTAGTAGAATTGACCGGCCGGAGGCAGGGTGCCATGTCGACCAAGCTCGAACAAGAGATTGAAGAGATCCTCGCGCGGACCGGCGAGCTGCCAAAACCGACTCGTCTGAGACGGCCATCGCGCCTGAAATCCCTCCTCGGCGGCTTAAAGGGCGGCGGGCTCCCGGCGTTCATCGCCTCGATCAACCCCGGCCAACTGATGCTCGCCTCGGCGCTGATCGTCGTTGGCAGCTGGTTCATCCTCAGGCCGCTCCCGGACCTGATGATGCTCGTCGCGATAGCCGGCCTGATCCTCTTCGTCTTTGCGTTTGGCCTCTCCATCGTGCGCCGACGCGGCGGCGGTGTCAGGGCGGGCAGTTCGGCGCGCTACTGGCGGGGACAGCCCCTCGACTATGGACGCGGATCCGCTACCGGACTTCGCAATCCCCTGCGCCGGATCTTCGGGCGGCGTCGATAGGGAACCCCCGCGTCTCCGCCGACGTATTTGCCTGCGGACGCCGCCGCCCGGCGTCCTCGCGATGAAACTTCTCTCGATCCTCGCCGCACTCAGCGCATCGCTCCTCGTCGCTTGCAGCGACGGTGGCTCGGCGCGCGAGCGAGACGCGAGCAGCGACGTGCCGTTCGAAGCAGATCAGAACCAGTCCGCCCCGGGGAATGACCAGGCGGAACCTGGCGCAAGCAACGAGGAAGAGCCTCCCGACGAGGATGCTGAGCACGTCCCGGACGATGAGTCGGAACCGTCGGCCGCGGATATCGAGCGTTACCTTGA
>WHTO01000074.1:13045-13800 GCA_009377665.1 Dehalococcoidia bacterium
CTGGCAGTCGAGATAGCTGAGCGCCCAGCGGGCAGCGAACAGGAGCAGGAGGCCGCGGACTACATCCAGGCGCAGCTCGAGTCGTTCGGCTACGAGGTCGAGCAGCGCGAGTTTGAAACACCGACATTCGCGCAAGACACGTCGACGGTCGAAGTCGAAGGCGAGGTCTACGAGGCCTACGCGGTGGCCGGCGGCGCATCGGGTGGCGTTGAGGGGGCGCTGGCTGACGGAGGCTTCGGCAGCCCCGATGAGATCCCGCGGGAGGCTGCCGGCGGCATCGTGCTGGTCAAACGTGGCGTGATCAGCTTCGGCGAGAAGGCCGCGAACGCGGAGGCGGCGGGAGCGCGGGGCATCATTATCTATAACGACGACCCGCGGCCACTGTTCAACGCGACACTCGGCAGTGAGGCGTCGATCGCGGCCGTCGGCGTGTCCGGGCTCGATGGCGAGGCACTGCTTGAGGCGACAGCAGGGGGCGCAACCGCCGTCATCGATATGGAAACCGGCAGAGAGGAATCATCGCAGAACGTGGTCGCGCGCTCGGACGGCAGCACCTGTGAAGTGCTTGTGACGGCGCACTATGATTCCGTGCCCGTCTCGCCGGGCGGGAACGATAACGGATCCGGCACGGCAGCCCTGATCGAAGCGGCACAAACGCTCGCGTCGCTCGGCCCGAGCGACGGCGTCTGCTTCGTAGCCTTCGGCGCCGAGGAGATCGGCTTGATTGGCAGCCGCAACTTCGTGGCCGAGCTTGG
>WHTO01000075.1 GCA_009377665.1 Dehalococcoidia bacterium
ATACTCGAACGGACTTCGGATGACCTGCTTCGCCTGCACGAACGAGGCCGCACAGCAGTGCCGCCACTGCGGCAAACTCTACTGCGAAGACCACGGTGACAACCTCTGCGTGGAGTGTCTTGACCCGGCCAGCGCTGTGCCGTCGGCTGCCCTTTTTCGCGGGTCGCTGCTCGCGCTGATCGTCGGAACCGCCGTGATCATCTGGCTGGCGCTGGCACCGCCGGCGCTGCCCGGCGACGCTGTTGAGATCGAGGGGTCGTCGGTCAGCGCGGAGCCGCCCGCGGCGGAGACGGAGCTGACCCCCGAGCCCACTGAACCCGCGGCCACACCGGCCAGCCAGCAGACGCCGCCGCCCCCAACAGGACCGGCGACCACGGCCACGCCCGGGGGGGCCACCTGTCCGCCGGAGACCGAGGTGACGGCCGATGGCTGCGTCTACGTCGTGCAGGAAGGCGATACCGTGGGCACGATCGCTGAGCAGTTCGGCGTGCCCGAGCAGCAGATCGTGGACGCCAACGCGCTCGCCGACCTTGTGATCCAGATCGGCCAGGGTCTGATCGTCGTTCCCGCTCAGTGAGCGTCCGGCGGTCCATCCTGCTCTCCGCGATCTTCTTCACGCCGCTGGCCGCGCTTGCGCTCGCCGGCGAGCTCTATCTGTTGTCCGAGCTGTTCTCGCGGGGCGCGTCGGTCGGCCGGGTCTTCAGCGTCGTGGTGGTGGGCCTGTTCGCGCTGCTTTTCCTCTACCAGTCAGCCACGTCGATCCTCGATCTGCCTTCGCAGCCCGTGACGACGGAAGGACGCATCGAGCAGAAGTGGAGCCGCAACGACATGGTGGTCTTTGGTGAGTCGAGCTACATACGGGTGCGCTGCGCGGGCGACAACGAGTCCAGGGTCGCGATCTTCAAGATCGATCGCTTCTGGTGGGAGCAGTTCCAGGCCGGTGACGACGTGAGCGTCGTCCACTTTCCGCACACCGGATCGGTCGAGGCTGTCGCACGGGTCGAGGCCGAACAGGCCTGAGACTCCGCTGCGTGCGCAGGCCGGGATGATTGGCAGGAAGGTTGCCATCCGCCTTTGCGCATGTCGCGTCTGGAACCCACCAGCCATCATCGGGCGATAACCCATCGATGAATGCGCCCACGGACCTCGAGCTGATCCAGGCCTCCCGCGACGACCCCTCCGGATTCGCCGTACTGTTCGACCGGCACTTCCCCGCGATTCACCGCTACCTCAACCGGCGCTATGGGCCGGAGGTAGCCGACGACGTGGCTTCACGAACGTTCGTCGTCGCCTTCGAGAAGCGGGCCAACTTCCGTGACGACTGCCTCGACGCACGGCCCTGGCTTTACGGGATCGCCGGACGAGAGGTGAGCCGCCACTGGCGGAGCGAAGAGCGGCGGCTGCGGGCTCATGGGCGCATGGCCGAGGACAGGCCCGCCGATCCCTACGAGCAGGCGGACTCGCGTGCCGACGCCGGCGCGCTGCGCCCCGCGATAGCAGTAGCGCTGGCGGAGCTGAACCGGCAGGAGCGCGACGTACTGCTGCTCGTGGCGTGGGCCGAGTTGACGTACGTTGAGGCCGCGCAGGCGCTCGGTGTACCGATAGGCACCGTGCGCTCGCGGCTAAGCCGGGCGCGCGAGAAGGTGCGCCGGCGCCTCTTGGCCCATCACAGCTTCGCAAACTCCGCCTTGAAGGCGGACGATTTCGTACCCGAAGGAGGTCTTTTCGATGGATGAACTATTCGCAGTACAGCGCTTCCGCAGCGAGGTGGAAGACCCGGACGCGAGGGTTGTGCGCGCGGCTCGTGCGCGTCTCGAAGCCCGGATCGACCGGCGCAGCCCGTTCCGCGGCTTCTTCTCTCCAAGAGCTGCCGCCATTGGCGTTGCGGTGGCGGCCGGCGTCGCCCTGGCAGTGGCGTCGCCGCTCTTCGATGGTGGCTCCGGCGGAACTACTGCCAGCGCCGCCGAGGCTTTGAGTGAAGCCGCCGAAAGTGCCGCCGTACAGCCCTGGTCACCGCTCGAAGCGGGCCAGTACATCTACTCCAGGTCGGAAACCGCTTATGTCGCGGGCACGGCGGCAAGCGGTGCGGAGGGTGCGGGACAGCCAGTGCCGATCGGCGGTGAGTCGCCCTACACGGTGATCGTCCCGAACGTCCGTGAGGTGTGGGTGGGCGCGGACGGCTCAGGCCGCATGGTTGTCACGCCCGGCGAGCCGGCGTTCCTCACCGAGGAGGACAGGCGGAACTGGGAAGCTGCCGGCCAGCCCGACCTCGGCGAGTTCGCCGTGGACCAGACCTTCGCCGCCGGCGGCCTGCCCTACGCAGATCCAGCCCGCTACCCGACCGATGTCGAGCAGCTGCGTGCGGTGCTCCTGGCCGAGTTCGCAGACCCCGACTGGAACGAGGCTCAGACGCTCTTCAACGCCGTAGGCGCCCTGCTAACGGAGGGCTCGTTCCCGCCTGAGCTACGATCGGCCCTCTACGAGATAGTGGCCTCGACCGAGGGGATCGAGCTGATAGGCGAGGTCGTGGATCCTGCGGGCCGCAGCGGGCTGGCGGTCGCCCTGGACTACGGGCAGGACGGCTTCGTCGGGCGGTACGAGCTTATTTTCGACCCGGAAACGGCAGCCCTGCTCGCCGAGCGTGATGTCCTCTTCGCCGGCGTCGACTGGGTGGATGGCGAGGCGGGCACCGTGATCAGCCAGGCCCTCTACCTGGCGTCAGGTGTGGTCGCCTCCACGGAGGAAGTCGCAGCTCCGTAGCGAGGCCGCCATGTGGCTGAGCGTCGACAGGACGGGCGGGCATCGTGCCCGCCCGTCCCTCTGTATTCGCCTGGAATTAGATGGCCAGGAGGTCGGCGACCTTTTCGCGGTGGAAGTCGGCGTCGCCCCAGAAGAGTTCAGCTCGCTTCTGGCGGCGGAAGTACAGCTGGATCTTGTACTCCTTGGTGAAGCCGATGCCGCCGTGGATCTGCTGGCCGTGCGCGACCACGCGCCGGCTGGCCTCGCTGGTCCAGGCCTTGGCCATATGCACCATCATGTCGGCGTCGGGCTCGCCCTCGGCGACCGACCAGGCCGCCTTGTAGGTGATGAAGCGGGCGCCGTCGACGTCGGTGACCATGTCGGCGGCCTTGTGCTGGATTGCCTGGAACGAGCCGATCGGCCTTCCGAACTGCACGCGCTCCTTGGCGTAGTTGACGCTGATTTCGAAGTCCATCTGCGAGAGGCCAACGAGGTAGGCGCACTCGGCGACGGTGGCCTTGCGGGTGATCTCCTTGAGCGCCTCTTCGGCGCCGCCCTCGGCGCCGAGCAGGTTCGCCTTCGGAACCCGCACTTTCTCGAAGACGACCTCGCACTGCTTGTCGTCGGCGATGGTCTTGAGGACGGTCGTGCTGATCCCGGGGCTCTTGCTGGCGACGATGAACATGCTGGGCGCGCCATGCAAGCGGGCGATGACGATCATGTAGTCGCTCACGTGGGCGTCGGGAACGAAGAGCTTGGTGCCGCTGAGCACGTAGCCATCACCGTCGGCCCTGGCCTCCATCTCGATGGCGTCGAGCTCGAAGCGTCCACTGGGCTCGGTGTAGGCCATGGTGAAGATGGCCTCTCCGGAGGCGATCTTCGGCAGGTACTCCTGCTTCTGCTCCTCGCTGCCGGCCTCCATGATCGGGATCGCGCCGAGGACGACGGTGGGGATGAAGGGGCCCGGGACAAGGGCCCGTCCGAACTCCTCGATGAGGACCATCAGGTCCATGAAGTTGAACTCGGCGCCGCCGTACTGCTCGGGGATCAGCAGGCCCTGCCAGCCCTGGTCGGCCATCTTCTTCCAGAGCTCGGGCGAGTAACCTTTCTCGTCCGCTTCCATCGCCCGGACGAGGGATTCGGGACACTCCTTCTCCAGGAAGTCACGCGCGTTTTGCTGCAGCAGCTGTTGCTCTTCGCTGAGGCCGAGGTCCATCGTGCAAGCCTTTCTTGCCTGTCGCTCCCGCGGGATGCGACCGCCGGGATTGGGTCGTTCGAGATCAGGAACGGCGCGTCGCAACAGCGCCACAGCGGTAACGCTATTAGAAGCGCCCCGAGGGGTCAACCTTCGGTTCGGTTGACGGTCCGTTAGCTGTCCAGAGATCCGGCGTCAGCCTGATCGCGAAGTGATGGCGCGGCTTCAGTAGAGCGGGGTATCGGCGTCGAAGGAATGCAGGCTCTCCCTGACGGCGCGCATGAAACCGCCGACGTCGGAACCGTCGGTGACCCGGTGATCGAAGGAGATGCAAAGGTTGACCATGTGGCGGATGGCGATCGAGTCGTCGGGCATGACGACTGGACGCTTGACGACCATCTCGGAGCTGAGGATGGCGGCCTGGGGCGGGTTGATGATGGGGGCGCTGGCGATGGATCCGAAGGCGCCGGTGTTGTCGACGGTGAAGGTGCCCCCGCTGACGTCTGCCATGGCCAGGCGGCGGTTGCGCGCCTTGATGGCGAGGTCGGCGATCTGGTGGGCCAGGCCGGCGACACTGAGGCCGTCGGCCGCTTTGATGACGGGGACGATCAGCCCCTCGGGGGTGGCGACCGCGACGCCGATGTTGAGCTCTCGCTTGAGGAGGATGCCCTCGGGCGTCCACTGCGAGTTGAGGATCGGGAACTGCTTGAGACCGATAACCGTGGCCTTGACGACGAAGGGCAGAAAGGTCAGATCGACGCCCTCGCGCGCTCGAAACTCTTCTTTGATGGAGTCGCGCCAGCGCGCCAGGGCGGTAACGTCGGCCTCGACCATCATCCAGGCCTGGGGTTGCTCGACCACGCTGCGCCGCATGCGCTCGCCGATTGTCTTCCGCGTGGGGGAAAGCGGCAAAAGCTCTGTGCCGGCAGCCGGCGCCGGCGAGTCGGCGGAGGCGGCGGTTTCTTCGCGGGGAACGGCGGTTTCGGCCTCGGGCGCGGGGGAGGGTGGGCCTACTTTGACGTAGGCCTCGACATCCTTGCGGGTGATGCGGCCGCCAGCTCCTGTCCCGTGGACCTGCGCCAGGTTGACGTTGTGTTCGCCGGCCAGGCGCATGACCGCCGGCGAGTAGCGCCGCGAGCGGTCGCCGTCGGCGCTGCCGTTGTGACGGATCTCGGAGGGCGGCCAGGTCGAGGGCTGACCTTCGGCGACGGCGGCCGGCGGCTCGCGCCGCGCCGGGGTGACGGCCGGCGGCGCTTCCCGGGCGGGCCTGGCTCCGTTGGCCGGGGATGGAGGCGGCGCACCGCCTGCCTCTGCCGTCACCATCTCGCAGATGGCGACGCCGACCTTTACGGTCTCGCCCTCCTGCACGAGGACTTTCTCGAGGGTGCCGGCGTAGGGCGAAGGCATCTCGGCGTTGACCTTCTCGGTCTCGATCTCGCAGAGAGACTCGTCGGCGGCTACGGTATCACCTTCGCGCTTTAGCCAGCGCAGGATCGTGCCCTCGGCGACGGATTCGCCGAGCTGGGGCATCGTCACGGTTGCTGCCATACCGCCTTCCTTTCGGCTCGTTGATCAGTAGGCCGCCAGCTCAGCGATGGCGGCGGCGATCTTCTCGGCGTCGGGCATATAGAAGTGCTCAAGGGGCGGCGCGTAGGGCATGGTGGGTATTTCGGGCCCGGCGAGGCGCATGATCGGGGCGTCCAGGTACTCGAAGGCTTCCTGGGCGATGATGGCCGCGATCTCGGCGCCGAAGCCGCCCGTCAGGTTGTCCTCGTAGACAATCAGGATCTTGCCGGTCTTGCGTGCCGACGCGAGTATGGTTTCCTTGTCGAGCGGCCTGAGGCAGCGCAGGTCAACGACCTCGACGGCGACGCCGTCTTTGGCGACGGCTTCGGCTGCCTGCAGGCACTCCTGGAGCATCAGGCCGTAGGCGTAGACCGTGAGGTCGTCGCCCTCGCGGCGGACGGCGGCGGGGCCGATGGGAGTGCGGTAGTCGTCGTCGGGCACGTCGGACTTGAACGAGCGGTAGAGCTTCTTGTGCTCGAGGAAGAGGACGGGGTCAGGGTCCTCGATGGCCGACTTGATCATCCCCTTGAAGTCTTCGGGCACCGCGGGCGCGACGACCTTGAGGCCGGGCATGTGGGCGTAGAAAGCTTCTATCGACTGGGAGTGGTAGAGGGCGCCGTGGATCCCGCCGCCCCAGGGGGTGCGGATGACCAGGGGGCAGCTCCAGTCGCCGACGGAGCGATATCGCATGCGCGAGGCCTCGCTCAGGATCTGGTCCATCGCCGGGTGGATGAAGTCGGCGAACTGGATCTCGGCGATGGGCAGGAGGCCGTTCAGGGAGGCGCCGATGGCAACGCCGACGATCGAGGCTTCAGCGAGTGGGGTGTCGACGACTCGGGTGGCGCCGAAGGAGTCCAGGAAGCCCTCGGTGGCCCGAAAGACGCCGCCCTCCTGGACGTCCTCACCGAGCACGAAGACGCGCTCGTCCTGCTCCATCATCTCGCGCATCCCCTCACGGACGGCCTCGATAACGGTCTGCTCGGCCATCAGGCGTCTTCCGCGTAGACGTGGAGCAGGGCGGTCTCGGGCTCCGGATAGGGCTGGCCGAGGGCGTAGTCCACCGCGTCTCGAACGGCCTCGGCCGCCTCGGCGCGGACGGCCTCGTCGTCCGCCTCGGTCATGGCGCCGTGCTCGATGAGATACTTCTTCGCGCGGTCGATGGGGTCCTTCTTGCTCCACTCCTGGACCTCTTCGCGCGTGCGATAGCGGCGGTCGTCGTCGTCGCTGGAGTGGGGGACGATGCGGTAGGTCTTGGCTTCGAGCAGCTTGGGGCCGCGGCCGTTGCGGCACTCCTCGGCGGCCCAGAGGGTGGTCTGGTAGACCTCGATCAGGTCGTTACCGTCCATGCTGGTGCCCTCAATGCCGTAGCCGCGGGCGCGGTCGGCGACGTTGCGGACGGCCATCTGCTTGGACGCGGACTCGGAGATGGCGTAGCCGTTGTTCTCGCAAAAGAAGATCACGGGAAGTTTGTGGATGGCGGCGAAGTTGACGCCCTCGTGAAACTCGCCGGTGCTCGTCGCGCCCTCGCCGAAGTACACGACCGCCACCTCTTTGAGGCCGCGGACCTTGCTGGCCCAGGCGATGCCCGGCGCGTGCAGGATTTGCGTGCCGACGGGGCTGGAGCCGGAGACGATCCTGAGGTCGCGCTTGCTCCAGTGGGTCGGCATCTGGCGGCCGCCGGAACAGGGGCCCTCGGCGCGAGCAAGGAAGTCGAGCATAATCTCCCGCAGCGTCAGGCCGAAGGCGAGGCAAACGCCGAGGTCGCGATAGTAGGGAATGATCCAGTCGACGCCCTGCTTGAGCGCGGAGGCGCTGCCGACCTGCGCCGCTTCGTGGCCCTGGCCCGTGATGGCGAAGGCGGCGCGACCCTGGCGCTGGAGCACGAACATGCGCTCCTGGACGAGGCGCGCCGTCAGCATTGTCCGGTAGAGCTCGACGAGTCGCTCGTTATCGAGGCCGATGTGCGAGGCGACCCCCCGTTTTGTCCGCGCTGGCTTCTCGGTCGCTTTGACCATCGGGCCTCCTTGCCGGGCGCCGCCTGTCGCCGGGATTGGGATGGGACTTATCGGGAGAGGTTGCAGGCGCGTGTCGCACTGTCTGTCGCGGTGCGCCAATGCTTCGTGCAGCGCGGTCTTTCGACGGCCCGTTGACGGAGGCTGTGCTCTTCGTCACACGCTCGGCGTGCCGCCGGGAAAGACCGGCAGCCTCCTGCGACGCCAATCCGATTATAGGGCCGTGGCGCCAGCCCTCAGTGGCAGGGAGCGAGGGCCAGGACGCTGCCAGCGGTCGCGATCACTCGTTCGTCGCCGCTGGCCGGGTCGAGGCGGACGACCAGCGCGTCGCGCGCATCCGCCAGTGTTTCGCGCTGGTCCAGCAGCGGCTGCCGGACGAAGATGACGTCGCCGTCGGCGGTCCAGCGGGGCATCTCCTCCTGCTCCGGGGTCGCGGTCAGGGTCCGGTGGTCTCCCCCGTCTATCCCTATGGCGAGCAGGTCGCGCTGGGCGTTCTCCTGGGAAGCACTGAGATAGACGAACGTTGTGCCGTCGGGCGAGAGCTGGTCGGTCGGGAAGGGAAGGCTGGAGAGCAGTTCGGGCGGGGCATCGCCCGAAAGCTCGTAGGTGTAGACGCCGATGCGGTCGTACCCGTCGGGAGGGCCGCCCTGGAACGCGGCCAGCCCGAGGCCAGGCACCCAGGCGGGGAGCCGCCCGCGCGGGCCGCGCTCGACCGACTCTTCCGCAAGGTGGGCGATGGCGATGTAGAGGTTGCCAGCGCCGTCATCGGCGTGATATGCGAGGCGGCCCTCCGGGAACCACGCCGGGCCCACACCGGCCGGCGCCCAATCGAGCGGCTCTACCTCATCGCCATCGAGGACAAGAGGCGAAGTAAGCCGGTTGCTGATAACGGCGTCGAGCGCGACGAGGCCTTCGCCTGTGCAACCCAGGGCGCCCAGCGGCCGGTAGCGGCTTTCGATTTGGGTGCGCTCTTCCCGCTCGCCCTCGACCAATGTCAGCAGCAGGCGGCCGTCGGCATCCTGCTCTATGAAGGCGAATTCGGGCTCGATGGGCGGGTCGGACGAGCCGCAGCCAGCAAGCAAGAGGAGGCTGAGCAGCGCGGCGCCGGCGAGGGCGCCCGGGCCGGCTAGGATCCGCTCCAGTCCGGCGTCGCTTCCCCGATGTCGGGCGTGCGGGTCAGGCGCTCGCTGCCTGAGCCGTCGACAGGCGCGATGGCGAGGTCGGACCGCTCCTGCGCGCCGCCCCCGACGTGGAAGACCAGCATGGCGCCGTCGGGCGACCAGGCCGGGCAGTGCTCGTCGAGGTTGGGGGTATCGAGGAGGAGGCGCGGGTTGGCCCCGTCGGCGTCCATCAGGTAAATGTCGGCGCGCCCATTGTCGCGCACGTTGAAGGCGAGCTGCGTCCCGTCGGGCGAGTAGCGGGCTGCCGAGGCAGCGAGGCCGAGTGAGGTGATCTGCCGCGGGTTGGCGCCGTCGGGGTCCATCATCCAGATCTCGAAGTTGCCGCTGCGGTCGCTCTCGAAGACCACGGTCTCGCCGTCGTTGGAGTAGGAAGGGGTGCTGTCCCAGGCCGGGTCGGTGGTCAGCTGTACCTCCTCGCCGCTCTCGATATCGACGGTCCAGATGTCGGAGGCGCGTTGGCCGGCGTCCACGGTGCTGCGCTGGAAGGTCAGGAGGCTTCCATCGGGCGACCAGTTGGGATAGTCGTCGGTGAATTCGCTCTCGGTGACGCGGCGCTGCTCGGATCCGTCGGGGTTCATGACGTAGATCTGGCCGGCGCTGTCGCCGTCGCGGTCGGAGACGAAGGCTATCAGCTGGTAGTCTGGTGACCAGCGGGGCTCGTAGTCGCGGCCGGGGTCGTCGGTGAGTTGCGTGAGGCCGCTGCCGTCGGGCTGGATAATCCAGACATCCTCGTTGCCGCTCTCGTCGGAGTCGAAGATGATCCCCGGCGCGTCGTCGCCGGCGGCGGTTGGGGTGGCCTCCGGGGTTGCGTCGTCGCCGTCCTCGGAGTCTGTGTCGTCGTCGTCGCCGGAGCAGGCGAGGAGCAGGAGCGAGAGGAGAAGACAGAGGGCGGAGAGACGCACCGGGTAAGGATCGTGGGGCGTCACGTGGTGCGCAATCGGAGGAACCCGAACTCTTCTGCGTGGGTAGGAAGCGGATCCGGGCGCGGGGAGGGCGCTTGCGAAGCGCCCCTAGGGTGGACAGGGGCCGGCTCGCTATCATCAGAGCGCGGGACTCTGGCGCAATTGGCAGCGCAGCGGACTTTTAATCCGTCGGTTCCGGGTTCGAGTCCCGGGGGTCCCACCATTGTCTCCTCAGGCTCGAGCCGTTTTGTCAGTTTATGCCAATGAACCCGCGGTCAGTCTCGAGCGGTGCAGTCCGTCGCCGTCGCGGCTAGCGCGGGTGCGGCGTCAACTGGTCCACCTCACCCCCGCGTGCGGCGGGCCCTCTCCGCACCCGGAGAGGCATCGGATCGCCGCCGGCCTCTACTTCACGAGGTCGTAGTTCTCGATGGCGCGGTCATCTACCAGTCGTCGCCCGAGCGTGCCTCACAGATGATCGGCGCCGTCAGATCCATCTGCTCGGTCGGGCCGAACACTAGCGCCATGATGCCATCATCCTCGTGAGCCGTGCGGATGATTCGATCGCCGTCGCGCACGTAGGTCGGCCCGCGCCATCGCTGCCAGCCCAGGCGTTCGTAGAAGTGGTGGCGATCGGAGGACAGCGCGCCCATCTCGAACTCGCGCCGCAGCACCCGGGCCAGCTCGCTCATCGCGAGCGAACCGAGGCCCTGTCGCTGCCGTGTTGCGTCGGTCGCCACGCCTTCCACGTAGCCCGCCCGGACGGGACGACCGGCGATCTTCAGCGTGCGCGGCACCACCGCGGCGTGGGCGACGATGGCATCGCCATCCTCGATGATCACGTGGAGGCCTCCAAGGGTGTGATCCCAGTCGTCGTCGGTGAAGCCATCCTCGAACGCGGCGGTCAGCAGGGCGCGGATCGCGCGCCGTTCCTGCGCTGTTAGGTCGGCAGTCGCGAGCACTTGGACAGTCGACATGACCTCAGCTTGCCCGGCCCAGCGCGAATCGGCGACCAGGCGTCGTAACGCGCCGCGGTTAGTGTCAGGACGGGGACAATGGCCATCGGGTCGAGATGACGCGCGTGAGACGCCGACGGTTGCCCTCAGCCGGACGCGGGGGACAGGCTTGAGATTCAGACGCGCGACGCCCTCATGCGTTCGCCCTGGCGCAAGGCCCAGACGGCCAGGCTGGTTTCAAGCAGTTCTACGATGCCGATGGCCAGCGCCAGCAGGAGAGCCACGTGATCTGCCAGTAGAGGCCCGCGGCGATGCCCTCGCTGGTGCCGAGAGCCGTAGGGTTCGGATGTTTTTTCGGTTGCGGAACGGTATGGCGCGTTGCGATGCGCCTACATTTCGCGGAGCCCGTCGCGGCTTGTATGCCCACGAGGCGAGCGTAACGCCAGGCGGCAGGCGAAGGGGCCCGAAAAGTATAATGAGGGCACTCCGCGCAGCTTTCCGTGGGGCTTCTTGCCCCCACCTCTTGGAGACCGTTTGCCAACTGACGCCATCGTAGTCAAGGGCGCCCGCGAGCATAACCTCAAGGACATCGATGTAACCATCCCCAGGGACAAGCTCGTCGTCGTGACGGGCCTGTCGGGGTCGGGCAAGTCGAGCCTCGCCTTCGACACCATCTACGCCGAAGGCCAGCGCCGTTATGTCGAGTCGTTGTCGGCATACGCGCGCCAGTTCCTGGGCCTGATGGAGAAGCCCGACGTGGACTATATCGAGGGGCTGTCGCCGGCCATCTCGATCGACCAGAAGGGCGTCTCGAAGAACCCCCGGTCGACGGTGGCGACCGTCACCGAGGTCTACGACTACCTGCGCCTGCTCTACGCCAGGGCGGGCACGCCGCACTGCCCTAACTGCGGGCGCGTGATCGAGCGGCAGACGGTGCAGCAGATCGTGGACGCCATCCTGGATATGCCCGAGGGCGGGCGTCTGTTGCTGCTGGCGCCGATCATCAAGGACCGCAAGGGCGAGCATCAGCAGGTGTTCGCCGACGCCCGGCGGCTGGGCTTCGTCCGGGTGCGGGTGGACGGCGAGATCCGGGAAGCGTCGGACGAGATCACGCTGGAGAAGAACAAGAAGCACACGATTGAGATCGTGGTCGACCGCCTGCGGGCCCCCGGCACGGGCAAGGACACCGAGCCGGAGGGCCGGCAGCGCGTCACCGACTCGACCGAGCAGGCGCTGAAGCTTGGTGGCGGGGTCATGGTGGTGGCGGCGGACGGCGGCGAGGAGCGCCTGTTCTCGGAGCATTTCGCCTGCCCCTTCTGCGGCATCAGCCTGGGCGAGATCGAGCCACGGACCTTCTCGTTCAACAGCCCGCACGGCGCCTGCCCCGATTGCACGGGCCTGGGGCACAAGCTGCGGGTGGACCCCGAGCTAATCATCGCGAACAAGGCGTTGTCCCTTGACCAGGGAGCGATCGCGGCCTGGGCGCGGACGCCTGCGGTCGGATCGTGGTACCAGAAGATGGTCGAGGCGGTGGCCGAGCTTTACGACATCCCGATGGACGTGCCGGTCCGCGACCTCAAGCCGGAGCACATCGATATTCTGCTCAACGGCGCGCCGGGCAAGATCCGCCTGCGGTTCACCAACAGCCAGGGGCAGAGCCATTACTACACAACGAACTTCGAGGGCGTGGTCCGGAACCTGGAGCGGCGCTTCCGCGAGAGCGATTCGGACAACGTCAAAGCCGATATCGAGCGCTACATGGCGTCGGTGCCCTGCCCCACCTGCAAGGGCCAGCGCCTGAAGCCGGAGGCGCTCGCGGTCAAGGTCGATGGCAAGAGCATCACGGAGGTAACGCGGCTGTCGATAACGCAGGCCGACGTGTGGGCCGGCCTCCTGCAGTCCGAAGACAGTCCGCTCAATCAGCGGCAGCGGATCATCGGGCGCCAGATCCTGAAGGAGATCAGGGCGCGGCTGACCTTCATGATCGACGTCGGGCTGGAGTACCTGAGCCTCGACCGGGGGGCGGCGACGTTGTCGGGCGGCGAGGCCCAGCGCATACGGCTGGCAACGCAGATCGGTTCCAGCCTGACGGGGGTGCTCTACGTCTGCGACGAGCCCTCAATCGGGCTGCATCCGGTGGACAACCATCGCCTGATCCTGACGCTGAAGCGCCTACGCGACCTCGGCAACACGGTGCTCGTGGTCGAGCACGACGAGGCGATGATGCGGGCGGCGGACTTCATCGTGGACATGGGGCCGGGGGCGGGCGAGAACGGCGGCCATATCGTGGCGCTGGGCGCCTTTGACGACATCGCGGGGGCCGAGGGGTCGATCACGGGCGCCTACCTGTCGGGAAAGCGCGAGATCCAGCAGCCGACGCGGCGGCGCGAGGGCAACGAGAATGCCATCCGTATCGTGGGAGCGCGCGAGAACAACCTGAAGAACATCTCGGTCGACGTACCGCTGGGCAAGATGGTTTGCGTCAGCGGCGTGTCGGGGTCGGGCAAGAGCAGCCTGATCAACGAGATCCTGCACAAGAAGGCGGCGCAGATCCTGTACGGAGCGCGCGACCGCCCCGGCGACTGCGACGCCATCGAGGGGCTCGACAACATCGACAAGGTGGTGGACATCGACCAGTCGCCGATTGGGCGCACGCTGCGGTCGAACCCGGCAACCTACACGGGGGCGTTCACGCCCATCCGCGAGCTGTTCGCGACGGTGCCCGAGGCGAGGGTGCGGGGCTACGGGCCGGGGCGTTTCTCGTTCA
>WHTO01000076.1 GCA_009377665.1 Dehalococcoidia bacterium
GCTATGGCGTCGTTGCGCGCGATGTTGAGGGCCAGGCTGGACTTTCCGAGGCTGGGCCGCGCCGCCAGGATCGCCAGGTCTGAGCGCCGCAGCCCGCCCAGCAAGGAGTCGAGGTCCATGTAGCCCGTCTTGACGGTGCGCGCGGCCTCCGCCTCCTCACCCGCCTCCTCGAGGTAGTCGGCCAGCAGCTTGCGGATGTGGACGAAGTCCTGCAGCGACTCGCCGCCGCGCAGCTGGATCAGCAGCGCCTCGGCCCTCGCCATCACGGCCTCGAGGTCGGACCCGCCCTGGTAGGCCATCGACGCGATCTGGCCGGCGGCCGTGATCATGCTCCGGTACACCGCGTCCCGCGCCACGATCTGGGCGTAGTGCTCGACGCCGATCGCCGTCGGCAGGTCCGCCACCAGCCGCGCAAGGTAGGCGCCCCCGCCCACGCCGTCGATGCGCTCGGATCGCGCCAACTGGTGCGTGACGGTGATCTGGTTCAGCGGCTCGCCGCGCTCGAAGAGCGCCAGCGCCGCCTCGAAGGCCCAGCGGTTCTTCTCGCGGAAGAAGTCGCTCGCTTTGACTATCGGGACGACGCGGTAGATAGCCTCGGGGTCGACGAGGACCGAGGCGACCACCGCCTCCTCGGCCTCGACGTTGTGCGGCGGCAGCTTCTCGGCGAGTTGCGCGGGCGGGCTGTAGGAGGGGGCGTCAAGGACCATGAGGCCCCCTCGGCCCGGCACCCACGGCCGGGCTCAGCCTCCGGTTCGCTCGATGGTTACTGATGGCAAAGGCCTCCGCCTGGGGCGGAGGCCCTCGGGGCTGCCCGTCGCAGCCGGTCCGGCGTCCGTCCCGCTATTTTTCTTCTTCTGCCGCTTCCTCCGCCCCGTCGCCTTCGGCGGATGCGGCCTCGGCTTCCTCTTCGTCCGGCTTGGCTTTAGCTTCCTCTTCAGCCGGCTCGGTTTCGGCCTCCGCTTCCACTGCCTGCTCGCTCTCGGCGGGGGCGTCCTGGTCCTCGACGTTGACCGTCAGCTCGACCTCGACGTTGCGGCTCAGCCTGACCCTGACGGGCCTGCTGCCGATCTCCTTTATGGGCTCACCGAGGTGAACCTTGTGCCTGTCTATCTGCTCCCCGGCCAACTTCGTCGCCTCCTCAGCGATGTCGCCGGCCGTGATCGAGCCGAAGAGCCTGCCCTGGTCGCCGACCCGGACGGTGAAAGTCACCGCCTGGCCGTCGAGCATTCCGGCGATGCCCGAAGCCTCCTTGTCGAGCTTCTCCTGGCGCTTGGCCTCGGCCTCCGCAAGCCGCGTGGCCTTTTCCAGCATCTGCTTGTTGGCAGCCACCGCCAGGTTCTTCGGCAGCAGATAGTTGCGGGCGAAACCGTCCGCGACATCCCTGACGTCACCCGGCAGGCCGCTACCCGGGACCTCCTCCAGGAAGACCACCTTCATTGCCTCTCCGCCTTTCCGTGAGCGGGCAGGGACGAGGATTAGTGTCCGGCCCGCGACGACGACGCTGGTAGTGGTTTATCGCCAGCGTCCTTAATTGCTTATCCACAACTCAGGCTACCAAAGGCGGCGCGCAAGGCAGAACCGGTCCATTTGATGTCACCCTATAGTGGCGAGGCGACAATTCTTGACGCGTCCCACACCGAAGCTGCATAAGAGCACCGCCGACGGGCCCGCAAGGAGCATCGATGAAGGTCACCCAGTTCGTCCTCAACATCAACAGCGAACAGCCCGAGGAGCTCGGCCGCTTCTACCGCGACGTGGTCGGCCTCGAGCCCAACCCGGCCATCGGCGGTGACGCCTTCACACTCGGCGCGGGAGTCAGCATGCTGATCGACGGCCACAGCGAGGTCAAGGGGAGGGTCAAGGAGCCCGAGCGCGTACTGATCAACTTCTTCGTCGACGACCTGGTCGCCGAGCAGGCCCGCCTCGAAGCCCAGGGCGTCGAGTTCATACGCACGGCAGGACGTGAATTCTGGGGCGGTGTAATCTCGACGTTCCTGGACCCCGACGGCAACTACTGCCAGCTGATCGAGTTCAGCCCTGCCTGAGCGGGGCCTTGTATAACGTCACGTATGGCACGAATGGTCCGCAAACAGTACCGGATCGAGCCTCGTCGGGAGGAGTTGCTCAAGCGGCGCGCAAGTGAGCTGGGTATCAGTGAGGCTGAGCTCATCCGGCGTGCGATTGAGCTTGTCGGGCGCACACCAGCGCCTCTGATTCCGAACCCCGCCGCCTGGAAGCGCTTGGAGAAGGTCATGGAGGAACGGGCGAAGATGGTCGTTCCCCAGACCGGGCGCCAATGGACATGCGACGAGCTATACGAGGATCGGCTGGATCGCTTTTCTCGTTAACGGCAGCGTTCGAGGCGAGCCGGCGTTCTAAGCGAGAAGCGCGAGTATCCCCGATTCGTAGGCGGCGTTCAGCTCGCTGACCGCCACGCCGATTCCACCACCCAGGCGAAAGCGGCCGTCATCCTCCACGTTGCCGAGCATCGTGAGCTCTGCGCCCCTCGCGCCGGCGATCTCACGCAGCTGGCCGCCGTCACCGGGCGCAACCGTCACGACTATCCGCGACTGGACCTCGCCGAACAGGCCCGCGTCTGACCGCCCCGGCAGCGACAGCTGCGAGGCGTCGAGGCCCAGGCCGGACTGGATGGCGCACTCGGCCAGCGCGACCGCCAGGCCGCCGTCGGAGCAGTCGTGCGCCGAGCGCACGACCCCCGCTTCGATCCCGGCCAGGCACGCCGCCTGCACCGCCGCCTCGGTCTCGATGTCGATGTAGGGACGGCCCGCCGCGAATCCGTGGATCGCCTCGAGATACTCGCTGCCCGCCAGCCCACCCGAGGGGTCGACGACTCGCGACCACGGCCCCAGCAGATAAACCTCGTCGCCCGCCGCCACGAAGGCGCTCGACCGCGCGTGCTCCACATCCTCCAGCAGGCCCAGCATGCCCACGACCGGAGTCGGATGGATTGGCGCGCCGCCGCTCTCATTGAAGAGGCTGACGTTGCCCGACACGACCGGCGTCCCTAGGCGTTCGCAGGCCTCCGCCATGCCGCGGATCGCGTTCTCCATCTGCCAGTAGACCTCGAGATTCTCGGGACTGCCGAAGTTGAGGCAATCCGTGCAGGCTATCGGCTTCCCGCCGCCGCAGACGACGTTGCGCGCGGCCTCGGCCACGGCGATCGCGCCGCCCGCATAGGGGTCCAGGTAGCAGTAGCGGCCGTTGCCGTCGGTGCTCAGCGCTATCGCCCGCCGCGTGCCCTTGATCCGCAGCACGGCGGCATCGCTGCCCGGACGGACCACCGTGTTCGTCTGGACCTGGTGGTCGTACTGCCGGTACACCGGGCGTTTGCTGGTGATGTTGAGGCGGGCCAGCAGGAGCAACAGGGCGGCTTCGGCTCCCGTCGTGGCGTCGCCGGCGCCGGCCATCTGCCCCAGCATGACCTTCGACATGGCATCAAGGTCGGGCAGCACGCTGAAGTCGTACGCCTGCAGCTCGGCGAGGCGAGCCGGCGGACGCCCCTCGCGGCGATATAAGGGCGGGTTCGTGAGTTCGCCGACCGAGACCGCCGCGACCTCGTCGCCCTTCTCCAGCACGCGCACCAGTCCGTCGTCGGTGACCTCTCCGATCACGTTGCTGCGCAGCTCCCAGCGCGTGAAGAGGTCGATGATGTCCTGCTCATGCTCCGCATGCGCGACGATCAGCATCCGCTCCTGCGACTCCGAGAGCATGACCTCGTAGGCGGTCATCCCTTCCTCGCGCCGCGGCACCGCGTCCACATCGATCACGATCCCCACCCCGCCCTTGGCTGCCGTCTCGATGGATGAGCTCGTCAGCCCGGCAGCGCCCAGGTCTTGGATGCCGACGAACCAGCCTGGATGGTTCTCCGAAAGGTCGAGACAGGCCTCCATCAGCAGCTTCTCGAGGAACGGGTTGCCAACCTGCACGGCGGGTCGCATCTCCTCGAAGCGCTCGGTGGGGTCCGTGCGCGAGGCCAGTCCCGAGGCGCCGTGGATGCCGTCGCGGCCGGTATCGGCGCCGACGAGGATCAGCGGGTTGCCGGTGCCGCGGGCGACCGCGCTGGCCAGCGTGCCCGTCCGCGCCAGGCCCACGCACATGGCGTTGACCAGCGGATTCGCGGCGTAGGCATCGTCGAAGACCACCTCGCCCCCGACCGTCGGGATCCCGAGGCAGTTGCCATAGCCGCCAATGCCCGCGACCACCCCCTCGAAGAGATAGCGGTTGTGCGCGTCGTGGAGCTCGCCGAAGCGCAGGGAGTCGAGGATCGCAATCGGCCTCGCGCCCATGGCGAAGATGTCGCGGACGATGCCGCCGACGCCCGTCGCCGCGCCCTGGTAGGGCTCGACCGCCGAGGGGTGGTTGTGCGACTCAATCTTCATCACGATCACCCGGCCGTCACCGATGTCGACGGCGCCGGCGTTCTCGGCGCCCGCCTCCGTCAGCACGCGAGGGCCCGTGGTCGGGAACAGCCGCAGCAGCGGTTTCGAGTTCTTGTAGCCGCAGTGCTCGGACCAGAGGGCGCCGAACAGCCCGAGCTCTACCGGGTTGGGCTCGCGGTCGAGCCGGCGGACGATCTCCTCGTATTCCTCACGCGAGAGCGCAACCTCATCCAGCGCCGCCTGGTCGATCGCCACGCCTCGATGTTAGAAGAGCCCACCGGAACGGCGGCCAGCCGATTCGTTTCCGCTGTGCCAGTGGCGTCGTGCTAGGACCCGACGTACCATTCAAGGCACGAATAGCCCGATCGACCAGAGCAGGACGGCTGGGACGTGGACCGGCATTTCCAGCGCCGTCGGTGCGAACAGGTAGTTAGACATGACCCTGCAAGTTAAGCCTCTTCAAGACCGCCGAGCGATACTGGCCCACCACGTCGCCGCGGCGGTAGCGTCGGGCGCCCGGGTTGAGTCCCAAAGTGACACGATGGCTGTTCTCGTTCTGGGGAATCCGGTCAATCACGTACTTCATTTCTTGGTCGGGGTGTTCACTCTTGGCATCTGGTGGATCGTATGGATTGTCCTTTCCTTGGCGGGTGGCGAGCGGCGGCAAGCCGTCAGGGTGGACGATTACGGCTTCGTGCTCGTGGAAACGCATCGCGACGCCACTATGTCCAAGGTCGCCCTTGGCATCGTGGGCGCGTTTACCCTATTCATCTTCCTCATCATTCTCCTTTAGCTATCGGATGGGAGTTTGCGCGCGTTCCTTGTGAAGTGATAGCCTTCTTGCTCTATAACACCCCAACAGGAGAGCCCATGACATCCGACCCTTTCGACCGTGAAGAAGCGCGTCCGGCTAGCTCAGAAAAGGCCATGCGATCAGAGGCGCCGACCGTAGAAACAATGGCCAAAAGCCCAGAAGAACGGAGAGCGGTGCTGGCCCAGCATGTCGCACAAGCGGTCGCGTCGGGGGCGCGGGTGCAATCTCAAAGTGACGCCATGGCAGTGGTAGTTCGCGGAAGCAGGGTGAACCACCTACTTCACTTCCTCGTCGGAGTGTTCACTCTTGGTATCTGGTGGGTCGTTTGGCTAGTAATTGCCGTCACCGGCGGGGAAAAGCGCCAGATGATACAGGTCGATGAGTTCGGCAACGTTCTGGTGCAGCGAACGTAGAACTGACCAAGGCCGGCTCATTAGCTAGGTGTGGCGTTCCGGACGAGGGCGCCGGACGTCCGTCATTCCTCACGCGAGAGCGCAACCTCATCAAGGGCCGCCTGGTCGATCGCCACGCCTCGATGTTAGAAGAGCCCACCGGAACGGCGCAGCGAGGACTCAGGACGGCAGGCTGAAAGTTTCGGCCTCGTCCCGCGGCGGGTCGGATGGAGTCAACGAGAAGGGCGGATATCTGTCGGTGAACGCGAACACCCAGAGGTTGATCCGGATGCTGAGCTGCGTCGTGCCGGCAACGAACCCGGCCCAGGCCGGCGGGAACCGCCCCGTGAAGAGGATGACGAACTGGCCAAAGAACACCGCGAACGCGGCAACTATGGCGGCAAAGAACAGGATGATCAGGTGCGGGATGACAAGGATGACCTTGACGATCATCCCGAGGATCGGAAAGTTGAGAAAGCGATTGAAAGAAGGCGGATAGTCAACGTCGAGGCTCGCCGCCTCGCCCTCGGCAGGACCGAGTGTGATCGCCGGGTACTTGTCCGTCAGCGAAGACACGTAAGCCGCCAGGCGGCCCTGCATGCGGAAGACACCCACCAGGAAGTTGTACAACCCTCCGGATACTTCCCCGTGAACAGGATTGCCACAGGTCCGATCAGGTAGAGGACAAAAGTCGCCAGGCCTACCAGCGCGAGGAGTCCATCGGCCTCATTCGACGACCCCGATGACCCGAAGGAGCCCGGCGTGAGGAGGGCGACGATTATCACGACGGGCAGCGCCAGGATCAGCTTGATCACCGTACCGATGAAGAACGGAAGGTTGAGCAGCCGGTTCAGTCCCCCCTCGGCGTAGCGAACGCCGTAGCGAACCGGGTATCGGCTATCGTTCTGCATGACCAATCCTCCTGCGGCAGGTTCAGTTCAGTTGTCGGCCGATCCTGGTTATTCGTTAACGCCTGGCGAGCGAGAAAGGTGGATAGGCGTCCGTCAAGCCCAGGATGTAGAACAGCACCCGGTTGTAGGCTTGAACGGCCCCGACGAGGAAGCCGTGCATGCCCTTGGGAAACCGTCCGGTGAAGAGGATCGCGAACTGGGCGATGAAGACCAGGATCATCGCGATCAGCAAGCCGACGTAGACCACGATGAACACCGGAATCGCCAGCACCGTCTTGATCAGCATCCCGATCCCGAGCGGGAAGTTCAGGATCCTGCTCAGCCGCTCCGGGTAGTCGACCTCGAGGGTCACGTCGTCATCCGGCTCAGCGTCCATCGTAAACGCCGGATAGCGGTCCGTCAGCGACAGCACATAGGCCATGGTCCGCCCGGTCCAGCGGTAGGTCCCCACCACGAAGTTGAAGAGCCCGCGCGGGTAGCGCCCGGTGAACAGGATCGCGAACGGTCCGATTCCAATGAACAGCGACACGATGATCGAGAGCAGGAAGAGGATCAAGAGGTGTGGGATTAGCAGCACGTACTTGATGAGCATGCCGATGCCAAGCGGGAAGTTAAGCAGCCGCGACGACTTCTCCGGCCGGCGCACGTCGAAGCGCACCGGGTAACCGGAACGCTCCATCGCGGGTGCAGGGGCCTCCTGGCCGCCCGGAAGTGGAGCCCCGACCACCGTTTGGTCCGAGAACACGGGGGTCCCCACCTCGGTCGTGTTCAGCGACGGTGCGATCAGCC
This sequence comes from Dehalococcoidia bacterium, assembly GCA_009377665.1. Taxonomy (GTDB): domain Bacteria; phylum Chloroflexota; class Dehalococcoidia; order WHTO01; family WHTO01; genus WHTO01. The sequence continues at coordinate 7,307 of WHTO01000076.1, forward strand.
AGAGCCGCGTGTCACCGATGACCACCTCGTCCGACGGCCTTATGTCGGTCTCCAGCGAGATGCGCTGGCCGTTGACGTAGGTGCCGTTGGTGCTGTCGCTGTCCTGGAGGAAGACGCGGATCCCCTCGCGCCGCAGGCGCGCGTGGCTGCCCGAAACCTTCGTGTCGGCGAGCACGATATCCGAGGCCGGCGAGCGCCCGATGGTCAGGCCGCCCTCCGGCAGGTCGCGCTTCTGGGAGGCGCCTGAGGCGTCCGTCCACTCAACGCTGTACTCGGACATGGGGTGAGGATCCTTTCCCAAGGAACGCCATCCGGCGCCCGTCTGGGCGCAAGATGCAGGCTGCGGCGCCAAAAGTCAACTTTGGGCCCCGGCTCGGGCCGGCGCTAGCGGTCGAAGGTAATGGCGGCGCCGCCAGGGAGGATGCGCACGCGGCGGTAGGGCTCGCGTCCGTAGCTCTCGGAGAAGAGGTTGTAGCGTTGAGCCAGCTCGTGCTGGAGCCGGCGGATGTAGGCGTTCTGCGGCGCCAGCTCGACGGCGCGCTCGCGCGACATCACCTCGCCTATAGCATCTTCCGCTTCCTGGATTGCTTCGTGGGCCTGGTCCCGGCCGCGCCTTCCGCCCCGGCCTTCGCCGCTGCTGGCGGTCTGGAGCAGGGATTGCTCCATCTGGTACACCGTGTTGCTCTTGAGGACGTACACGGGGACGCCGCGGGTCTCGGCGTCGCGCAGCACCTGCGGCTTGCGGCGGTAGTAGCTGCGGAGGGTCATCACCGTGTCGGCGTCATCGAGGCTATCGACGATCGCCGACGGCGCGCCGATCTGCGTGATCGCCTGCTGCAGCTTCTGCTTGCTGATCCCGAAGGGGTAGATGCTGCGGGGCGCGTCGCCGCGGAAGACGTAACCACGAGGACCTTCCGCGCCGGGCTCCGGACCCGCAGCGCGGCCGTTGCGCCTCTCGTCGCCGCGACCCCACTCCCGCTCGCGGGGCTGCGACTCGCCCTTTTGGACGGCGCCCTCGCTGTCCACTTCCCGCAGCTCGGGACGCACCTCGAAGCCACGCAGCAGGGCGTCCACGGTCTCGGCCACGTCGAGGTGGACGAGCACCTTCTCCCAGGTCTGGATCTCGACCAGGATCTCGAAACTCGGCGGGCCCTTGCGCTCGAGGATCGACTTCTGCGTCCCCCGTCGCCGCGCTTCTTCGTCGCCCAGGGTGACCGACTGGATGCCCCCGATGAGGTCCGACAGCGTGGGATTCACCATCAAGTTCTCCAGGCTGTTGCCGTGCGCGGTGGCTACCAGCTGGACGCCGCGCTCGGCGATGGTGCGGGCGGCGGCGGCCTCGAGCTCGGTGCCGATCTCGTCGATGATGATGGCCTGCGGCATGTGGTTCTCGACGGCCTCGATCATGACGGCGTGCTGGAGGACCGGCGAGGGGACCTGCATGCGCCGGGCCACGCCGATCGCCGGGTGCGGGATGTCGCCGTCGCCGGCGATCTCGTTCGAGGTATCGACGATGATCACGCGCTTGTTGAAGTCGTCGGCGAGGACGCGGGCGACCTCGCGCAGCATCGTCGTCTTGCCGACGCCGGGCCGTCCGAGCAGAAGGATGCCCTTACCGGACGCGACCAGGTCCTCGATCATCCGGATCGTGCCGAAAACGGCGCGGCCGACGCGGCACGTCAGGCCGACCACCTTGCCCCGGCGGTTGCGGATGCACGAGATGCGGTGGAGCGTGCGCTCGATGCCGGCGCGGTTGTCGGCGCCGAACTCGCCGATGCGCGAGATCACGTACTCGATGTCGGCCTCGCTGACCTCGCTGTCGCTGAGGATCATCTCGCGCTCGGCGAAGCGCGCCTCGGGCACTCTGCCGAGGTCCATCACCACCTCGAGCAGCTGCGAGCGGTCGCTGTCGCTGCGCAGCGGACCCGAGACGTGGGGCGGGAGCGTGCCCAGCATCGCGTCGAGGTCGTCGGTGATAAGGCGCTGATAGGTGTTCTGCATCGTCAGCTTACCCAGGCAGCCTTCTCGGCAACCTGCGCCCGCGCGAGCTCGGCGATGGGCACCGCCAGCTGCCTCGAAAGAAGGGCGAACTCTCCGGCCGCAAAAAATCCCCTCGCCTCGAGGCGGCGCTCCATCGACTGCATATAGGTGGGGACAAAGAAACGCAGCGAATGCCCGGGTCCGAGCAGGGCGCAGGCTCCATCGACGGCACGGACGGCGAGGTCATCTTCGAAGGGGTCGACGAGCACGTCGAACGTGACCGCGGAGCCGCGCTGAGCGCTGCGCAGCCAGCCCACGATCTCGCCTTCGGACTCCACGACAAACTGGGCCGGGTGCCGCACACCGATCGGGTTCAGGGTGGCCGACCACTCCTCCAATGTTATCGCCTCGCGGGCGCGCACCTCCTGGGGCACCGCCCGGTTGTAGAGCATGAAAAGCCCGTGGGCGTCGGCGGAGCCAGCGACACGGAAATCCAGCCGCGGCCCCGTGCTCCGCGCCACAGAGCTGGCGGCGAACAGCGTCTCCGCCGCATAGGGCATGTAGCCCGCGCTGCGCGCGGCCTCCAGGGCCGGGCTGTCCATCGCCAGCCTCATCGTGATCCGCCGGGCCCCGCAGTCCGTGGCCGTGATGGCCAGCTGGTCGAGGGCGGCGGCCGCGGCGGCTGGCTCCGGGGCGATGAGAATGTCTACTTCCCAGACCGCGCTGCCGGCGCGGGCGCGTCCGCCGGCGAGGGCGCGCGGCTTGACGCCATCGTGCGACACGGCGAGCGCGGACCTGGTCGACAGTGGGAGCTGGTCGCGGCCGAAGCGGGTGAGGATGCGCTGCTGGTCGACCGCGCCGGGGGGCTCGAGCCAGCCCACGGCTTCGTTGCGGCCGGCACCGGCCAGTATGGCCAGCAGCGCGGGCAGGTGGAAGACGCGGGCGCGACCTGTGTGACTCACTTTACTCCCTGTTGCGCCTCCGGCCTCGCCATCGCGAGGAAGTGGCGATGCACGCGGTCGTCGTCGGTGAGCTCGGGATGGAACGCCGTGGCCAGCAGCTTGCCCTGCTGGACGGCGACGGCCCTTCCGTCGGGGAGACGGGCGAGGACGTCAACGCCAGGGCCCACCTCGTCCACGACCGGCGCCCTGATGAAGACGGCGTGGAATGGCTCGGATCCCAGCGCGGGAATGTCGACGGCGGCCTCGAAGCTGTCCAGCTGGCGCCCGAAGGCGTTGCGCCTGACGCCGATGTCCATGACTTCGACGGCCGGGAGGTCGAGGTCGCTGGCGCGCCGCGCGAGCACGATCATCCCAGCGCAGGTACCCCAGATCGGCCTGTCGGCCGCGAAGCGACGCAGCGGCTCAAGGAGGTCGAAGGCGGCCATCAGGCGGCAGATCGTCGTGCTTTCGCCGCCGGGGATAACCAGCGCGTCGACGCCATCGAGCTCGGATGCTTTGCGGACCTCGCGCGTTGAGGCCCCCAGCCGCTGGAAGGCAGCGGCGTGCTCGGCGAAGTCGCCCTGCAGGGCAAGGAGTCCGATTTCGGTCACGGGCGGCCCCGCCGTCTCACGGAGAGAGCGCCCGGGCGGATTGCCCAGGGGCTCGTCTTACCAGCCTCTCGTGGCGAGCAGCTCGCCTTCGGGTATCTCGCCCAGCTCGAGGCCGCGCATGGGCTCGCCGATGTCGCGCGAGACCTCGGCCAGGATCTGGGGGTCGTTGTAGTTCGTCACGGCCTTGACGATAGCGGCCGCCATGCGCGCCGGGTTCTCGGACTTGAAGATGCCCGAGCCGACGAAGACTCCGTCTGCGCCCAGCTGCATCATCAGGGCGGCGTCGGCCGGCGTCGCCACTCCGCCGGCGGCGAAGTTCACCACGGGCAGGCGGCCGAGGCGCTTGACTTCCTTCAGAAGCTCGAACGGCGCGCCGAGGGTCTTGGCCTCGGACATCAACTCGTCGTCGGGCATGTTCTGGACGCGGCGGATCCCCGCCCAGACGCTGCGCATGTGCCTGACGGCCTCGACGATGTTGCCGGTGCCGGCCTCGCCCTTCGTCCGGATCATCGCGGCGCCCTCACCCAGGCGGCGCAGGGCCTCGCCGAGGTCGCGGCAGCCGCAGACGAAGGGGACCTTGAAGGCGTGCTTGTTTATGTGGTGTGACTCGTCAGCCGGCGTCAGCACCTCGGACTCGTCGATGTAGTCGATGCCGAGCGACTGGAGGATCTGGGCCTCCACGAAGTGGCCAATCCGGCACTTCGCCATCACCGGGACCGATACCGCCTTCCCAATCGACACAATGAGGTCGGGGTGCGACATGCGGGCGACGCCGCCCTGCTTGCGGATGTCGGACGGTACGCGCTCGAGCGCCATCACGGCGCAGGCGCCCGCCACTTCGGCGATCTGAGCCTGCTCCGCCGTAACGACGTCCATGATGACGCCACCCTTGAGCATCTGGGCGAGGCCCGTCTTTACGGTCCAGGTGCCGTGTTCTTCAGCCATTTATGTCTCCGCGCGGTTTAGAGGGGATTTTGTGCTGTCAGTCTAGTTGGGCGTGAGATCGCCCAGCAAACAGCGCGGACGGTAGGCACAGCAAGGAGGACGAGGTGAAGCCGGATGGGTTCGCCGGGTCAGACCTTGCTGGCGCAGGTCCAGGCTCGCCATCCGTCGCGGGCCACCTTTTCGGCGGCAGCGCGGACGTTGACCTCGGCGTTGAACGCGGCGTCCCAGCCGTTGGCTGCGCCGACGTTGGTTTCGAGGAATGTGGCCTGCCAGAACTGGAAGATGCCACGCGCGCGCCCCTGGTCACCGACGGCGCTGGGGTTGTAGCCGCTTTCGCAGTAGGCGACGCGGGCCGCGAAGTCGGCCTGGCTGGCCGGGAAGTAGCGATAGATCAGGTCGACCACGTAGTTGCCGTAGGTCGAGCCCCGCGGGACGGGCGAGCTGTACGTCGGCTGTGGCGGCGCCACGTACTCAGACGCAGCGTGACGGCCGCTGTCGGAGGCCCTGGGCTGGACGCTCGACGGCGCCCTGAAGCGTTCCAATTCGTTGCCCTGCGCCGATAGGGAATAGGCCATCGTGCCGACGTGCTCCGTGGGGACGGGCAGCGGAGACTGGCTTACTGCCGCCGCCGAGGCGGAGCTGAAGGCGCCGACGACGGGCATGCCCGTGACGACGACGGCGGCGGTTGCGCCGGCGGTCGCCAGCAGGCGGCGCTTGCCGCTGCGCTGGCGGTCGACCTCGGAAACCTGGATCTGGCGGCGGATGCGGTGGACGGCCTTGAAGGCTCGCTCCCGGCCGGCAAGGCCGTCCTCTTCCAGCTTCGCGGGCCAGACGATCCTGGGCCGCCCGCCGGGCGGCCCAGGATGCGCGATTTGGTTGTCAGGTCCGGACATCATGGTGTGTGTTCGGCCCCGTGGGAGGCTCGATTTAGTAATCGGACGGAGGCTCCCGCCGGATTAGCCGGCTGCGGGAACAAAGGGCCGCGGGACGGCGTCAATGGACAAACGCCAGGAGGGGAAAATGAAGAAAGCACTTCTTGCAATGTCCGGTCTGCTGGTCCTGGCCGCGCTCGCCTGGGCCTGCGGCAGCGAATCCGATGGCGCCAGCGCGGACCGCTCGGACGACAGCGGCGAGGCGCGCGACGGCTCCAGCGTTGAGTTCGAAGAGCAGGCCGCACCCGAGGCAGCCATCGACAGCGATCAAGCCGCCGCCGAGGGACAGGAGAGCGCCGGGGGCACGCTCCCCTTCGACCGCCAGATCATCCAGTCGGCCACGATCGAGATCGAGGTCGAAGAGGTGATCGCCGAATTCAGCGCGGTATCACGGATTGCCTCGGCGGCAGGCGGATACGTGTCGTCCTCGAACGTCCATCACGAGGGCGAAGACA
>WHTO01000077.1 GCA_009377665.1 Dehalococcoidia bacterium
AACCTCCCGGGAAAGTACAGCTAGTGCGCGAGGCCCTGGCCGGCATCAAAGGTAGTCCACCCACGGTCGTCATCGCCAGCGCGGCCGATCCGGGCATCGAGTTCCAGACCCTCGCTGGCGTGCTCAAGGCCGCCGACCCACGTGGCGTGGAGGTCGAAACCTGCGCCGACGACGTGGCGTTCTGGCTCTATTCATCCGGCTCTACGGGCATGCCCAAGGGCGTGAAGCACGTCCAGACCAGCCTCGCTCACACCGCCGAGGCCTTCGGCGAAGGCATACTCGGCCTCCGTGAGGACGATGTGGTCTTCTCGGCCGCCAAGTTCTTCTTCGCCTACGGGCTGGGCAACTCCCTGACCTTCCCCATGTCGTGCGGGGCGACGGCTGTCCTGCTCGAGGATCGGCCCACGCCTGAGTCGGTCTTCGCGGTGCTCAGGCGGGAGCAGCCCACGGTTTTCTTCGGCGCCCCGACCCTCTACGCGGCGATGCTGTCCAACCCCGCCTGCACACCCGAGAGCGGCTCGCGGCGGCTGAGGCTCTGCGTGTCCGCCGGTGAGGCGCTGCCCGAACACATCGGTAGGGCGTGGCAGGAGCGCTTTGGAGTGGAGATCATCGATGGCCTCGGCTCGACCGAGATGCTTCACATCTTCGTGTCCAACCGGCCCGGTGACGTGCGCTACGGTAGCTCCGGCAAAGCCATCCCCGGCTACGACATGCGGGTGGTCGACGACGAAGGGCGCGACGTAGCGGACGGCGAAATCGGCGAGCTGCTCGTGGCGGGGCCGTCCGCCGCCGAGGGCTACTGGAATCAACGCGAGAAGAGCCGCCATACGTTCGAAGGCGCATGGACGCGCACCGGCGACAAGTACATCCGCGACGCCGACGGCTATCTCACCTACTGCGGGCGCACCGACGACATGTTCAAGGTAAGCGGCATCTGGGTTTCACCGTTCGAGGTCGAGTCGGCGCTGATTGCTCACCCCTCGGTCCTCGAAGCGGCGGTCGTTCCGGCCGAGGACGAGGAGGGCCTGCTTAAGCCCAAAGCCTACATCGTGCTCAGCGAGCCGGCGGACAGCGTCCAGGCGCTCGGCGAGGACCTCAAGCAGCACGTCAAGACCGCCATCGGCATGTGGAAGTACCCACGCTGGATCGAGGTGGTAGACAGCCTGCCCAAGACCGCCACTGGCAAGATCCAACGCTACAAACTTCGCGACCCGGCGCGCGCGTGACCGAGACCGTCGCGCTGGCAGACAGCGGCCTGCTCGATGTGGACGGCGTCCAGGTCGAGTACCAGCTGATCGGCGGTCAACCCATCGCCCGGCCCACGATTCGTTTTCAGGACAGAAGGGTCGCCCGAGACAGCGTCGGATTACGACGCCTTCACCGCCAGCAACATGGATCACTGGCTGCCGCGCGAGACGGTCTTGCTCTGGAAGCGCGTGCTGAAGCGCATCGACCTCACGTCGCGCTCACTCGTTACGCTGGTTGAGCCCGGATCGTGCTTCAGCGGCACCCTCGCCGAGCTTGTCTTCGCCGCGGACCGGGCCTACATGCTCGACGGCGTCCTGCCCAACAAAGAGCGCCCGGCCGCCACCCCGGCCCTGGGGATGGCTAACTTCGGCTGGTATCCCATGAGCAACGCCCGAACCCGCCTCGACACGAGGTTCAAGGGTGAGCCTGCCAGCCTCGAACGCGCGCGCGAGGCGCAGGGCCAGGCCCTGGACGCCGCCGAGGCCGAGTCGCTGGGCCTTGTGACCTTCGCCCTCGACTACATTGACTGGGAGGACGAGCTGCGCATCTTCCTCGAGGAGCGTTCGGCCTTCTCGCCCGACGCCCTCACGGGGATGGAAGCCAACCTGCGTTTCCCCGGTGAGGAGACGATGGAATCAAAGATATTCTCAAGGCTTACGGCGTGGCAGAACTGGATCTTCCAGCGTCCCAACGCCGTCGGTCCGGAGGGCGCGCTGCGGCGCTACGGGACCGGCAAGAAGCCGAACTACGACAGGTCGCGCGTCTGATGAGGCGCCTTGATCACCATCGAGGGGGGACACCATGAACGGCTGGGATGTCGACTACTCCACACAGATCCCGAACAACGTCGGCCTCGCTGAGGATCCTCGCGTGCTCAAGGCGCTCGGAAGCTGGCACCCCGGCTACCTGAACTGGTGGCACGACATGGGCCCGCAGGGCTTCCAGGAGTCGCTGGTCTTCCTGCGCACCGCCGTCACCGTCGACCCCAAGGGCTGGGCGAAGTTCGACTACGTCAGGATGCCCGAGTATCGCTAGGGCATCCTCCTTGCGCCCGCCGAGACCGACAGGAAGGTCCCCTGCGGCGACCACTATGGAGAGGACGCCTGGCAGGAAGTCCCGGGCGAGTACCGCGCAATGCTGCGCCGGCTGGTCGTGATCCAGGGCGACACCGAGCCCGCCTCGGTCGAGCAGCAGCGTCAGCTGGGGGCCACAGCGCCGTAGCGTCGCATGAAGACGACGGGTCCGGCGTCGCGCAGCGTCTTGTAGGTGGGGTAGGGGTCACGGAGGACCGCGTTGTCGAAGGGGTCGAGGTCGGAGGCCGGCGCGATGGCGCTCTCGGACTGGTGGCTCACCACATTACCTCCCCCGGGGCGACCGGTGTCTCGGACGGTCTATCGCCGGATGGTACCTTCGGGCGCGAGGTGGCGTCAATCGCAGCAGGGAGTCTGATATCGACGGAGTCGAGGCCACTGACTGGGCCTGCAACCCGCGCGCGATCAGTTCGGAGGCTCTCCCTCCTCCCAGTCCAGAGAGGTTCCGCCCCCTCTGGACTCTCCTGCGTTGAGTGTGGCCGCCGCCGCAGGTCGCGCCCTCTCGCGAACGACGGCACAGGCCGATCACCCTAGTCGGCGGCTGCCGCGGCGGGCTCGACTGGCTCGACCGGTTTCTCCACGCTGTCGACGCGGATCGTCGGTAGGACGCGCACCAGCCAGTCGGGCGCCCACCAGTTGGCCTTGCCCATCAGTTCCATGGCCGAAGGCACGAGTACAAGGCGGACGATGGTGGCGTCGATCAGGATCGCGAAGGCGAGGCCAAAGCCCATGAGTTTCAAGGCCCGGTCGGCCCCCAGGATGAAGCTCCCGAAGACGCAGACCATGATCAGCGCTGCCGCCGAGATCACGCGTCCGGTCGCAGCCAGTCCGTCGGCGACGGCACGGCCGTTGTCGCCGGTGCGATCGTATTCTTCCCGCACGCGGGTGAGCAGGAAGACCTCGTAGTCCATCGAGAGGCCGAAGACGATGGCGAACAGCATGATCGGCGCCCAGGCCTCGATCGGGCCTTCCCTGCCCAGGCCGAGGAGCTCGGCGCCGAATCCCCACTGAAACACGGCGACCATCGCGCCGAACGCCGCGCCGATCGACAGCATGTTCATGAGGACGGCCTTGATCGGGACGACGACGCTGTGAAACACAGTCAGCAGCAGGAGGAACGACAGCAGCAGGACGGCCCCAAAAAAGATCGGCAGGCGCTCACCCATGTAGTCCGAAAAGTCGACGACAGTCGGGGGCAGGCCTGTGGTCAGGACGCTGGCATCCGAGCCCTCGACCGCCTGGGGAATCGTATCGCCGCGCAGTCGATGGACGAGGTCGGTGGTTTCCTCGTCCTGGGGCGCCGAGTCGGGAAAGACGTTGAAGAGCTGCAACGAATCATCGGCAACGGGGATCGGTCCGCTCACCGAGGCAACTCCCTCGGTGCCTTCGAGTCCTCCCCTCAACGACTCGAGCGCCCCGGCGTCGAGCTGGCCGCCTTCGTTGTCCGCAACGACAAGAATGGAGCCGTTGAACCCCGGGCCGAAGCCGTCCGAAAGCATCTCATAGGCCTGGCGTGTCGTGTCGGTCTCCAGCCGGTTGCCGGCGTCGCCAAAGCCGAGGCGCATTGAGAAGACCGGGATGGCCAGGATGACGAGGAGGGCCGTGCTGGCGAGAAGCGCTGGCCACGGGTGCGCCTGGATGACGCGGCTCCAGCGGTACCAGAAGGAGCGTTCGACTGTGCCCTCGGCTCGGGCGGCGCGGTGCGGCAGGCCAAGGCGGTCGATGCTGTTGCCGACGAAGCCCAGCAGGGCCGGAAGGAGGGTGATCGAGGCCAGCATCGTCAGCAGGACGGCGAGCGTGGCGCTGATGGCCACCGCCCTCATGAAATCCAGGTCCATCATGAGGATGCCCAGAAGCGAAATGACGACCGTGATGCCCGCGAAGACGACTGCCCGCCCGGAGGTGTCTAAGGCGAGGACGACGGCGTCGCGTGGCGCCAGGCCATCGTGCAGGGCCGAGCGGTAGCGCGTCACGATCAGCAGGGCGTAATCGATGCCGACGCCGATCCCGATCATCATCGCTACCTGGGTCGTGAAGTCCGGCGTAGCCAGGACCTGCGTGACGAGACCGATCAGGGCGACTCCGCAGCCGATGCCGACGAGTGCCGTGATCACCGGCAGGCCCATCGCCAGGATCGAGCCGAATGCGACCAACAGAATGATGATCGCCGCAATCAGGCCGACGACTTCGCTCGAGAACTCGGGAGGCTCGGCGAAGATGTCGCCGCCCAGCTCAACCCGGAGCCCCGGCACGGAAATCTCGTCGCGCATCGCCTTGACCTCGTCGGCGTCAGCAATGTACTGCTCCTGGCCGCGGTTCGAGAAGTTCAGCTCGGCATAGGCGATGGTGCCGTCCTGGGCAACCTGGTGCGTATTCGCGGGGTCGTATGGGCTGTTGACCTGGACGTCCTCCAGGTTGCTGTCGATTGCGGCGAGGAAGGACTCGATCGCTTCCTGCACCGCCGGATCGTTGACGCCCTGTTCGGCTTCGAAGACCACCTGCCCCGTGAAGCCGGTCCGCTCACTGACGCCCCTCTCCTCGAGAAGGTCAAAGGCCTCCTGGCTCTCCGAGCCGGGCAGGCTGAACTCGGTCTTGTATTCTCCACCAAAGCCGGTGGAGAGCGCCCACAAGCCGGCGAGGAGACCGACCCAGCCCAGGAGGATCAGCCACCTCCTCTCGTAACAGAACCGAGCGAGACCCTCCACGATTGTTGCCTCCTGTTGACTGCTAGGCCGGCGGTCCCTGGCGCCTCGGCTAACGCAGGAGGCTGCTGGATCGCTTGTCTATTCCAACGCGCTTACAACCTAATGTTTCCGCGCTCTAGCTACACCGTGGTCAACGTTGTGTGAAATCCTGCAGGACGGCCGGCGATAATGCCTCTTCCTCCTCGGGACAGGCGCCCCGGTCAGCCCAGCGCTTTGCCGACGTAGTTCTCGGCGATGGTGGTCGACGCGGCACCAGAGCTGGTGACGTAGTCGAGCTCGGCCTGCTGCACCTTGAGCTGGAAGGCGTCATCACGGTCGAAGCGATGAAGCATGGAGGTCATCCACCAGGAGAAGCGCTGTGCCTTCCAGACCGGCCCAAGACACACCGCGGTGTACGCCTCGACAAGGTCGGTGCGGCCCGACTTGTAGAACTCGGAGAGGGCGCCGGACAGCGCGCGAACGTCGCGGATGGCCAAGTTCAGCCCCTTGGCGCCGGTCGGCGGGACGATGTGCGCCGCGTCGCCGGCGAGGAAGAGCCTGCCGTACTGCATGGGCTCGCAGACGAAGCTGCGCATGGTGACTATGTCCTTCTTGAAGATCCGGCCTTCAGCGAGCTTGCGGCGGTCGACCGTCGCCAGCCTCAGGCGCATCTCTTCCCAGATCCGGTCGTCGGGCCAGTTGTCCACGTCATCGCTGGGATCGCACTGAAAGTAGAGCCGCTGGATCTGCGGCGAGCGGGTGCTGACGAGCGCGAAGCCGCGGTCGTGGAGCGCGTAGACGAGCTCGTCTGTCGAGGGCGGGCCCTCGACCAGGATGCCGAACCAGGCGAACGGATAGGTGCGCGTGTACTCGATGCGCGCCTCCTCCGGTATCGAGGGCCGGCAGACGCCGAACGATCCGTCGCAGCCGACAAGGACGCGATCATGAGCTGCCGGGCGGCGGGGTCGCGCACCAACTGGAAGATCGGGTCCTGGTCGAAGAGCGGGTCGCCGGGAAAGTACATCTGGGTGACAAGATGGCTGCCGAATCCCTGCCCGAAGAGCGAGAAGTGGATGTGGGCCGGGCGCCAGGCATTGTTGTGGTTCTGCCAGGGGTAGGCGCCGGGCTTGATGGTGACGAAGGCGTAGCGGCCGTGGTCGTCCGTCAGGCAGCGGCCCGCCCCGACGAAGTTGGGATCGAGGGGCGCCGGGTGCTGGTCGCTGTCGTGGGCGTAGCGTCCGGCGGCGTTGGCCTGCCAGACCTCAATCAGCCCGCCTTTGACCGGCCGGCCGTTGTCGTCGAGCACGCGGCCGCTGACGATGATGCGCTCGCCCAGCGGCTCGCCCCGGTGCCGGCGAGTGAGGTCGTTGTCCCTCTCGCCCACGGAGCCGCGGCCGAAGACCGGGCCTGTATCGTCGGCCAGGCTCTCGGGGAGGACTATCAGCGGCTTGAGCGGGGCACGCAGGCGCGTGCCGACGTAGTCGGGGTAGAGGTACGGGGGCTGACCACCGTCGTCCCGGGCCGAGGTCGCGACCCCGGAGTGGTACTGCGTCATCGCCACCCCTTTCGCGAGACTGCGACGCCACCCCTGGGGTGGCAATGCCAGCCAATGATATCAACGCCCGCGGGAGGGCTGCCCCTGGACGCGACCTCGGCGGGCTCACGCCGGGTTTATCGTGGCGCGTGCAGCTTGGCGACCGTGGTTAGTAGGGAGCGGTGCCGCAGTCGACTGAGATCGTTCCACCTGTGATGCCAGCGCCCGCCTCGCTCGTCAAGAAGAGGGCCATCGCGGCGACCTCTTCGACGGTGTTCGGCCGGTTGATGGCGCCGCTCAGCATCATGGCCCGCTGCTCCTCGGAGATATTGGCCGCCGCGGCGACGCGTGGGAAGTTCTGGTAGTCGAAATCGGTGATGATGCGGCCGGCGCAGATCGCGTTGCACGTGATGCCATAGCGCCCCACCTCGAGCGCGACCGTCTTGGTAAGCCCGTTGAGCCCGTGCTTGGACGACACGTAGCCGGCCATGGCCAGCCGAGGCAGCTTGCCCGAGGTCGACGAGATGTTGATGATGCGTCCCCACTCCTGGGGGATCATGTGCTTGAGAGCGTGGCGGGTGGCATAGAACGCGCTGTTAAGGTTCCAGACGATATCGTTCTCGAACGCCTCGTCGGTCATATCCACCGTGAAGGCTGGCTCGGTAACGCCGCCGGCGTTGTTGACGAGGATATCGATCTTTCCCAGCTGCTCCACGGCGCCATCCGTCAGACGCTTAGCGTCGGCCGAGGAGCGGGCGTCGCCGGAGGTAAACCAGACGCGCGCGCCAGAGGCAGCGAGCTCATCGCGAGTCTTCGCACCCTGCGCCTCATCCCTGCCGTTGAAGGCGATTGCCGCGCCCTCGGCGATGAAGGTCTCGGCGATGGCCCTGCCGATCCCCCGGCTGCCACCGGTGATCACGGCTACTTTCCCCTCAAGCTGCATCCGATAGCTCCTTTGTGATCCGCCCGCGCGCGGCGGCCGGCCGGGCGCGCCCGGCCGGTTGGCGTCCACGTTTGTCGCTAGAGGTTCTGCTTGCTGGCTTCGCTGGGGGCGCGGCCGGCGTCCTGGAAGGCCTTCAATGTGGCAGCCTCGCGCAGCTCGTTGACCGTCGCGGCCTTGGACCTGACCAGGTCGGCCGAGGCCTGCAGACCGCCCAGCGTCGGCTGGAACTGGGGCGCGACGTAGCGGGCGAGAAGCTCCCAGCTGTGGCGGAGCTTCTCGGTCGAAGCCCACTCGTAGCCAATGCCGAGGAGCGCGCCGAAGCCGCCGCTGACCTCCTGCATGTGCTTTATCGCCGTGATGGCGTCGTCGGGAGTGCCGACGATCGCGAGCCCTGCATCGACGAGCCCTTCGATTTCATCGCGCCCGGGCTTGGGTGGCCGGCCGACGATGGCTTCGATGTAGTTGGTCTCACAGTCGTGGAACCACTCTTTGACGTCGTTGATGGCCTCCTTCTTCGACTCGGCCAGGTAGATCGGCATCGTGATGCGCCAGTTTTCGCGCGAGATCGTCTGACCCGCTGCGTCGGCGGCCTCCTGGGCCGTCGTCCACATCGTGGCGTAGTCGCCAACGCCGCCGAACACCGTCGAACCGATTGCGATCATGCCGACGCCGTACTGACCGGCGGCGATCGGTCCCGCGGGTGTCTGGACGGCGGCAACCGCGATCGGGAAAGGGTCCTGGTAGGGCAGGAGTTGGACGCGGCCGTCGATCAACTGGAACCAGTCGCTCTGATGGGTGACGGTCTCGCCGCGCAAGAGCCGCACGATCACGCCGAGCGATTCGTTCATGCGGGGCCGTTGGTGGGACAGGTCGATACCGTACATCATGGCGTCGGAGGGCAAAGCTCCCGGCCCAACACCCAGCATGGCGCGGCCGCCGCTCAGGTGATCGAGCAGCGAGATGCGGTCGGCCACGTTCAGGGGATGGTGATAGGGGAGGCTGGTGACGCCGGTGCCGAGCTTGATGCGTCGCGTTTGCTCAGCGGCCATGGCCAGGAAAACGACGGGATCGGCGATGGTCTCCCAGCCGGAGCTGTGATGCTCGCCGACCCATGCCTCGTCGAAGTCGAGCTCATCGAGCCAGCGCAGAATGGAGAGGTCACGTCGCAGCGCGACGGTTGGGTGCTCCCCGAGCTTGTGGAACGGGGCCATGAAAATCCCGAAGCGCATCCTTGTTGGCGATGTCATCTAGCAATCCTCTTTCGCTTGTGATTCGAACCGAAGTGCCTGGTGATTGTTGTGACGCCGAACCTCACGCACCCCGCAACCGCGGATCGAGTACGTCGCGGAGCGCGTCGCCCAGCATGTTGAACCCGTAAACCGCAAGGAAGATGGCGATGCCCGGCCAAAGAGAGAGCAGCGGCTGTTGGAGCATGAAGCTGCGGGCATCGCCGGCGAGCATGCTCCCCCACGAGGGCTCCGGCGGTGGCACGCCGTAGCCGAGGAAGCTGACCGTGGCCTCGAGCAGGATCGCCGACCCGACCTGGACGGAGGCAAGGACTATGAGGACGGGCACGATGTTCGGGAGGACGTGGCGCAGGAGCAGGCGGATCGGCCCGGCGCCGAGCACCCGCGCCGCCTGGACGTAGTCCGTATCCCTCGTTGAGAGGGCTGCGCTGCGGACCACGCGCGATATTGCCCCGCCTAACACGAGCCCGATAGCGATCAACAGCGATGTATACCCTGCCCCGAACATTGTGACGAGGGTCAGGGCGAGGATCAGGCCCGGGAATGACATCCAGACGTCGACGAGGCGCTGCAGGACCGTATCGATCCAGCCCCCAACGTAGCCGCTGAGAAGCCCGATCGTGGTGGCGACGACGAGAGCAAGGGCGACTGAACCGAAGCCAATCGCGATCGAGATCCGGGTGCCCCAGACCATCCGGCTGAGGACGTCACGGCCCAGGTTGTCGGTGCCAAATGGATGCTCCCACGACGGTCCCTCGAGGCGCTGCACGGGGTCCGCGGTGTCATAGTCGTGCTTCATCAGCGAAGGACCAACGAACATCAGGACGATTAACCCGACGACGATGACCAGCCCGATCACGCCGAGTGGCTTCGAAGCGAGACGGCGCAGAGCCCCTGGCCCGCCGCGGGGGAGCTCTTCGGACTGCGCGCCACCCAGCCGGTAGGCCAGCTCTTGCGTCACCCCGAGAGCCTTATCCGAGGATCAAGCATGGTATAGGTGATGTCGGTCAGGAGATTTGCGACGAGGACGACGATCGCCATCATGAGAACCACCGCCTGGATCACGGGAAAGTCCCTGGTGGCGAGCGATTCGAGCATCAGGGTGCCCACGCCGGGGATCAGGAAGATGCTCTCAAGCACCACCGTCCCGGAAACCACGAACGGCACCTGGATGCCGATCAAGGTGATGACCGGGATCATCGCATTGGAGAGCGCGTGGCGGGCAACAACGACACGCCCGGCCAGGCCCTTGGCCCGGGCCGTGCGGATGTAGTCCTGTCTCAGGACCTCGACCATCATCGTCCGGGTCATCCTCATCTCGGCGCCGGAGAGCGCTATACCGAGGAGGAGTGATGGTATCCACATCTGTTTAAGGTTGGCTATTGGATCGACCCAGAGATCGATGTACTCCAACGGCGGACTCCACCCCCAGAGCTTCGCGGGCCAGACCATGACGAGCGTGCCGAGCCAGAAGCCGGGGATGGCTACCGCCCCGATGGCCAGGCTGCGGACAAAGTGATCGACCAGTTTGTCCTGGTTGACCGCGGAGATGATGCCAACGGGTATGGCGATCGCCGAGGAGAAGAAGAGCGCCAGCAACCCCATCTCCATCGTGACGGGGAGTCGCCGCTCAAGCTCCTCGCCGATCGACCTCCGCGTGATCAGGGAGTCGCCAAAGTCGCCGGTGGCGGCCCCTCCGACCCAATCGGTGTACTGCGCGACCCAGGAGCGATCGAGCCCGAGCTCGGACTCGATGCGGTCGCGATCCTCCTCGGTACCGCCCTGCTGGACGACAAGGAGCTCCAGGGCGCTGCCGGGCAGCAACCTGACCATCAGCGAAGCAAGGATGGTGATCCCGATCACGGTCGGGATCACCAGGAGCAGCCGTCGCCCCATATACCTCGCCATGAGACGCTACCGCGACCTCAAAGCTGTGTGCACAGCCGTTACGCGCTCCGCACGTGGGAGCCGGCGTAAAGCCAGGACAGGTTATACGCCCTGAGCGGATTCACTCCGCCAAGCTCGGCCTGGTGGAATAGCGTGATCGGCTCGACAGCCATCGGGATGTAGTACATCCGGCCGGCGAGGTACACCTGGATCTCGTTGATGAGCTCCTGGCGGACCTCCGCGTCGAGCTCCTGCTGCTGACGCGTCAGCAGGTCGAAGAACTGGGGCTCGTTCTCGGGCGTCAGGACGTCCTCGCGCCCGGAGATCGCCGAGCGTCCGCTGTCACCCCGGTACTCGAGCTGGAGCGCCTCGTCGGGCTCGACCTGGCCGATCCCTGGCTGGTTGGCCAGGGCGCCCTCGAAGTTACCGATGACCGTCGTCGAGTAGTAGGCCGCGTTGTCCTGGACCACGATGTCGACCGAGATGCCGATCTCGGCCAGCTGCTGCTGGACGAGCTCGCTCGTCTGGATGTGGTTTGGTCCGAAGCCCTGGTTCGTGAACAACTGGTAAGGACCGAGGCCGTCACCGAAACCGGCGGCTTCGAGGAGCGCCCGCGCCTCACCCGGGTCGTTCTGGAACCACTGTCCGTGCTCGCCGTACTCTGCGTTGCGGTCGCGCGGGTCGAGCCACCACGGCGGCTGGGGCGCAATCGCGCTGGCGTAGGCGCCGCGGCCCTCGCCGACTTCGTAGAGCGCCAGCATGGCCTCGCGGTCGAGAGCCATGGACAGGGCGCGGCGGACGCGCTCGTCCTCGAACTCCGGCATGCGCAGGTCCATCCCCAGGTACCAGCCGAAGGTGTTCGGGAACGAGACGAAGGTGGCGTCCGGGAGGCTCGCCTGCAGGTCGGCCGCGTCGGCTTCGGGCAGGTTCCACCAGGTCGTCGTGTGCAGCTGCTTGCTGCGGGCCGCGGTCGTCGCCGTCGACGGGTCGCGGAAGATCTTCATGATCAGGTTGTCGGGGTAGATCGTGTCGGCCCCGTAAAAGTTGGGGTTCTTCACCCACTCGATCTCGACGCCCTGGTCATACCGCTCTAGTTGATACGGGCCGAATCCGACTGGATCCGTCCCGCTCGTCCCGGCGTCGACCAGCTCGACGGGCACCGGATAGAAGGAGCCGTGATGCGCCATGTAACGCACGAAGGTCGCCGACGGCTGGTTGAGGTTGAAGCGCACCGTCCGGGCGTCGACCGCCTCAACGCTGTCGACGTAGGGCGCGAGGATCACGCGAGTACCGCTGGTGCTGGCGTAGTACTCCCAGGAGTTGACGATGTCCTCAGCGGTCAGCTCGCGGCCGTTGAAGGGCTCGCGGTCCTCGAAGAGGGTGTTGGGCCGGAGCGTGAAGACGACCGTTGTGTCGTCCGGCTGCTCCAGCGACTCGGCCAGCTGCGGCTCAACGTTGTTGAAGTCGAGAGGCCCGCGGTCGGGCGACTCGGTGTAGCGCATGAGCGTCGGCCAGGCGAGCGAACTGCACTGTGACTGCCGGTAGCCGAATGATGAGATTACGTCGAAGGATGGCGGGTCGGCGTTGTCGAAGGTGATGAGCGTCCCACCACGGGTGGGCTCGTCCGACCCCTGGCCGCCTCCACCCGCCTGGGTGGCATCGCCCGAAGGCGAGCCGCTCGGGCCGGGGTCCGACGAACCGTTGTCGTCATCGTCGTCATCGTCACCGCAGCCAACCGCGGCGAAACCCACAGCAGCTGCTCCGGTCGCACCGACCGCGAGCGCGCTGCGGCGTGAAAGCCGGCGCGCCCAAAACTTGTCCCAGTAACCCTTCTCCATCCAGGTGTACCCCCCTTTTCCTGTCTCGGTCTAGGCTTCAAGGCCAGAGATCACGGTCGCCGTTGCCGGTCCTCTCGAAACCGTGCCCTGCGCCTTTGGTTGGGAATTGTAGTTGGCGATAAGCATGACAACAAACATTGCCTAACGCGCCGATGCGGCTTTTCCCAACCAGTGTTACGTGCGGCCGGAAAACCGGTTCAGTACCTGGCGTCGATGCGCCAGGCGACACGGCACGGCGACTCCGCTATCCGGAGACTCGACACCGCCTAGGTGTACTTTCCCGGGAGGTTGGTGACACGGCTGATGGGAGGGAAGCCTCCGATGGCTGTGTGTCGACGGTGATGATTGTAGATGTGCAGCCAGCGGTCGAG
>WHTO01000078.1 GCA_009377665.1 Dehalococcoidia bacterium
TGGATCGTGACGTCGAGGCGTCGCGCTCGTCGAGGATGGCGACCTCGTCGAGGTATTCCTTGAGGCTGCGCCCGTCGATGAACTCCATGACGATGTAGCGCCGGTCGCCCTCGTCTTCGGTGTCGTAGACCTGGACGACGTTCGGGTGATTGAGGCGCGCGGCTGATTGCGCCTCCTCGATAAAGCGACGCGCGTATGATTCGTCGCCGCGCAGCCAGTCGGCCATCACCTTGACGGCGACGATGCGCCGCAGCAGGGCGTCCTCGGCCTTGTAGACGGTGGCCATGCCACCGGCGCCCAGGACGTCCTCAATGTGGTAGCGGCCGCCGAGGACCGTACCGGCGGGGATGCGGTCTGATGGCGGCTGGCCCGTTGGCGGTCCCATTTGCTGACTCATGCGGCTCTCGACAAAGTGCCGGACCAACGCCCGGCACCGCGCAAATTATAGGTGAGGCGCGATGCAGTCCCTGCCGGCGCGCCGATGGTGGCGGCCGGCGGCGCGGCTGCGAACGGCTGGTAGACTCGTTGCGTCAAGCATGTACGCCATCTTCGGCCGGCCGACTGAGCTCTTCCTCGTCCTCCTTTCAGCCGGTGTCCTGGCCCTGGCGATCTACGCGCTGGAGCTTTCCGACCAGGCCATGCCGGCCAACTACTGGTACATCCCGCCTATCTACCTGGGCCTCTTCCTGGTCATTCACTTCTATCTGAATGTCGCCCAGCCGGAGAGCGAGGAACTGATCGTCCCACTGGTGGCGATGCTCGTGGCCTTCGGACTGACGATGAACCTGCGGCTGGCGCCGGAGCTGGCCTGGGACCAGGTACGCTGGGTGCTGCTGGGCGGCCTCCTGATGCTCGTCACGATGGTCATTCTGCGTGACTACACGATCCTCCAGCGGTACAAGTACCTGGCGGCGGGCATCGCCGTGATCCTGCTTGCCGTCACAGCCTTCACGCCCCTGGGCCAGACGATCAACGGAGCGCGCCTGTGGTTACGGGTCGGACCGATCCAGTTCCAGACGACCGAGATCCTGAAGGTGCTGCTGATCGTTTTCATGGCCGGTTACCTGGCCGAGAAGGGGCAGATCCTGGAGCGCGCGCGGTTCAACTGGCGCAGCGTCAAGCGGCCGTCGCTTCCTTACCTGGTGCCGATGGGCCTGATCGGCGGGCTGGTCTTCCTGATGCTGCTCCTCGCCAAGGACCTCGGCGCCGTGCTGATCCTGGTCAGCCTGGCGGTGGCGATGCTTTACGTGCGCACGGGGCGCATCGGGTTCATCGGCGGGGCCGCGGTGTTGATGGTGTTCAACCTCGTCCTCGTCTACTTCCTGCCGATCGACCAGTTCGACTACGCGCGTCTCCGGATCGACTCCTGGGTGAGCCCGCTGGAGGACGTCGAGGGCGAGGGCTACCAGATCAAGCAGGCGCTGCTCGCCTTCGGCCACGGCGGGATAACCGGGACTGGACTCGGTGAGGGCTATCCGGACTACATACCGATCGTTGAGACGGACTTCGTGTTCGCCGCTGTCGGCGAGGAGCTGGGGCTGCTGGGCGCGATGGCGCTGATCATGATCTACGTTGTCCTGGCTTTTCGGGGGTTGGAACTTTCGGCAGAGCAGACTTCGCCGTTCCTGCAGCTGCTGGGGGTGGGCGCGACGACGATCCTGGCGGCGCAGGCGGCTGTGATCATGGCTGGCAACCTGGCGCTCTTCCCGGTCACGGGCATCACGCTGCCCTTCGTCAGCTATGGCGGGTCGTCGATCGTCGTCAACTTCATCCTCGTGGCGATGCTGCTTCGACTCTCGGCGTCCACATCGCTGGCGGCTTCAGGCGGCCCTGGCGGGCGCGCCCGCCAGGACGGCGACTCCGCTCAGCGGCGACGCTGATTGGACGCGGCGAACTGGAGCCTGACGGCGCCGATCTGGATGAGGTCGCCGGGGCGCAGCTGGTACTGCTCCTCCACCGGCTCGTTGTTTAGGAGGGTGCCGTTGGTCGAGCCGAGGTCGCGCAACCACCAGCGGCCATCGTGGAACTCGACGGCGGCGTGGCGGCTGGAGACGGTGTCTTCATCGAGCACGACGCCGTTTCCTTTCTCGCGACCGATCGTCGTCGAGGGCTCTAGCTGGAAGGGATCACCGGCGCGCAGGCCTGTCTTGCCCGCCTGCACGACGTAGAGCAGCGCGGCCGAGCCGTCCGCGGGGCCGGCCGTGATAGGGCGGGCGCGCGTCAGCTGGCGGGCGACGGTGCGAATGACGGTGACGAGGAACAGGTAGACAAGGGCCAGGACGGCCAGCCGGACGACGAGGATGGTGACGTCTTCGGACATCCCCTAACGGGCAGCCAGTCTGAACTCCAGGCCGCCGAGGCTGATCCGATCCCGGTTGCGCACGGGCGTCTCGCCGCGGATGCGCGAACCGTTGACAAAGGTGCCGTTGCTGCTGTCCAGATCCCTGAGATAGAAGGCGCCCGCGTCATCGAACGATAGCTCGGCGTGGCGGCGAGAGATGCGCAGGTCGTCGACCTGGGCGTCGTTGTCGGGAGCGCGGCCGATGCTAAAAGGAGAGCGCACCACGTCGAACGCATAGCCTCGGCGAGCGCCGTCGCCGGTGACCGTAAGGCGGGCAACCGGATGAGCCAGTCTCTGGATCTCGGCGAGAGAAACCGCTCGCGTCATGCCCCCGACGTTCTGCACCGACGAATCGCGCACGACATCGGCAAACCGGCTGTACGCCCTCACCTCGCCGGGAGGGACGGACGGGGACTCGCGCAGCCTGACCGAAGGGCGGCTCAAGGAGGCCAGCCCCTTCTCGTCGGCTATCTCGGATAGATAGGCCTGCAACTCGTACTCCAGGCCGGAGATGGCATCACCAAAGACGCCGTAGTTATCGGGATGCAGATGGACCTCATAGAGCTCGGGCACGGTGCGCCGACCGTCGCGCACCAGGACGTTCGCCTCCATCTCCGCGGCGAGGACCTCGGCGATCTCCAGGGGATGGAGACGGTTCGCCGAGAGCAGCCAGACTGGCCGCTCGACGACATCCTTGATGAGCCCTTCGATTCGCGAGAGAGCGCTCATTTCAGAGGGATTATAGGCTCACTCTATGCCGAGAGCGGCGAAGACGGCGAGCGCCGCCGGGCGGGCGGCATCCGCTCCGAAACCGGCGTTCTCCACGATGGCGGCGATGGCGTAGCGAGAATTTGCGGTCGGGCCGAAGCCGATGAACCACGAATGGTCTTCGCCGCTGGGCGTCTCGGCGGTGCCGGTCTTGCCCGAGATCGAGGCTCCCGGCGTACCCTCGTTCATTATCTCGGCGACGATCTGGGCGACGTCTTCCGAGACGACCCTGCCGGCGGAGCCGGGCCTGAGCCTCTCGATCACCTCGCCGTCCTTGTGGCGGATCTCGCCGACCAGATGGGCCGTCGGACGCACGCCGCCGTTGGCGACCGTCGCCGCCAGCACGGCCATTTGCAGCGGGGTGACGAGGAGCTCGCCCTGCCCAAAGCCGGTGCTGGCCAGCAACACGTCCGTCTCCTCCGAACCGGGGAGGTGCAAAAGGCTGACGCTGGCCTGGATCGGGAAGTTGAGGTTACTGCCGAAGCCGAAGTCCTCGGCGTAGGAGTTGAGTGTGTCCCAGCCCAGCCCCTCGACCGCGACCTGGGCAAAGATGGCGTTGACCGAGCGTTCGAAGGCGAACGAGAACGGATAGCGACCCTCGCCCTCGGCCACGTTCGTGCAGCTGATCGGGAAGCCCTGGACGACGTAGGAGCCGCGACACTCAACCTCCGTGTCGGGCTCGATGGCACCGGCGTCGAGGGCGGCCGAGGCGATCAGGACCTTGAAAGTCGAGCCGGGGGCGTAGAGTCCCTGGCTGGCGCGGTTTAGCAGGGGCTGCTGATCGCTGGTCGCCAGCTGGTCGAAGTTGTCATCCAGCGTGTTGGGGTCGTGGGTCGGCTCGCTGACGATTGCCAGCACAGCGCCCGTCTGCACGTCCATCACGACCATGGCGCCGCGCTGGCCGCCGAGTGCGTCGACGGCTGCCTGCTGAATGCGCGTGTCAATGGTGAGGATGATGTCGTTACCCTCGGCGCGGTCCGGCAGAAACGTGGACTCCAGGAGATCGACGAAGTCGCCATCCTCCTCACCGCTCAGCGCTTCGTTGTAGGTCAGCTCGATGCCTGTCTGGCCGAACCTGGTGCTGGCGTAGCCGATGGTCTGGGCAAGCGATGGCAGCGCGTAGGTGCGCAGGGCCTGCTCGGTGTCCGTCTCGGCCAGGACGACGCCGTCGGCGCTGAGGATCGTACCGCGATCAAAGCGCAGCGCGGCCTCCGCCAGGCGCGGATTGTCGCCGCGGTTTTCGAGATCGTCGGAACGCAGGACCTGCCAGTAGCCAAGGCCCAGCGCGAGCGCCACGAAGGCGGCGGCGAAGAGGACGCTCGTGTGAAGGATTCGAGAGCGCATTCGTTCTCAGTCTAGACGTGGCCGTGTCCAGCCTCCGATCTTGAGGCGATCTGCGGGGCGCACCGGCCAGGACTTGACAGCCTACGAGAACGGCGAGATTATGGGGGAACTCTATCCGCCGGGGAGGGAAGATGCCGCTGTACATGGACATCCACAACAAGGTTGACGGGCTCACGCCCCAGGCGGTGGCCGGGGCGCACGCAAAGGACCTGGAGATCCAGGGTGAGCACGGGGTGAACTACATCAAGTACTGGTTTGATGAGGGCAGCGGGAAGGTCTTCTGCCTGGTCGAGGCACCCAGCAAAGAAGCGGCTGAGATAGTGCACCGCGACGCTCATGGCCTGGTCGCCGATGAGCTGGTACAGGTAAAGGAAGGCAGCTAGGCGCCCGGGCCGGCGCCGCTCTGCTGTTCGGCGGCCTGCTCACCCGGGACACGGGCTCGGCCGACCAGGCGGTCGTCAACCCAAACGGCGATCGCCGGGAAGAAGAGGAGCGTCGCCAGGAGCGCCAGGAAGAGGTTGATCACCGTCGCGACGCCGAAGTCGCGCAGGAGTGGGAAGTCGGAGAGCGCGAGCGCGCCGAAACCGCCCATCACGGTGAACGCCGAGGCGCAGATGGCGCGCCCAATTTTCAGCACGGCCCGGTGCATCGCTGCGGCCGGCTCGAGGCCGGCTGCCTTCTCTTCTTCGTACTGACGGCGCAGGAGGACGGTGAACTCGGTGCCGATGCCCGCGATCAGCGCGCCCAGCACCGCGGTCAGCGGATTCAGCGAGATGCCGGCCAGGTACATCACGCCCGACGCCCAGCCGACCACCAGCGCGATGGGCACGAGCGTGAGCGCGGCCTTGACCGGGTTCCAGTAAAGCAGCGCCAGGACCAGCAGGATCCCGGCCAGGGCAGCGAAGGTCATCAGGCGCCTGCCGTCGTCGAGGCTGGTCACGGCCTCGGCGCCGATCACCGTCAGACCGCCGAGGCCGATGCTCACGCCTGGAGGGGGCGCCGCCTCGCTGCGCGTCTGGTCGATGACCTCTTTGACGTCGAGCAGCGGGATGTTGGCCGTGACGAAGAGGACGTTGGCGCGCCGTCCGTCCTCGGAAACGAGCGTGCGCAGAATCTCCGGTGGCAGCGTGGACAGCGACTCTTCGATAACGGCGCGGTCGTCGGGTATCGTCCCGCCGTTGAGCTGCGCGACCGTCGAGGCCGGGCTGTTCGCGGACTTGATAAGGTTGCCGTGTCCCTCGACCTGCGAGTCCTCGAACTCCATCATCCAGCGCAACAGCGCGGGATCCAGGACGTCGTCAGCCTCAACCATGACGCCGATCTCGCCGGTGGAGCCCACGACATCACGCAGGTGATCGAGATTGGTCAGCACTCCCGATTCGCCCGGGAGGTAGCCCTCGGGGTCGGTCTCGACCGGGATCTCCCCGTCGTAGTAGACGCCGAGCGCGAAGAAGGCCAGCGCGAATGCCGTGAGCAGGACCGGATGTTCGGCGGCCGCGCGTGAGACCCAGCCCAGCGCGCCATCGAACAAGGAGACATCGCGTCCAGCGTGGCGGCGACGGACCTCGGGCTCGCGCCGGCGGTCGCGCAGGACAAGTATTGAGTTCAGCACGAACAGCCCGGCGAAGAAAACAAGGACGACCCCGATCCCGTGGATGACCGAAAAGTCACGGATCACGGGCACGTCCGAGATCAGCAGGGCGGCGAAGCCCAGCACCGTGACGAGCATGGCGAGGAAGACCCCGGGGCCGATGGTCTTGAGTGAGCCGGCCATGACCCGAGGCGACGCCTCGTCGGCTCGCATGCGCTCGTTGTAGCGATTGTGGAACTGGATGGCGAAATCGGCGCCGAGCCCGATCATGATCGGCAGGCCGGCTACCGTGGCTATGGTCAAAGGGATGCCGAGGTAGCCCATCAGGCCGAAGGACCAGATAACGCCGATGGCCATGACGGGCAGAGACAGGAGCCGCCAGTGGGCGCGGAAGGCCAGGCCAAGCACGACGGCCATGATCGCGGCGGCGATGATGCCGGTGCGATATAGCCCGCCCGTCATGCTCTCGCTGATCTCGCCGATGAGCATCGGACTGCCGGTTGGCAGAGTATCGACGGCGCGAAAATCGTAGCCCTCGGTTAACGCCACGAAGTCGTCCCCCGTGTCGGCGGCTTCCTCGAGGCTCAGGTTCCCGTCGATGCGGGACACCAGCAGCGCGTGGGTGTCGTCGGGGAGGAGCGCAGCGAACTGCGGCCGCAGCGTGCCGTCGGCTTCGTAGAGCACGGCGGCGACGAAGTCGGGGTTGCCCAGGCTGAAGTCGCTGATACCGGCGAACTGCTCCGCCTCCTCGCCGTGGCGCGCGAGGAAGTCCTGGATAACGGCTCCGCCGGCTGCGCCGGCTGCCGCCTCCTGCTCCTCGGGACTGCCACCAGCGGCGGCGACCTCGGTGCGGGCGGCGTCCTGGGCCTCGGCCAGCGCCCGGTTGAAGTCGTCGAGGCGCGCGACCGTCTGATCGGCCGCGACCTGGAGATAGGTAGCCGGGCTGTAGACGGCGAAGTAGCGTGGGTCGGACCTGAGCGCATCCTCCAGCTCCTGCATGCGCTGCAGGTTGTCGGGGGCGAGGATGTCGTCGCGGTCCCCGGTAAAGAGGAGCTGCATGGTCTGGCCACCGAACTGCTCCTGGTAGCCCTCGTTCTCGGAGAGCACCTGCGAGCCCGAGGGCAACAGGTTTTCCTGGCCGGTTTCCAGCTGGATGGCGGCGAGCCCGGGAGCGAGGGCGGCTGTGAGTGCGATGGCGGAAAGCAGGACAGCCCACGGCCATCGGACGATCAGGTAGGCGGCGCCGCCGAGGAGCAGACGAATCACTTTCTGGTTGCTCGCCCGTAGGATCATCGGTGCAGACGGCATCTTGCAAGGACGCCGTTGGCAGCGGAGGCACACGCTCTTGGACTCGCCTCCGCGAGAGGTGTTAAGGTCAGAGTGCGAGCCCTTTAAACCGCTCCTGTGAGGGCGGGAAGGAGAACGATGACCGCCACCACCCGTATCAGCGCATATCCAGGCCCGCCCCGCGCGGGTTTCTTTTTGCCCCGGGCAGTCTGCCGTAGACGGCTATGAGCGCCGGACAACGGGCGCAGGCACGCGACCGTGTGCTGCTTGATGAAGCCGACATCAGGCGTGCACTGACGCGCATCGCCCACGAGATCGTCGAGGCCAATCACGGCGTCGACGACGTGATCCTGGTCGGCATGCAGACGCGAGGCGTGCCGCTGGCAGAGCGCATTGCCGCCGCGATTGCGGGCTTCGAGGACGCGAGTGTCCCCGTCGGCGCCCTCGATATCGGACTCTACCGCGACGACCTGGCGCGCGCCTTCGAGCGTCCCACGTTGAAGCCCACAGACATCCCGACCGACGTCGAAGGCCGCTCGGTTGTCCTGGTCGACGACGTGCTGTTCACGGGACGCAGCATCCGCGCCGCCCTCGACGCCCTGGTCGACTTCGGCCGTCCACGGCGGGTCCAGCTGGCGGTGCTGGTCGATCGGGGCCACCGCGAGCTTCCGATCCGGCCCGACTTCGTCGGCAAGAACATCCCCACCGCGCTGGCCGAGGACGTCAGGGTCCAGCTGAACGAAAGCGACGGGCGCGACGAGGTCGTGCTGGTGCAGGCGGAGTGACGATGGTCGGACAGCAGCAGGCGCCATCACCGGCCGTTGAAGAAATCGGTGCGCAACCGACGCGCTGGACGAGGCGGCACGTCCTCGACATCGATGACTTCAGCGTCGAGGAGATCGAGCTCGTTATGTCACAGGCCGACGCGATGAGCGAGGTCCTGTCGCGCGACGTGCCGCGGGTGCCGGCGCTGCGGGGCGTTACGGTCGTCAACCTCTTCTACGAGAACAGCACACGCACGCGGACTTCGTTCGAGCTCGCGGCCAAGGCGCTGGGCGCCGACGTGGTTAACATCGCGGACTCGGCGAGCTCCGTGACCAAGGGTGAGTCGCTGGTTGACACCGTGCGCACGGTGCAGGCGCTGGGCGCCGACATCGTCGTCATGCGTCACGCCCAATCGGGGGCGCCGTACCTGGCAATGCGCCACAGCGAGGTGAGCTTCCTGAACGCTGGAGATGGCTGGCACGCCCACCCCAGCCAGGCCCTCCTCGACCTCTACACACTGCGCCAGCGGATTGGGTCTGTCCGGGGCCGCAAGGTCGTCATCTGCGGCGACGTCGCGCACAGTCGCGTAGCCCGCTCGAACATCTGGGGACTGGCGACGATGGGCGCGCAGGTCGTGCTCTCAGGACCGCCAACCCTGATCCCGCGTGAGTTCAGCGGCCCCCAGGAGGGCCTGCTACCCCCGGTACGGGTCGACCACGACTTCAACAGTGCGATCGAAGGGGCCGACGTTGTCATGATGCTCAGGCTGCAGGCCGAGCGGCAGCAGTCGGGGTTGTTGCCAAGCCTGCGCGAGTACGCGCTGCTCTATCAGCTCGATGAAGAGCGCCTGGCGCGCGCCGCCAGCGGCGCAGTCGTGATGCATCCGGGGCCGATGAACGAGGGCGTCGAGATCTCGCCGGCGGTGGCGCACGGAGCAAGGTCGCTGGTCGAGAGCCAGGTGACCAACGGAGTAGCCGTGCGGATGGCCCTCCTTTACCTGGTCGGCAACCGCCGGCGCGAGGCGCGGTCATGAGTACCGTCATCCGCGGCGGGCGCGTCATCGACCCCGCGCAGGGGATCGATGAGCTAACGGACATCGCTTTTGCTGACGGCCAGGTGGTGGCGCTCGGACGCAGTCCCGGGGAGTACGACGAGGAGATCGATGCTGAGGGGCTCGCCGTGACTCCCGGTTTCATCGACCTGCACTGCCACCTGCGCGAGCCCGGCCAGGAGCACAAAGAGACCATCGCCAGCGGCACGCTGGCGGCTGCGCGCGGCGGCTTCACGACGGTCTGCGCGATGCCTAATACGACGCCCGTGATCGACAGCCGCAGCCTCGTCGAGTCCGTCCTCGCCAGCGCGCGGGCCAGCGCCTCGATCCGCGTGCTGCCAATTGGCGCCGTGACCAGGGGGAGCGCCGGGCACGAGCTGGCCGAGCTCGGCGATATGGCCGCGGCCGGCGCCGTGGCCTTCAGCGACGACGGCCAGCCGGTGTGGGACGCCGGCTTGATGCGCCGGGCGCTCGAGTACAGCCGCGCCCTGGGCCTGCTGATCATCGACCACTGCGAGGAGCCAGCGCTGAGCAAGGGGGGCGTCATGCACGAGGGCTGGGTTTCGGTGAGGCTGGGCCTTCCGGGCGCCCCTGCCGCCGCCGAGGAGGCGGCCGTGGCGCGCGACCTGCAGCTGGCCGAGCTGACGGGCGCCCGCGTGCACATCGCACACGTCAGCACCGCCGGGTCGGTTGAGCTGCTGCGCACCGCCCGCGCCCGCGGCGTCGAGTTCAGCACCGAGGTAACGCCGCACCACCTCACCCTCACGCACGAAGCCGTGATGGGGGGCGCGAAGGCCGCCGGCGAGGCACTCGCCTACGACACCAACGCCCGCGTCAACCCGCCACTTCGCGGCGACCAGGATGTCGCGGCCTGCGTCGCGGGTCTCGTCGAGGGGGTGATCGACTGCATCGCCACCGACCACGCGCCCCACGCCAGCGAAGACAAGGTATGCGAGTTCGAGCAGGCGGCCAACGGTATCAGCGGATTGGAAACCGCCTTCGGACTCTGTCATGACCTCGTGACCGCCGGACACCTGACCCTGCCGGTGCTGATCGAGCGCCTGACGGCTGCTCCCGCCCGCGTCTTCGGACTGGAGCGATTCGTACCGGGCATCGGCACGCTGCGCGAGGGCGCGCCGGCCGACGTGGCGTTGATCGCGCCGGAAGAATCCTGGAGCGTCGACCCGGGGGCGATGGCGAGCAAAGGCAAGAACACACCGCTCGCCGGGCGGACGCTGACCGGGCGCGTCGTGATGACCATGAGCGGCGGGCGCATCGTCCACGACTCGCGTTCGCCCGCCGCGGAGGGGGCCAGGCAGGCCGCGGGGGGCCGGCGTGGCCGATAGCGCCTACCTCGTCCTCGCCGACGGCACCGCGCTGCGGGGCAAGCCGATGGGCGCCCGGGGAAGGGCGTTCGGCGAAGTCGTCTTCACCACCGCGATGACGGGCTACCAGGAGGCGCTGACCGATCCGTCGTTCGCCGGGCAGATCCTCGTCATGACTTACCCGCTGATCGGAAACTACGGCGTCAACGACCGCGACGAGGAGTCGTCGCGCGTGCAGGTAAGGGCCTTCGTGGTCCGCCAGGAGTGCGGGCAGCCCAGCCACTGGCAGGCCAGCGGGACGATCGGCGACTACCTGCGCGAGCGTGGCATCGTTGGTATCTCCGAGCTGGACACGCGCGCGCTTACGCGCCGGCTGCGTTCGTCCGGCGTGATGATGGGCGTGGTCACGACCGAGGACAGCCCCGACGAGGCGCGCCGCCTGCTGGCCGAGGCGCCACAGTACGGGGCGCGCAGCTACATCGCGGACGTATCTGCGCAGTCGTCGTTCGAATGGGGCGGGGGGACAACACCGGTTGCCATCCTGGACCTGGGCGTCAAGTTCAACATCCCGCGCCTGCTCGCGGAGCGCGGCTGTGACGTAACGGTTTTCCCGCACAACGCCAGCGAGGAGGAAATCCTCGCCAGCAGCCCCGCCGGGCTGGTAATCTCTCCCGGGCCGGGCGACCCCGCGTACCTGGACGACCAGGTCGCGCTGGTGCAGCGGCTGGCCGGCCGCCTGCCCATCCTGGGTATCTGCCTCGGCCACCAGGTGGTTGGGCGCGCCTTCGGCGGTACAACGTTCAAGCTGAAGTTCGGACATCGCGGGGCCAACCACCCGGTGCGGGACCTGCAGAGCGGCCGCGTATACATCACTTCGCAGAACCACGGGTACGCGCTCGATGGGGATCACCTGCGGGGGATCGAGGTCAAGCAGGTGCACCTCAACGACGGCACGGTCGAGGGCCTGGCCGATGCCGAAAAGGCTATCCTGACCATCCAGTATCACTCGGAGGCCTCGCCGGGGCCTCGAGACAATGAGTACATATTCGACGAGTTCATGTCGCTCCTCACCGCTCGCAGCACCGACACTCGCAGCGCTCTGACGGGAGGCGGGGGTTGAATCGAGGGCCAGGGAGATGAGCCGCACCAGCATTCAGCCAACCTTCCGCCAGGCGGAGCGTTCCGACGCCCGCGGGATCGCATCAATCGTGTTCGGGATCCTCTGCGAAGGAGGCCCGCCCAGCGGCATCGATCCCATGTCGCGCGATGGCGTCCTCGAGTGGTTCGACCGAGTCGAGGACAACGGGGCCTTCTTCGTGGCCGAAGTCAACCACATCGCCGCCGGGTTCGCCGCGATCGAGCCCGACGCGCGGGACGCCGGCGTGGGCCTGCTGCGCGTCTACGTGCTCAAGGAGTTCCGCCAGCGCGGGATCGGCCGCGAGCTGGTGCAGGTCGCCGTCGAGTTCGCGCGCCAGAACGGCTTTCGGGCGGTGCGCGGGTTCATACCGGAGGAGAACGAGGAGGCGCTGTCGTTCTTCAGCGCCGTCGCTCCCCTGGTGCAGGTACAGGCTGGACAGTTCGACTTTGAGCTCTAAGCCCGGCAAGGTCCTGATCCTCGGGTCGGGCCCGATCGTCATCGGCCAGGCCGCTGAGTTCGACTACGCCGGCACCCAGGCCTGCAAAGCCATGCGCGAGGAGGGCGTGACCTCGGTCCTCGTCAACTCGAACCCGGCCACGATCATGACCGACGAGGAGGTGGCCGACGTCGTGTACATCGAGCCGCTGACAGTCGACGTCGTCGCGCGCATCATCGAGCGCGAACGCCCGGATGGGCTGCTGCCGACGCTGGGAGGCCAGACCGGTCTGAACCTCGCGGTGGCGCTGGCCGAGGCCGGGGTCCTGGACCGTTACGGCACGCGTCTGCTGGGGACGCCGTTGGAGGCCATCCAGCGCTCCGAGGACCGTCGGCTCTTCAGCGAGATGCTCAGGAAAATCGGCGAGCCCGAGACCGAGAGCAGGGCGGTCGGGAGCTGGGAGGAAGCGTCCGAGGCGGCAGCCCGGTTCGGCCTGCCGCTGGTGATCCGCCCGGCCTTCACGCTGGGAGGCACGGGGGGCGGAATCGCTCACGACTGGCCGCAGTTCGAGTCGATCGTAAAGGGCGGGCTGGCAGCTTCGCCCATCCACCAGGTGCTGGTTGAGCGCAGCCTGCTGTCGTGGAAGGAAGTCGAGTACGAGGTCGTGCGCGACTCCGCGGGCAACTGCATAAC
>WHTO01000079.1 GCA_009377665.1 Dehalococcoidia bacterium
GATTCCCTACCCCTACGACGAGGGGATCGACTGGTTGATGGCCCCGGTGACCGAGAAGATGGGCGCCCACGGCGAGGTCGACGAGAACGGCAAGATCCGCAAGGTGAGCGTCGTCCCCGCGCCCTACACGCAGCCGCACCCCAAGGTCTTCGTGTCCAGCGGCGGCTCCGAGGCGACGGTTGAGTACTGCGGCCGCAAAGGCTTCGTGCCCGTCCACTTCTCGCCCATCGAGAAAGTAGCCGGGTTCGGCGGCGCCTACCTCAGCGGTGGCAAGACAGCCGGCGTGGACTACGCCCCCGGCCAGAACCAGGCGGTCGTGCGTTGGATGCAGATCGGCGAGAGCCAGGACGACGCGCGTCAGCGCATGATCAAATGGGATGTAGAAATCATGCGCGCGCTGGGCTACCTGACGCCGCAGGCGATCAAGGAAGTCAACGACGTGGTGGGCGACTCCACGGCCGACGCCATCGCGGACGGCCTGCTCAAGTCGGGACTCTGGGTCACCGGCACCATTGACGACGTCAAGCAGCAGTTCGTCGACCAGTGGAAGCGCCTGCCTGCAGAGTACGTGGTAATCATCCTTCACTACGCCCAGCAGCCGAAGGAAAGCGTCATCGAGTACCTCGAGAAGTTCATGACGCACGTCAAGCCGGCGCTCGATGAGCTGACGGTCTACAACGAGCCAGCCTTGGCCACGGCTGGCTGAGACGGCCTTCGATAACAAACGCCGCCCCCTTTTTGAGGGGGCGGCCCATTCCTTGTGGTCGCCCCGTCGCCCGCCTGTGAAGTCTTGCGCGGCACGGATGGAAGGGCTGTTCGGCCGGGGCCTGATGGCGCCGGATCGCCACTCCGTTTGACAGAGCGCTTCGCCCGTGTCAACCTGTCGCCAGCAGACGGATGATTACCGCTTCCTGTCGTCACGCGCTTACCGCACCGGGCGCTGGTCCATCAACAAACCATCGGCTACCCGGCGTCACCCCGGCGGCCAATGGCTGACTGGCGCTCCCGCCCTCCCGATCCTGATCGCAATCCCTTCCGGGATATCGGCTCGGACCCGCCGCGGCAGGAGCCCAGTTTCCCCCCTCCGCGAGGTCCTTCCGGTGGTGGTGGGGGAGTGGCAGGCTGGTTCATGGGCCTCGGTCTTGGCATCCGGCTCGCTATCGTTGGTGGCGTCGTGGGCATCCTCGCCGGTGCCATGGTCGTGTTCGCTGCGGGTGGTGGTAACGGCGACGATGACGATAGCGGGCAGGTCGATCGACCCTCTCCCACGGAAACCGAGGACGAAGAGGCTACACCCAGCGTCACCCCGGGAGTTACGCGCACGCCCGGACCCACGACCACACCCGGGGCGACAGTAACCCCGGGGGGCACCCCCGGCGCGACGGCGACAGCGACGCCACCGGCGGGAGCCGACGGGTCGTACACCGTGCAGGGCGGCGACACCTGTTCAGAGATAGCCGCGGCCACCGGCGTGACCGTTGGTGAGCTGCTGGGGGCCAATCCTCAGGTCAACAGCTCGTGCACAGACCTCGCGGTCGGTGACGAGTTGGTGATAGACCCGGACGCAACTCCAAGGGAGCCCACGGATCCAACCCCGACCGCCACGGCCACCGCGACGCCTACCGCGACAGCTACCGCCACGGCCACGGTGACGGCGACGGCCTCGCCGTCACCCACACCGACAGCGACCGTCACCCAGGAGCCCGATTAGACCTGCTCAGGCGGTTGTAAGGCGGTCAGAGCTCGGCGGCGGCGGCCTTATCCAGCAGCCAGGTGACGCCACCTGGCGGACGCACTCGCGCAGCCGGCACGGACGGGCGGGACCCCGCGCCCAGCGCGGCTGAGACGGTGCTCGCCTTCTCCGTGCCCGCAGCAATGAAAGCAGCACCCCTGGCCGCGTTGATCAGCGGGAGGGTGAAGGTGACACGTCGCATGGGCCCCCCTCCCGTCGCCAGGGCCGCCCGCGTCGCTAGCACGAGCCTGTCGTGCTCCTCGACCTCGGGCTGTGCGGGGAAGAGCGAGGCCGTGTGTCCGTCCGAACCCAGCCCCAGCAGGACAAGGTCGATGGCCGGAAGCTCCGCATCGCCCAGGGAACGTAACAACGACTCGTAATCCTCGGCGGCCGCTTCGGGCGAAAGCTCAGTGCGCACCGGATGGATCTGCGATTCGCCAACCGGAATCCGTCCCAGCAGGTTCTCGAACGCCATTCGATAGTTGCTGTTCTCGTCGTCGAGCGGCACGCAGCGCTCGTCGCTCAGCAGGAAGTGGGTGCGCGACCAGTCGACGTCCATGGTCGCGAGCTGACGATAGGTCGCCGCCGGCGTAGACCCGCCCGTGAGCGCCAGGAGGAACCTGTGGGGTGGTCTCGCCTGGTTGATCCGTTCCGCCACGAAGGCCGCGGCTCGTTGGGCCAGGCGGTCCTGGTCGTCGCAGATGACGACATCACCGGAAGCCATGTCAGCGCGCGGCGCCTGCGCCGAGAAGCACTGCTTCTTCATAGACCCTATCGCCGTGGAGGCTCTCGAGTTCGCTTGAGAGGAGTTGCAGCAGCGACGGCGCATTCAGTCCGATGCTCGACTCGGCGATAGCACGGCCGCCGACGTCGATGCGAAAGATGACCGAGGCGCCGCCGGGTGAGCTGGACAGCCAGAAGTGGGCGGACCCGGCGTTGATCCGTATTTCTCCAAGGTCGGTCAGGGCAGTCGCGGGCGAGACGGCTGGCACGTGCAGGACCAGGCAGTCGATGACGCGGCTGCCGTCCGTGAAGCTTCCTCTCCAGGAGACCTGCGACCCGCGAATCGGCTCGTGGATGCTCCAACCCAGCCTGGAGCCAAGCCACGACAGCAGGAGCACAGCTTCGGTGGGATAGCCGTGTCCGTCGGTGTGGACGTGCACGCTCTCGATCTGATCGAGATAAGGGCGCATGTCCGGTGGATCGAAGAACTGGGCGATGAGGTCGCGCCATGTCTCGAGGCGGCGCCACGCCAGGTCGCTGAGCACGCAACGCATCTCCTGGCACAGCCGTATCTCGGTGGCCAGTTCACCGAACGCCTGCCGAAAGCCAACCGAGTCGACGATCATACGCGCCGCGAGCCGGCGCATTCGCCTGTAGGTCTCCGACTCGAAGGGCGGCTCGCCGCGCCACCAGACAAAGGTCGGAATGTCCGGGATCAGAAGCGGTTGGACGATGCTGTGCATCTGCTCGCTGAACGAGCCGTTGCCGATCACAGCGATCTCTTCGCAGCAAACCTGCCTCGCCGTGCCGGGGATGACCACAGCAACTGCCGTTACCTCGGCAGCGAGGCTGTCGGCCGCATCCTCGACCGGCTGGAACAGGATCGATCGTGACGGATGACGGCGCGACAGCTCGGCCGTCAGCGCGGCGGCCTCGGTCAGCTGATCGCGGTCGCGGGAGTAAACGATCAGGTTGATGGCGGCTGCCTCCGTGACCGCGCCGGGACCGTCGCCGTTATCCCGCCTTGCTTCGTGATGCAGCTGTTCCAGAGCCTTGAGGATCCCCGGCACGTCGGTGCTGTTCGAGATCCAGGTAAGACTGTCCGGGGAGGCGATGTTGCTCAGGGCTCTCGCCATAACCGGCCATCGAGCATCAACCCGTCCGCCTCGACCGGGCCCCAGGTCCCGGCGGGATAGCTGTCCATCAGGCCAGACCCGCGCCAGCTCTCGCGGATCGAATCCACGAACCGCCACGCGTACTGCACCTCGTCGGCGCGCGGAAAGAGCGTGTGATCACCCAGCATCGCGTCGAGGAGAAGCGTCTCGTAGGCCTCGGGCGGGTCTACCAGGAATGACGAGTCGTACAGGAACTGCAGGTTCACGGGCCGCACCTGCAGCGTTGGGGAGGGCACCTTGGAGCCGACGCGCAGGGTGATACCTTCGTCAGGTTGGATGCGCATGGCGAGGAGGTTGGGCGGCAGATCATCGTTGTCCATGCCAGCAAAAGGGATGTGCGGCGCGGGTTTGAAGTGGATGGCGACCTCGGTCACGCGTCGCGCCATGCGCTTACCGGTGCGGATGAAGAACGGCGTGCCGGCCCAGCGCCAGTTGTCTATCGACGCCTTGATAGCCACGGACGTCTCCGTCATGGAGTCGGGGGCCACGCCATCCTCCTGGCGATACCCGGGCACCCGACGTCCGCCTACGTCGCCTTCGGCGTACTGAGCCCGCACAACCCTGCTGCCAATCTCGTCCGGCGCGATCCGGCGGAGGGAGCGCAGGACCTTCACCTTTTCGTCTCGTATCGTCTCGGCGTCGAAGCTTGCGGGCGCCTCCATCGCGACCAGGGAGAGCACCTGCAGAAGGTGGTTCTGCACGATGTCACGCAGGGCGCCGGCGCCTTCGTAGTAGGCGCCCCGGGACTCGACACCCAGGGTCTCGGCCACGCTCAACTCGACATAATCGATGTACCGGTTGTTCCACAGCGGCTCGAAGATGCCGTTAGCGAAACGGAAGACCAGGATGTTTTGGACCGTCTCCTTTCCGAGGTAGTGGTCGATCCGATAGATTTGCTCCTCGGCGAAGTGGCGCGAGATATGAGCATTGAGCTGCTCGGAACTGACCGTGTCGTAGCCGAAGGGCTTTTCGATCACGATCCTTGACCAACCCTCATCCTGCCGTGCGAGCCCGGCCTGGCCCAGGCCCTCTGCTATCTCGAAAAATGCCGCTGGTGGGACGGCCAGGTAGAACATCTTGTTCGGCCCCGTTGCCGCTTGCTCCTGCACCTCGGCAAGCTTCGTACAGAGTTCCGCGTAGCCATTGGCGTCCGACGGGTCGGCCTGCTGGTAAAAGAGGCTGGCCGCGAAGCTATCCCAGATCTCGTGGTTCAGACCCAGGCGCGAGTTCTTCTCCACCGCCGCCAGCATCTGCTCGCGGTAACCGGCGTCCGACTCAGGGCGGCGCGATGTCCCGATAACCGCGAAGCGGGCAGGCAGAAGGCCACGCACCGAGAGGTCGTAGAGGGCGGGGATTATCTTCCGCTGCGCCAGGTCACCGGTCCCGCCAAAGACCACGACCGTGCCGGGCTGGGGCGTTCGCCACGTGCGCAAGCCCTCGCGAAGCGGGTTCTCGGCGAGCGTGGTGGAGACCATCGCTAGTCCTTTACTGGGCCCTCGGAACCGGCCGCGAGCACGCGATGACCGCCGAACTGATTGCGCAACGCCGCGATCATGCGGTGGCCGTAGGAGTTCTCCTGCCTCGAGTAGAACCGCGAAAGCAACGACAGGGTGATGACCGGGGCCGGGACGTCTGTCTCAATCGCCTGGGCGACGGTCCAGCGCCCTTCACCGGAGTCCTCGACGTAGCCCGCGAGCGCCTCCAGCCGGGGGTCTTCGGCAAAGGCTCGTTCGGCCAGCTCGAGCAGCCACGATCGCACGACGCTGCCCTTGTTCCAGAGCGCCGAAAGCTCCTGCATGTCGAAGTCATACGGCGAGGCGTTGAGGATCTCGAAGCCCTCGGCGTAGGCCTGGAGCATTCCGTATTCGATGCCGTTGTGCACCATCTTGGCGAAGTGCCCCGCCCCCCGAGGGCCCACCAGCGCGTAGCCGCCTGGTGGGGCGAGAGTTTTGAAGATCGGTTCGACCGTCGCGAACGCGTCGGCGTCGCCGCCGGCCATCAGGCAGTAACCGACCTCGTAACCCCAGATGCCACCGCTCGTGCCGGCGTCCAGGTAGTGAATGCCCTGCTCGGCCAGGCGATCGCCACGCTGTACGGTGTCCTTATAGTTCGAGTTGCCGCCGTCGATCACGATGTCGCCGGCCTCTGCCGAAGGCAGAAGCTCGCCGATCGTGGCATCGACGGGGTCGCCCGACGGCACCATGATCCAGACCGCACGCGGCGGCTCTAGCATGGCCATAAGCCCTTCGACTCCGTCGGCTGGCTGGGCGCCGCGGCTCTCGGCGAGGTCGAGCGATTCCTGCCCGCGATTCCAGGCCACGATCTCGTGACCATCCTCCAGGAGGCGGCGCGTCATATTGCCGCCCATGCGTCCGAGGCCGATGAACCCGAGCTTCATCGGCCTCTCCCGGCCAGGGCCTCGTTGACCGTCCGTGTCGCTTCCTCGATGCCCGCCTCCATGTCCCGCCCGAGGTGAATCCGGACGACCGGTCGACCCCGCGCCCGCAGCGCCTCCAGGTCGCCGAGGGCCTGCGCGGCCTGCAGCTGTCCGAAGGTGAACGGCTGCCCCGGGATTTCGAGATCGTCCGCATGGTCTGTCGTTATCTGGACGAAGGCGCCCTGCTGGGGGCCGCCCTTGTGAAGCTGCCCGGTTGAGTGGAGGAAGCGCGGGCCGTAGCCCACAGTGGTGGCTGTCTTGAGATTCTTCCGGATCTCTTCGCGCAGGCGGCCGATCAGCCTGCGACTCTGGTCGGTTTCGGGCATGTAGGCCATCAACGCCACGTACCCGACCTGGTCTTGACCCTGCAGGGCGTGGTGGATGGCCTCGGCCGGGTCCTGGCCGTGGCCGTAGACGACTATCCCGTCCCTTGAGAGCGCCGACCCGGCCTCCGGAATGCTGCCCGAAACTCTTAGTCGATCGAGGATGCGAGCCGTGTTGTCTTTGCTCTCCTGCACGTTCGGTTCGTCGAAGGGATTGATCTTGAGCAGTGCGCCGGCGATCGCCGTAGCGACCTCCCAGCGGAAGAACTCGCCGCCGAGATCGTACTGGTCGGCCAGGCGTAGCGTGATAACCGGGTGTCCAGCGGCGGCGAGTTTGCCCAGGCGGTCGCCGTACTCGTCGGTTTCGCCTTCAAGCACCGTGGCCACGAAGACGCGGTCGGGCCGGTAGTCGCCCGGCGCCCCCAGCTCCTCACCCGCCACGGGGATCAGCCCTGTGCCCTGTTTGCCGGTGCTCTCAGCGATCAGCTGCTCAAGCCAGAGGCCGAAGCTGGCCAGCTTCGGCGGCAGGACGAACGTCACCTTGTCCATACCCTTGCGGCCAAGGCCGCCCAGCGCGCCGCCCAGCCACACGCCGGGGTTATCGCCTGAGCTCACGCAGTGATCGCAGGCGTGCTGCATCTGGTCGGCCGAGGCCAGCAGGCGGGCCACGTCGACGCCGATCAGCGCGGCCGGGACAAGGCCGAAGTAGGACAGCGCCGAATAGCGACCCCCGATGTTCGGGGGGTTGACGAAGGTGTGTCGGTAGCCACGCTCGGACGCCTGCCGCGCCAGCCGCGTGTCGGGGTCGGTGATCGCGACGAATTGGGGACCGGCCTTGCCGCTGCGTTCCCAGAAGTAGTCGCCAAGCGTCGCGGTCTCGATGGTGCCGCCCGACTTGCTCGACACCAGGAAAAGGGTGCGACCGATATCAACCGACTGGTCCACGGCTCGGATGGCGTCCGGGTCGGTTGTATCCAGCACATGCAGAGTTGGGTATCCCGCCGCAGAACCGAATACCTGGCGAAAAACCTCGGGGGCCAGGCTGCTGCCGCCCATTCCCAGGAGCACGACGTGCTCGAAACCCTCGGCCTTGATGCCCTGGGCGAAGCCGTTCAGCCGAGCAGCCTCATCTTCCATCGCGTCAATAACACCGAGCCACCCCAGGCGGCTGGCTATAGTGCTTTGGACGGCCTGGTCGTCGCTCCAGGCCGATGCATCGCGGTGCGACAGGCGCCGCGGCAGGTCACGCTCGTCGAGCTCCTTGATTGCGGCCTCGACGGATTCGGCGTGTTCGCCGAAGGACGCGCTGAATCGGCCGCTGCGCTCGCGCTGGATCCGTTGCTTCTTTTCTTCGATGCCATCGAGGAGGTTGTCGAAGGAATCTGCGAACTTCTTGACGCCGTCGGCTTCGAGTTCCCGTCCAACCTTTTCAAGGTCGATCCCGATTTCCAGGAGCTTCGCTTCGACCTCCTCGGCTTCTGCAACCCCGTCCGCGACGGTCGCACCGCTGACCACGCCGTGGTCTCGAAAGGCGTTGAGGGTCGCCGGCGGCACAGTGTTCACCGTGTCCGGACCGATCAACTCTTCGATGTACATCGTGTCCTTGTAGGCCGGGTCCTTGACGCCGGTGCTGGCCCATAGCGGACGCTGGAGGCGGGCCCCCCGCTGGGCAGGGCCTTGAAGCGGTCGGTCCCGAAGATAGTGCGGAAGTCGCGGTAGGCCAGCCTGGCGTTGGCGATCCCGGCCTTGCCGCGCAGCGCGGCTATCCGCTGCTTATCGCCGTCGCTGGCCGCGGTCTCCAGCATCTCGTCGAGGCGACCGTCAACGAGCGTATCGACCCGGCTGACAAAGAAGCTGGCGACCGAGGCGACCGCCTCGAGGGGCTTCGCGCCGGAGGCCGCAAGGTCCTCGAGGCCAGCGATGTAGGCTTCGGCCACCTCGCGGTAGCGGCTGCGCGCGAAGATCAGCGTCACATTGACGTTCACACCGGAGCCGATGAGGCGTCGGATCGCCGGCAGGCCCTTGGCGGTCGCCGGGATCTTGATCATCACGTTGGGCCTGTCGATGCGCTCGAAAAAGCCGTTGGCCTCGTCCACGCTGCCTTCGGTGTCGTGGGCCAGTCGTGGCGAGACCTCGATCGAGACGTAGCCGTCGTCGCCGCGCCGCATCGCCCAGATCGGACTGAGGACATCGGCGGCCATTTGGATGTCGTTGCTCGCCAGGTCTTCATAGATGCGGTTGGCGTCGGCGCCCTCTGCGACCAGGCGTTCGATAGCTTCGTCGTAGTCGGTGCTGCCGGTGATCGCCTTCTCGAAGATCGTGGGATTGGCCGTGACCCCGGAGACGGCGTCGCTATCGGTCAGCTTCTTGAGCTCGCCCGAGCGGACGAGGTTGCGGCGCATGTAGTCCAGCCATACGCTCTGGCCCTGCTGTGCGAGTTGGTGCCATGGGTTCATGTCGTTGTCTCCTGTCGCTGGCGCGGGGCATAGCGCTGCTCGATAGCTATCACCTTGTTCAACCGGCGCACGAAGCGCTCATCTTCATGGAAGCGCGCCGGCAGGAAGGCGCGGACGATCTCAGCGGCAAGTTCCTCGCCGACGATCCGCGCGCCCAGGCAGAGGACGTTCATGTCGTCGTGTTCGACGCCCTGCCTCGCTGAATAGGTGTCATGGCAGAGGGCGGCTCGGATGCCCGGGAACTTGCTCGCCGCGACCGAGGCGCCGACGCCGCTCCCGCAGATCAGGATGCCGCGGTCCGCGCGGCCCTCCAGGATCGCGGTTGCCAGCTCGGCGGCGGCGTCGGGGTAGTCCGAGGGCTCGGTTGTGAAGACGCCGAGCTCGATGGGCTCGAGGCCTGCGCCGTCTATCTCGTGCAGGACACGCGGCTTTAGCGGGAAGCCCGCGTGGTCTGAGGCTACGGCGACGCGCACTGGCCTATCTGCTGAGAAGAGCGCGGGCGCGCTCGACGATGTGGTCGGGGTTGAAGCCAAACTTCACAAGGACCTCCTCGCCCTCCGCGGAATGGCCAAAGTGGTCGACGCCAATGATCTCACCCT
Organism: Dehalococcoidia bacterium; assembly: GCA_009377665.1. Classification (GTDB taxonomy): domain Bacteria; phylum Chloroflexota; class Dehalococcoidia; order WHTO01; family WHTO01; genus WHTO01. The sequence goes on from WHTO01000079.1 coordinate 9,446, forward strand.
CGTCGCCGACCCAGCGTTCCCAGCCGAAAGCGCTGGCCGCCTCTACTGATAGCCGGCGCTTGATCGTCGGGGGCAGTACAGCGTCTCGGTAGTCCTGCTCCTGGATCGCGAACAGCTCCCAGCTTGGCATGCTGACGAGGCGTACCCGGACGCCCTCATTCGTCAGACGCTGCCAGGCCTGGAGGGCGGGCGAGACCTCGGAGCCCGTCGCGATGACGATTAGCGCGGGCGCGCCGTCGCAATCGGCGAGGACGTAGGCGCCGTTCTCGAGGCCGTCGGCCGGGGCGAAGCGTCCACGGTCGATCGGCCCGGTCTTCTGGCGTGTTAGCAGGATCGTGGTCGGTCCCTCATCGTTCTCGATTGCCACCTTCCACGCCATCGCTGTTTCCGGTCCGTCGGCGGGCCGTATCACCGTTAGCTGGGGCATCGCGCGAAGGCTGGCGAGGTGCTCAATCGGCTGGTGGGTCGGGCCGTCGCCGCCAAGGCCGACGCTGTCGTGGCTGAAGACGAACAGCGAGGGGCACTCCATCAGGGCCGCGAGGCGCAGGGCTGGCCGCAAATAGTCGGAAAAGATGAAGAAGGTCGCGGAGATCGGTCGCAGACCGCCGTACAGAGTCATGCCGTTGACGATCGCCGCCATCGCGTGCTCGCGTACCCCGTAGTGGATGTTCCGCCCGCCGTAGTTGTCCGGCCCCACAGGGTCGTAGTCCTTCAGCCTCGTGTTCGTGTTGTCGATCAGGTCGGCGGACCCGCCGATCAGCTCCGGGATACTCCCGGCGATGGCGTTGATAACCTTGCTTGACGACGCGCGCGTTGCCTCGGCGTCCGCGTCCTCAAAGTCGGGCAGGCTGTTCGCCCAGTCGTCGGGCAGGCGCCGCTCATGTCGGCGCTGCCACTCGCCGGCGAGATCCGGGTGGCCGGCCGCATAGGCGTTGAACAACTCGACCCATCGGGACTCCAGCTCCTGGCCGCGAGCGACGGCTCGACGGTAGTACTCCAGGGCCTCCTCGGGAACGTGGAACTTCTCGCTGGGCCAGCCGTAGAACTCCTTGGTCCTCGCGATCTCTTCCTCGCCCAGCGGACTGCCGTGCGCGGCCGATGTGTCCTGCTTCGTGGGCGCGCCGTAGCCGATGTGGCTGCGCAGCACGATCAGAGAAGGCCGGTCGGTTTGCTTCGCCCGTTCTATGGCGCCGTCGAGCGCTTCAAGATCGTTGGCGTCCTCGACCCGCTGTGTATGCCACCCGTAGGCCTCATAACGGCCCGCCACGTCCTCTTTGAAAGCGAGGTCAGTGTGCCCGTCGATTGTGATGTTGTTGTCGTCATAGAAGACGATCAGCCTGTCCAGGCGCTGGAACCCGGCGAACGAGGACGCCTCGGCGCTTACGCCCTCCATCAGGTCACCGTCGCTGGCTATCACGTAGGTCCAGTTGTCGACGATCTCGAACCCCGGCTGGTTGAACCGCGCGGCCTGCATCCGCTCGGCCATGGCCATGCCGACGGCGGTGCTGATGCCCTGTCCCAGCGGGCCCGTCGTGGTCTCCAACCCTGGAGCCAGGTGGATCTCGGGGTGGCCGGCGGTCTTGCTGCCCCACGTCCGCAGGCCCTTGATGTCGTCCAGCGTGAGCTCGTAGCCGGTCAGGAAGAGCGCGCTGTACTGCAGGATAGAAGCGTGGCCGGCAGAGAGGACGAAGCGATCCCTGCCCGGCCAGCGGGGATTGGACGGGCTGTGGCGCAGGTGCCTGGTGAAAAGCAGAAAGGTAAGCGGAGCGAGCGCCATCGCCGTGCCCGGATGGCCGGATCCCGCCTTTTGGACGGCATCCATCGCGAGCGTGCGAATTGTGTTGATGCAAAGGGTCTGGATATCGGTCGCTGCCGTTGTCATCCCGTTCGTTCTGCCTCCCACGGCGCCGCGGCCGGCGTGTCACTCTTCGAAGGGTCAGCCTCTCACAACCTAACCCATCCGCTGCCCCTGCTGTTGGGCGTCGCGGCCTTGCTGCGCGAGGACTTGCTCGGCATGCAATCGCTGCCGCGCGTGACCCGGTTGGCGCTGGCGATCCTCTGATTCGGGCTCAACGAGAGGGCGATCATCGTCGTCGTGATCAATGGGATTTTCGCGATCGCGATCCCCGGCGACGGAGTCAGGAACGTTCGTCGTCGTTAAGCGAGCCGGGCTGACTTTAAGCGAGCCGGGCTGACTTTCGGCACGGACCACGGCCAGAAGCTGCGCTAAGTGATCCTGCGCGGGATGACCCGTCAGCCCTGGGCGGCAGCGGCGATGGAGCGCAGGTAGATCAGCAGTTCGCTGTCGCCCACCTCGACCTCGTCAATCGTGTAGCCCTCGATCCGGACGGCATCCCCGATCTCCTCGTTCACCACGGCCTCGAGCGTCGTCTCGAAGATCGACGGGAGCGTAGCCCCGGCAGCGGTCACCTGCCCGACCTCGACGGCGATCTGCCCTTCACTTGCCCGGGGATGGAGGACCGCCGTGAAATTGGGCTCAAGCGGGACACCCTGGACCTCGATGGCCGCCCGGCCCGACACCTCGATGCCATCGGAGACAAACGCGGCTTCGATGTCATCCAGCTCGAAGTCCAGGTCGGCGTCGCTGAGGGCATCCACAACCAGCGCCTGCACGAGGGGAGCGCCGAGGATCACGAGAGCTCGGTCGTCGCCCTCCTCTAGCCGCGCCGGGCCCTCGCGGACGATGATCTCGACGTTGGCATCGTCGTCGTCGATGCCGGCGATGTCAGACGCGAAAAGGAAGACGCCGGCGACGATCACGCCACCGAGCACGAACACAACCAGCAGTGCAAGAAGACGAAGCATACCGGCTCAGCCTATCAGCCCCGCGCCGAATCCTAGTTCAGCGTCGGGCGATCTCCGCGATGTGTGCGGCCCGCTAGTGTGTTTCAAGATTCGTGCGGCGCCAGAACGACCGCTACTGTCAATCACGTTCGAGTAGGCGGGAGAGGTGAGCCTCGCGCGCTTCCCTCTCCTCGCGAATGGTTTCGGCGATTGGCTGATCGAGGCTTACCGGAGGGCGGCTACGAATTCGGGCAAACACGTCTTCCGGATCGGGTCGCGATAACTCGTGCTCAAGCATCTCCCTGACGAACCCATTCAGGCTTTTGCCTCGCGCTGCGGCCCGGCGCTTAAGCTCGGCCAGCGTCTCCTCAGGAATGCCGCGGATTTGAAGGGTTCCCGGCACTCTACAAACAGCCTTATCGGGTAATCAGCGCCGTTAGCGCCA
>WHTO01000080.1 GCA_009377665.1 Dehalococcoidia bacterium
CGCGCCAGGGCTCCGCCCATCTGGCGAAGCTCGGCCATCAGGAGCGAGCACTCCGCTCCGGGTCCCACCCGCTCAAGGAAGGCATCGATGGCGCCGTCGGAAAGCTCGCTGAGCGCCAGCGCGCCGTCGTGGGCCGGCAGGGGGTCAACCGGGTCCATGTGAATCGACCATGACTCGGTGTATGGCATCGCATGGACCGTGTCGAGGATCGCCGGGCTGAGGCGTCTCAGCGGCTCGACCAGCGCCGCTCCCTTCTCCGCGTCGCCGGCATAGCTGATCCGGATCCAGGTGATGAACTGACCGCGAAGGGGCTCCGGGATGTCCGGGATAGGCGGCAGACGCATGATGGCAATCGAGCTGGTCATCTCTTCTGGCACGCTGGCGGCCCAGTCGCGATACGCCGGGAGAAGTTCGGCTGCCCGCGCGCCGGGATAGGTCAGGGCACCGCCGTAGAACTCCGGCAACGGGAAGAGTGTGAACTCGATCGCGGTCACGATCCCGAAGTTCCCCTTACCTCCGCGCAGCGCCCAGAAGAGGTCGCTGTTCTCGTCCGCGGAGGCCGTGCGCAGCTCACCGTCAGCGGTAACGACCTCTATACGATGGACGTGGTCCGCAGCGTACCCATACTTGCGCCCGAGCAGCCCGAATCCGCCTCCCAGCGTGTACCCAACCACGCCAACCGTGGGAGACGACCCGCTGAGCGGGGCCAGTCCATGCTCGGCCGCCGCTCTGATCACTTCGCCCCAGCGCACCCCGGCGCCCACCCGCGCGCGCCCCGACCGTGGATCGCAGGAGACCTCCGACAGGCGGCTGGTCGTCACCAGCACACCGCCTTCGAACGTGTTCACGATGCCGTGTCCCGTTGCCTGGACTCCGATTGGTAAACCGTTCGCCGCCGCGTAGCGGACGGCCGCGACCACGTCCTCGGCGGACGCCGCCCCGACGATCACTGCCGGCCGCGGTTGAACGGCGAGGTTGAACGGACTGGCTTCACCAGCGAACTCGGGTCGTCGGGGCCGTAAACGGGGCCGCTCACTGTGGCGTCAAGCTGCCGCCGAGCGGCGTTGTCGAATTTGTATGTCATGAAGATCTCCGAGTCCTCTGAGTAAGTCCCTCGCCGATAGAGGACAGCCGGCGAGCAATGGCTACTTTCGTAGTTTTGCGCGCCGGCGGCCTGCCAGTCCAAGATTTTACCGAGTACCATCCAACGTCCCGTGACCGATCGATCTCACGGACGGCAGCTGATGTGCCGATGAATCTGCGTCTGGTCATGGTCGTATCCTCTTCACCTGTCCTGACCCTGGCATCGTCTCGTAACGTAGTGAGTTTGTAACGGTTCATATCAAGGAGCTTCTCTCCTGAAACGGATGGCGCACGAGCATTGAGGCAGTTGGCTTGGAGGTGCAGTTTGGATTCAAGTATGGCGGTGAGGGCCAATACGGACTCTCTCAAGGGTTCGGCGACCGTCATGAGCGTGGAGGATGATGTCCGGATCCAACGTTTGATCCGCGTTGTCCTGGAGTTAGAGGGCTATCGAGTGCTCCAGGCTTCCGACGGCCTGGAGGCACTCCAACTCCTGGAAGTTGATGAACCGTCGGTTATCCTTCTCGACCTCATGCTGCCGGGCGTGGACGGTTGGGAGTTCCTGCGGCGAGTACGCCAGGTGAACCCCCGCGTCCCAATCATCCTGATCTCTGCCGTGCGGGATCTTCCCAAAGAGGCCGAGCGTGTCGGCGCTACCGATCACCTGGAGAAGCCGTTCGATGTAGCCGAGCTGGTGGCCAAGGTCGAGTCCTACGTGGGCGATGGCCCAGCGTCTTCGCGATCCGCGTAGTCGTCGTCCTCGATGCTCGCCCCAACGGCATCCATCAGCTCGCCCAGCAGGGGCGATGTAGGACAGCTTCGCGACGTGACCATGCCATAAGACCGAGGCGGGAACGGATGCGCGATTGGAATGGCCCGCGCCCCCGGCATCCCGCCGGCGACGAACCCTGGCAGCACCGCGACGCCCAGCCCCATGGCCACGAACTCCCTGATCACCTCCCAGCGCTCCAACTCCATGCCTATTCGGAACTGAAGGCTGTGCACCCGCAGGGCTTCCTCGACCAGCTTCCGCGTGCTCGAACGGGGGTCGGGCAGCAGCAGCCGGTGCCGGGCAACCTCCGCGAGTTCCACGGACCGCCTGGCCGCCAGCGGATGCCCCGCCGGCACCAGCAGACAGAGCCGGTCCCGCTTGACCTCGTGATACTCCAGGTCCGGTGGGATCTCTTCGCCCGAAACCAGGCCCAGGTCGGCTGTCTCGCGGCGAACGCTGTCGATGATGTCGGGCTTCAGCAGGTTGAGCACAGAGACCCTCAGCTCGGGATGGCGCCGCTGGAACGTGAAAAGCGCCGGCGCGAGGAAGCTGAGGAGCAGCTGCTGACCTCCCGCGATGACGATCTCCGTGCTTGGCGCCGACGCCATCTCCTGCTCCAGTCGCCCGGGCACCTGCATCAGCTCCTCGAGCGGCGCCGCGAGCAACGAGCGCAGGCGTTCGCCGGCCGGGGTCAGCGCCACCCCACGAGCCATCCGCTCGAAAAGCCGGTGGCCCAGGATCCGCTCCAGCTCCTTTAGCCGGCGGCTTACGGCCGGCTGGCCGACGCCTGTCACCTCGCCGGCGCGCGTGAAGCTCAGCAGGGTCGAGGCTCGGTAGAAGATCAAGAGGTGCTGTAGCCCGACGACGCTGCTCTCGAAGGCATTCCTGGTAGGCATTACTGACATTCCATTCTATGTCATTGTCAGCTACGTCAACCTCGGTCACCATCCTCTGTGACGTGCCATCTTCTCTGGTGGAGCCGTCGTCAGCCACAGCCAGTGGTGTTGGCCGCTTCCTGACCCTGCGCAATGTCGTCATGCGGCCGGTGCTCGTGCTATCGGCGCTGGCGATCTTTGTCCTCTCCCTCAGGCTCCTCCAGACCGGGGCGGGGGGGCTGGCGCCGATCCTCGACGCGCTCTCGGTCGAAGGTGTTGCGGGGAGCGTTGGCTTTGGCTGGCTGGGCGCATACATCGTGCTCAGCGGATCACCCGTGGCCGCTATCGCCATCGCCCTTTACGGCGGGGGTGAGCTAACTCAGAGCGAGACGTTCTCGATGCTGGTGGGGTCGCGCTTCGGCGCCGCGATGGTCGTGCTCGTCGTTGGGATCGTCGTTTTTTTCAGGCGCCAGGAGCGGAGCACCGACGGCGTCTACATCGGTGTCACGGCCCTCGTCACGACCTTCACGCACTTCCTGCCCGCCCTTTTCGTCGGCCTGTTCCTCCTCGACCAGGGATGGTTGGGCGACCGCGAGCTCGTGGCGACCTCGCAGATCGATTCGTTCCTGGACGCCACTTATGGTCCCATCGTCGACTTTTTCGCCGATCGCCTGCCAGACCTCGCTCTTTTTGTGGTCGGTGGTCCGCTGCTCATCGTCGCGTTCCAGCTCTTCGACCGCGTATTACCGGTCCTGGAGGGCGGGGCGCTCCAGCACGGCCGGGCCAGCAGAATGCTGCACCATCCGCTTTCCATGTTCGCGCTGGGCCTGTGCATAACGGCGGTCACGCTCTCGGTGTCCCTCTCGCTGACGCTCCTCGTCCCCCTTGCGATCAAGGGATACGTGCGCCGCGATCGCGTCATCCCCTACGTCTTGGGCGCCAACATCTCGACCTGGCTGGACACGCTCGTGGCCGCACTCCTTGTCGCGCGTGCGGGCGCGGCCGAGGTCGTCCTGACCGCGCTGGTCGCTGGATCCCTTGCCGCGCTGGTCCTGCTCGTGACCTATCCCTGGTACGCCCGCCTCGTCCGAGGGCTCACCGAGCTGGCGATGCGCGGTCCCGGCAGCCTGCTCGCCTTCGTGGTCCTGGTCATCGGCGTGCCGGCGCTTCTCCTGTTCGCCATCTAATCGCGGGCAAAGCAGTGGCCGGGTAGGCGCCGCGCGTTGTGAGTTGTCTCAGACATTGTGCTCGCGCTGGATTCCGGCGTGACCGACGACGGCCACTCGCGGTCTTCTATGCGACAAGGGGCGTTGTTTGGCGCCGTTGCGTAAAATCGATTCGACGGGGGGCAGGGGTAATCATGGACAAGGGCACCGACGCCTTGAAGGAATCCCTGGAGCGCTGGGAGGAGCAGGTCCTCGACAAGGCCCTGGCGCGCGGCGGCGAACGCGACGAGATATTCGCGAGTTCGGCCGGCCCCGCTAAGCTCCTCTACACCCCGTTGGACACCGCCGGGACCGACTACGAGACGGAGATCGGCTACCCCGGCGCCTACCCTTATACGCGCGGCGTCCAGCCATCGATGTACCGCGGGCGGCTCTGGTCGATCAGGCAGTACGCCGGGTTCGGCACGCCGCGCGAGACCAACGAGCGCTTCCGCTTCCTGCTCGGCGAGGGCCAGCCGGGGCTCTCGATAGCCTTTGACCTTCCCACCCAGCTGGGCTACGACTCGGACCACCCGAGCGCCGAGGGAGAGGTCGGCAAGGTCGGCGTCTCCGTGGACTCGCTGCGCGACATGGAGATCATGTTCGACGGCATCCCGCTCGATAGGGTTTCGACCTCGATGACAATCAACGCGCCGGCGGCCGTCCTCGTCGCCATGTACGTGGTCGCGGGAGAGAATCAAGGCGTCCCACACGACCAGGTCCAGGGCACCGCCCAGAACGACATCCTCAAGGAATACGTGGCGCGGGGCACCTACATCTATCCGCCGCGGCCATCCCTGCGGCTCGCGGTCGACCTCATGACCTACTGCGCGCGCGAGGTGCCGCGCTTCAACAGCATCAGCGTCAGCGGATATCACATCAGAGACGCCGGCTCGACGGCCGTCCAGGAGATAGCCTTCGCCTTCAGCAACGCCATCGCCTACCTGGAAGAGGCGCAGCGCCGGGGCGCCGGTGTCGACGAGGTTGCGCCGCGCATCTCCTGGATCTTCAACACACAGAACAACTTCTTCGAAGAGGTCGCCAAGTACCGGGCGCTGAGGCGGCTCTGGGCCCGCCTGCTCAAGGATCGCTTCGGGGCGAAGGACCCCCGATCGCTGATGCTGCGCACCCACGTCCAGACCGGCGGCGCAACCCTTACCGCCCAGCAACCCGAGAACAACATCGTGCGGGCCTCGCTGCAGGCGCTGGCCACCGTCCTCGGTGGTGTGCAGTCGATGGCGCTCTCGTGTTTTGACGAAGCGCTGGCCCTGCCCACCGAGGAGGCACAGCGCCTCGCGGTCCGGACGCAGCAGATCATCGCCCACGAGTCAGGCGTGACCGACACGGCCGACCCGCTCGCGGGCTCCTACTACGTCGAGTCGTTGACCAACGAACTCGAGAGCAAGGCCCGCGAGTTGATGGATCGCGTCGAGGACCTGGGCGGCGCGGTCGCAGCCATCGAGTCCGGCTACATGCAGCAGCAGGTCCAGGACGCCTCGGTGCGCTGGCAGCACGAGGTCGAGTCCGGCGAGCGCACCATCGTCGGCGTCAACCGCTTCACCGTCGAGGAGGAGCGCAACGTCGGCATCTTCCGCCCCAACCCGGAGGCTGCCGCGGCGCAGATCACGAGCCTCGATCACCTGAAGGCCGAGCGCGACGCGCGCGCTGTCGAGACATCGCTGGCCGGCCTGCGGACAGCGGCGCGCGACGACGCGCCGAACCTGATGCCGCCGATCATGGACGCCGTCCGCAGTTGCGCGACCGTTGGCGAGATCTGCGGTGTACTGCGCGAAGAATTCGGCGAGTACACCCCTCCGACAGTCATCTAGCGGACCTCAGCGGGCACCGCGCCGGCCTGTGGCGAGAGGTGGTGGCGCCTCCGATCAGTCGACTTCGCGCAGCAGCTTCTCGATGGCGGCCAGGCGCGCCTTGACGTCGCTCATGTCGCTGACCACGCTCTCCTGCTGTTCTATGAACTGACGTTGGGTCGCGGTGGACTCCTCGGCCAGCCTGCGGAAGGCGCCGTCACGCGCGATCTCCGCCTGGGTCGTCATCCGCGTCTGCAAGGTCTTGATCAGCTGCCAGAGTAGCGCGCCGACGATAAGCAGGACGACAAGGGTCGAGCCGACAACGAGCGCCACGCTCCCCCACCCTTCCCAGATGTCGTTGCCTCCCCTGACGTCGGCGTCGACGCCCAGGAAGAACACCCTGCCGGCTGCGCTTTCCAGATACTCAATCACTGCTTCACCTCCTCGCCTTCGACCGCGTCAGCCGTCAGCGTCCTTACTGCCTCGGCGATGTTCTCCGCTGTCAGGTGTAGCGCGAACGGTGCGATCTCGAAATACTTCATGGCCTTCCCTTCCCCCGACAGTTCCAGGTTTCCCGACACCAGCCCGGCGGCCTCGAGCCGCTGCAGATGCAGGTGGAGCAACGGCCGGCTCATCCCGAGCTCACGGGCGAGCCGGCTGACATAGTTCCGCTCTCCTGAAAGGGCAGCCACGATGCGCAGGCGGTGCGGGTTCGCCAGCGCCGCCAGCATCTTCAGTAGCTCGTTGCCCGTTGGGGTTGGACCTTTGATGTCAGCTCGCTCCTATGTAAGGAAAAACTTACACATGCCAGCAAGACCTGTCAAGTGTTATAAATGCCTGATTCCGCCGCCCGGGCCGCCGGGCGGGGCGACCAATCCTGACGGGAGCGGGACGTTGCCGGGTACAGAACAACCGTTCTATTATCTCTGGCCCCGGGTGTGATGAGAGGAGGGTAGTGTGACGAGGAAGAGTGGCAGCGACGGTCCAGAAAGCAGGCAACGAGGGCGGCGGCGGCGCCCTTCGCAGCTCAAGTCCGAGCTGGATGCGCTGCGCGAAAGGTTGAAGACGGCGGTCGTCGGGGGCGACTCCGATGAGGTCCTGAAGCTCGCGACCGGCATCGCTCGCCTGGTCGAGATCGAGTCGCGGGTCCACGCCCGCGAGGGCGCCGACGAGACGAACGATGAGCCCGGGCCGCTGATCGTCGAGCACCTGCTGCAACAGCTCGCCGCGCTTGACCCGGCGAAGGACGACGACGCGTCATGAAGCTGCCGCCGCCGCTCCGTCCCTATCAGCTAGAAGTGCTGCACGCGATCTGGGTCGCGGTCCTGCGCCGCGCCGGCCTCTCGCTGTCGGTGATGATGAGCCGCCAGGCCGGCAAGAACGAGGTCTCCGCCCAGGTCGAGATGCTGCTGTTGCTGACCAACGCCGAGGCCGGCGGCGTCATCGTCAAGACGGCGCCGACGCGCGTGCCACAGCTGATGATCTCGCGGCGGCGCCTGCTCGAACGCCTGCGCAAGGCCGGCGCAGGCGACACGATCCGGTCCGCCGGCGACGGCATCGAGGTTCGCAACGCCTCGATCACCTTCCTCTCGGGCCAGCCCGACGCCAGCGTCCAGGGCCACACCGCCAGCCTGCTGCTCGAGGTCGACGAGGCGCAGCACATGGACGCTGAGCGCTTCGAGCGCGACTTCCGCCCAATGGTCCTGACGACCGGCGCGCCCGTGGTCTTCTACGGCACCTCCTGGGGCGACGACTCCTTGCTGGAGCGGATGAAGGCCCACCACCTGGCGCTGGAGGCGGCCGACGGCGTCCGCCGCCACTTCGAGTACGACTACCAGGCCGTGGGCCGCCACTACCCGGCCTACCTGGCCCGCGCGCTGGAGCAGCGCGCCCTGGTCGGCGAGGACTCGCGCGTCTTCATGACCCAGTACCGGCTGATCCCGCTGACCGGCGAGGGCCGGATGTTCACCCGCGCGCAGGTCGACGGCATGCGCGGCGACCACGACGAGGAGCCCCGCGGCAACGTCTTCGATCCCGAGCGGCGCCCGCAGCCCGCGAGCTTCGAGGTGCGCTACGTTGCCGGGCTCGACATCGCCGGGCAGGGCTCGGGCCGCAACCAGGACCGGACGGTCCTGACCGTCGCGCGGGCCGACGACGGCCGCGGCTCGTCGCTGCATCCCCTGGTCGAGATCGTCAAACACCGCGCCTGGCGGGGCGTCGCCTGGGACGAGGTGCACGCCGAGGTCACCCGGCTGGCGCGCTACTACGGGCTGGCCAGGCTCTCCGTCGACGCCACCGGGATCGGCCACCACGTCAGCGCTCAACTCGCGCGCGACCTGGGCAGCGTCGTCGAGCGCCTGGCCTTCAGCGGTGACAGCAAGAGTAAGGTTGGCTTTGAGCTATCGACCGTCGCCGGCGCCGACAGGCTCAGGATGTACCGGGGCGAGACCGCGCACACCCGCCAGTTCTGGCACGAGGTCGAGCAGGCGCGAGCGGTGTACGCCAGGGATGACAAGATGAGCTTCGAGGTACCCGAGGCCATGGGCCACGACGATTATCTGATCTCGCTGGCCCTCTGCGTCCACGCCGCCATCACCACCCGCCGGAAGGTAGCCCAGGGCTTCACCCGCGCCTGACGGCGCGCAACGAAACCAGGACCGCCTGCGCCAGTCAGCTGCCCTCGGACGGTGCGGCGGGGATCTGCGCTGCCATCGCCTGGGCGATCACGCGGAGCTGATCGAGCGTGAGCCAGGTGCTGTTGTCGTCCAACACCGCTCTACCGCTATCCCTAATGTTCACGACCGTGTCGCCCTTGACGAAGATGACTTGCAGGCGTTGTCCTTCGTCGTAGTGGATCGCCGCCTGCGTTCCATCGGGCCAGGTCTCCACCGACACCTCCTGTTTAAAGAACAAGATGTTGGTGTCCAATGGCGCGTAGTACGGCGCGCGGGTCATGCCTATCTGATGGGATTCGGCGCCACGGAAGATCACCTTCTCGTATTGCGAACCGTCAACCGTGTGTTCGCCGTCTTCGGCCAACGCCACCTGCAGGCTCTGCAAGATGTCGCTTACATTGCTCAACTCCGGATTGGCGAGCGAGCCGTCGACCGCCGCGGTGAACGAGTCGGCGAGATCCTGGGATCGGGGCCCGTCGTGCGTCACCACCGGCCCCGGGAACGTGTCGGTTGGGTCGTCGCTAGATCCGGTGTCGCCGGGCGGCGGGTCGTAGGTTCCCGGGGGCGAGGTGACTATCCTGTCCCCGCCACCGGCGTCGGCCCCGCCCGCGCTGTGCACATAGGCCGCCAGGACGGCGGCGCCAAGGAGCGCCGTCGCAGCGGCGACGGGCCACCAGCGCAGGAGGCCGGGAGCAGTGTTTCGAGGTGCGCCAACGAAATCGGTCATCCCGAACCTCCCGCGCCGTTATCAATCGCTCCCGGACGGGCCGGCCGGCATCCCGGCCGCGATCGCCTGGGCGATGATGCGGAGCTGGTCGAGCGTCATCGTGGGTTGTTTGAAGAAGGTCTCTTGCTGCCCGATATCCATGATCCGAACCACAAGGTCGCCCTTGACGAAGATGATCTTGAGCTTGGCGCTGATGTTATCGGGGGTGTACTGCATGGCAGCGCGCGTCCCGTCTTCCCAGGTCTCGGTGGATACACCCCGGCGCGAATGGAAGGTGAGCTCGGTGTCGAGCGGTCCCTCGAGAGTCTGCCTGGTGATCACGAGCATGTGTTCATTAGGGGTGGTTGCGGTGGCTGATTCGCCAGTATTGCCGTTGGGGAATGTGACATCCGTGCTGTGGGTCACCTCGAAGGCACTGAGTACCTCGGCGACGCTGACAAGCTCCGGGGCGTCGATAGAGCCGTCGATTGCCGCCATCAACTCGGTGCCAAGTTCCTGTCCACGCGGACCGCCTGGTGTATCCTGGGGCGCTGGATAGGCTTCCGGGTGCTCGGCACTGTATGGCTCCTCGTCATCCACGCTGGATTGCTCGTAGGTGCCCGGCGGTGAAGTGACGATCGTCTCGCCCCCCTCCGCCTCGGCCCCGCTCGCGCTGTACACGTAGGCCGCCAGGGCGACGACGCCGAGGAGCGCCGCAGCGGCGACGACGGGCCACCAGCGCAGGAGGCCGGGAGCAGTGTTTCGAGGTGCGCCAGCGAAACCAGTCATCCCGGACCTCCTACGTCAGTCATCAGCTGCCGTCGGATGGCGCCGCGGGGATCTCTGCCGCCATCGCCTGGGCGATGACGCGGAGCTGATCGACCGTCAGCCACGGACGGGAATCGCCGAGGGCTACGCTCCCGTCATCGGTGAGGGCCACCATCGTATCGCCTTTGGCGAAGATGATCTGAGTTGGGTGGGTGGTTGGCCTGTAACGTATGGCTGCCTGCGTGCCGTCCTCCCATGTCTCCAGCGGGATCTCCTCGTCGTGCGATCCTGGGAACACGATGGTCGTGTCGATTGGGCCGTAGAACGGGTTACGAACGACAGAAATCTGATGGGACTCGGGTGTTCTCAGGATGACATCCTCGATCAAGCCACCATCGAAGGACTCTGCGTCCTGGGCTCGCCAGACCTCAAGGCTCTGGAGGGCGTCCTGGACTGAGGCGAGCACGGGGTTGGGTAATGACTGCTCGATCGCAGCGAGCAAGCTCGTTGTTAGATCTTGGGAGCGCGTCCCGTTGTCCGTTACGGTCAGCGCCGGGAACGACTCGGGAAGCGCCGCAAGCTCTTCCTCGCTTGGTTCTTGGTAGTAGCCCGGCGGCGAGGTGAAGACCTTGTCTCCCTCCTCGGCGCCGGCGTAGACGTACGACGCCACCAGAACTCCGCCGAGGACTATGAGCGCCACCAACACGGGCGACCACCGGCGCAGGACTGCGCCTGTCTGAACTGGCCTGTCGAAACCGGTCATTTCCTGGAGCCTCCTCTATTTAGTTAGCAGGGACCGCTGATGGTTCCGCCGTGGCGGTTGAACCTCTCGTACGACGTGCCGGCGTAGGTCAGCGCGTAGTACTTGAGCTCGCTGTTGTTTACCGCGAAGTACCTGTGCTGGCCGGGATCGCCATCGATGCGGAAGTAAGTCCAGCCAGGGCTCGTGCCGTGCTGGAAGAGGTCGTCCTGCATCGAAGTCCATGTCTGCAGTCCGACGACACCGTCAATGGTTAGCAGATTCGCGTCCTGGTACTGCTCGACCCGAGTCTCAGTCTGTGTGCCGAAGTCGCCGTCGACCGTGGTCGGGGCGACCTGGAAGTGGACAATCCACTGCACACCCTTGACGTGATTGCCGCACGTGTCGGTCTGGAGAGGGTTTATGCCGGCGCGGCAGTTGCTGCCCCAGTTTGTGCCCGCCCACGACAGGCATCCCTGTGGCCGCGCGACGTCGGCTTCGGCCACGCCGGGCAGCGCCAAGAAGAAAGCGCAAACGCCGATGATCCCGACGACGATCGGGCTCGCGAGCCCGGGCAGTTTGCCTATCTTCATGACCCCTCTCCTGTGGTGCCACCCGCTGTTGAAGCCTGACCATAGGACACGCGAGAGGGTTTGTATGTGCACTCGGTGGACATCGGGCTGGCTTGCTTCCGAATTTCTTTGCTAAAGCAGCCGGTCGCGCAGAAACTCCTTCAGGTCGTTGACCGATGCACCCTCGCCGGCACGCGCCACGGCGCGCTCGGCAGCGGCCTCTATCTCGGCGCGCGACCTCACGCGCAAGTGCTGCATTGTCCGCGCCGCAACCTTTTTCACGGAGTCGTCCATCGTGCCAATGTGGTCGGCGATCATGGCGTGGGGCTGTCCCGCGGCGATGTGGATCAGCAGATGTTGCTGGGGCGCGGTCAGGCCGACCTCGGTTGCCAGCTCATCGAGCGCCACCCGGAGCGGAGTGCCCTGGCGCAGCGTGATGGGGAAGGTCTCCGGGACGTAGGGCATGGTCAAACCAGCACCACCCCATCGCTCGAGGCGGCTGACGCCGCGCAACGGCGGCCACGGGACGACGCCTGGCGTCCTGCCCGCTCCCGGTATACGGTCCGGCTCATGAGGTCGCGGAAGGCCTCATGTCCCCTAGGCTAGGCGAGGTCGCGCCCCTCCATTACATACGCCCGTAGGTATCCGGTGGCAAGTTTCTGCCGTCACGACGCGCGCAGCCGGCGCCCAGCCGACCAGGGATCACTGGCACAGACGCGACACGAGAAACGACTGGATATGCTCGGGCGGCGTGCCATGCTGGCTCAGCTCGGTCGCGGCGACTGCGGCGTGTTCGATCTCGGCCCGCGAGCCTTTGCTGAGCTTGTGGAGCATGCGGCTGGCCGTTTCCTTGGCCGTCTGCTCGGTGATCCCGAGTTTACGCCGATCTCACGATGCCTTTGGCCGCTGGCGACGCCCACCAGGACCTCGGTCTCACGTGGGGTCAACGATTGGACTTTCGCGACGACCGCCAGGGCCGCGAGCACCGCCGCCGGCAGCTGGCCGCCGTCCGAGGGCAGGCGCGAGGCCAGCTGCCCGACCATGGCCAGCAAGCCCAGGGCCATCTCAGGACTTAGCTCAATCCCGCCCCAGGGCCCGCCCACCCCGAGCAGGATGGCACTGATCGTCTCCATAGCGCTCCCCTTGCCCCGCCACCAGACAGGCTGCCACGCCGAGGCAGGTTTTGTAAAGCGGGCCTTTCGCGGTCCTTGATGGGATGCTTAC
>WHTO01000081.1:0-2000 GCA_009377665.1 Dehalococcoidia bacterium
CAGCACACCGCGGCCTGCTGGCACACCGATGAGACAGCTGGCAAGGGAGTGAAGGTGGAGGCCAATGGAGTCTGAGGTGCTGACCAGCGACGAAGGGCTACAGGCAACCGGGATCCGCAGGAACGGCAACGGTGCCGGAAGCGCGATCCTGGAGGTGAAAGACCTCCGTGTTCACTTCCCGGTGACGGCCGGGATGATCTTCCAGCGCAAGGTCGCCGACGTGCGCGCCGTGGATGGGGTCAACTTCAGCGTCCGCAAGGGCGAGACCCTCGGCCTGGTCGGTGAGTCGGGCTGTGGGAAGTCGACGACCGGCAAGGCGATCCTCCAGCTGCACAAGCCCACCACCGGGGAAATCCTCTTTTCGGGACGGGACCTCGCGCGCTTGAAGAGCGGCGAGATGAGGAGAATGCGCCGCAACCTTCAGATGATCTTCCAGGATCCCTACGCGTCGCTGAACCCGCGCATGTCGGTCGGCTCCATCGTCTCCGAGCCGCTGGCCATCCACGGCCTGGCGAGCGGCAACGAGCGCAGGGAGCGAGTACGCGAGCTGCTGCAGGTAGTAGGGCTGAACCCCTACTACGCCAACCGCTACCCGCACGAATTCTCCGGCGGCCAGAGGCAGCGCATTGGCATCGCGCGGGCACTCGCGGTCGAGCCCGACTTCATCGTCTGCGACGAGCCGGTCTCGGCGCTCGACGTCTCGATCCAGGCCCAGATCATCAACCTGCTGATGGACCTCCAGGAGCAGTTCGGCCTGACCTACCTGTTCATCGCCCACGACCTCTCGGTCGTGCGCCACATCAGCGACCGCGTCGCGGTGATGTACCTCGGCAAGCTGATGGAGCTGTCCGACCGCAATGAGATCTACGAGAACCCGCTCCATCCCTACACCCAGGCCCTGCTCTCTGCTGTACCCATTCCCGATCCCCGCGTTGAGCAGACGCGTGAGCGGATCATCCTTGCCGGCGACGTGCCGAGCCCGGTGTCGCCGCCATCGGGCTGCGTGTTCCACACTCGATGCCCTATTGCCATCGACGAGTGCAAGGCCATAGTGCCTGAGTGGCGCGATGTCGGGTCAGCCGGCAAGGAGCACTGGGTGGCCTGTCACCGAGTTTAGGTCCCAAGGGGGATAGCCCCGCCGATAGGCGAGCGAGGGCTTGACCGTCCGGCCCGCTTTACTGCGATGCCAGCGGGCGGAGAGGGTTTGTATGGACATAGGCCGGGTCGGAATTTGGAGCTTCTCGTTGCAGCAGCACCCGGCTGCGCGCGAGCAGGAGGCAGCGGCCGAGCTCGAGGAGCTGGGCTACGGAGCCGTCTGGGTGCCCGAGGCGCGCGGTAAGGAGGCGCTATCGCACGCCTCGCTGCTCCTGGCCGGCACGAGGCGTATAGCCGTCGCGACCGGAATAGCCAGCATTTGGGCCCGCGATCCAGTAACCATGGCGCAGGGCCACAAGACCCTTTCCGAGGCCTATCCCGGCCGCTTCCTGCTTGGCATGGGCGTCAGCCACGCCCCGATGGTCGAGGGCATCCGCGGTCATCGTTACGAAAAGCCGTTGGCGCGCATGAAGAGCTACCTCGACGCCATGGATAAAGCACCCTACAGCGGACCCGCTCCTGCGGAGGAGCCTGTGCGCGTGCTTGCCGCCCTCGGGCCGAAGATGCTGAGGGTATCGGCCGAGCGCGCCGACGGCGCCCATCCCTATTTCGCGCCGCTCGAGCACACCAGCGACGCGCGCAAGATCCTCGGCGAGGGACCGATCCTTGCCCCAGAGCAGGCCGTGGTCCTCGAGAAGGACCCCGACAGGGCCCGGGCCATCGCCAGGACTCACATGAAGGGATACCTCGCGCTGCCCAACTACGCCAACAACGTCAAGCGCTACGGCTTCAGCGACAACGACCTCGGTGGCGGAGGCAGCGACCGGCTGGTCGATGCCATCGTCGCATGGGGTGACTTGGATGCCATCGTCGGCCGCGTGCGCGCCATAGCGGTGCAGCATGGC
>WHTO01000081.1:2010-8613 GCA_009377665.1 Dehalococcoidia bacterium
GATTCGGCTGCGCTCCCGCTCTGGCAGTGGCGCGAACTCGCTCCTGCGTTGCTGAGCTAGACCCCCCGCGGGTCGTCTCGCCGGCGGGCACGCGCCGCGGTGACCGCTGATGGCCGTAAGCGTCCGAAGCTTTAGCTTCGTATCTAAGCTGTGTCTCGACGGATTGCGATGTTTTCTGCGTTGAACGTGCCAGGCCGCTTTCCTTGAAGCCCCTCCACCTGGCTGTGCTGGTCTTCCAGGGCAGCCTCGTAGGGTCGACCTTCCTGATGATCAAGGTGCTGGTCGACGAGATTGACCCAACGCTCGTCGTGGCGGGGCGCCTCGTTCTCGCTGCTTCGCTCGCCTTCGCGATCGTGCTCGCGATGCGTCTACCGATGCCGCGGAAGCGCTCGTCTTATTTCCTCCTCTTCATCTCGGGCTCGGTTGGGCTTGCCCTGCCCTTCTTCTTCGTGACCTGGGGCGAGACTCGAATATCGAGCAGTTCCACATCCGTATTAAGCGCGGCCATGCCAATCATCACGGCTTGCATGGCCGTCTGGTTTTTGTATGACGAACACCTGACGCCGGGCAAGGTGCTGGGCCTCGTCGTCGGATTTGTTGGTGTGGCGATCCTCTCAGGAGGCGATTTCATCGATGTGGGTGAGAGCGCGCTGCTCGGCGACCTGGCGATCGTGGGGGCCGCCTTTTTCTATTCCATCGCCACGATCCTGGTGCGCCGCCACCTGCGGGGCGAGAACCAGATGGTCGTTGCTGCTTTCATCCTGCTGTTCGCGGCCATCGTTTCGGTTCCCGTGGCGCTGCTGATTGAGCCGCCTGGCCGGCTGGCCGTGCTGGACGAGCTCGAGTGGGCTGCCTTTTTGACGTTGGGCTTCGGCACCGCGATAGCCAACCTCCTTTTCTACTGGCTGATGGTGCGTATCGGCGCGATGAAAGTGTCGATGAACGCATACATCATGCCCGCCACCGGCGTGCTGTTGGGTTGGCTCGTCCTCGACGAAAGGCTGGCCTGGTACACGCTGGTCGGGCTGGGTGCAGTCATCGTCGGCATTGCAATGGCGAACGAGATCATCACGCCGGCGCGCCTTCGCGGCCTCCTCCGCCAGGAGCCGGCGCGTGGCGACCAGTCCCCGGCGAGCGCCGGGTAGCCGCTACACTGTAACCGACTTAGGCGAGTAGGGAGCGGCCAAGGGCCGCCCCCTA
The DNA here is from genome assembly GCA_009377665.1 of Dehalococcoidia bacterium. Lineage (GTDB taxonomy): Bacteria > Chloroflexota > Dehalococcoidia > WHTO01 > WHTO01 > WHTO01. The sequence goes on from WHTO01000081.1 coordinate 3,211, forward strand.
ACCTCGCGTTAGCCCGGAATCTTCGCCTTGGCCACGAGGCCGTCGACATCTTCGACGCCTGGCATGACGCGCCACCCCAGGCTCTGTGTGGCCGAAAAGCTCAGGCCCGGGCGGTCAGCCGTGATCGCGGTCAGGGTGACTTCGAACTTGCTGACGTACTCGATCTTGTCGTTGACCACCCGGAAGGCCTGGTCGTGGCCCGGGTAGATGACGTCGGCGCGGTCCAGCACGCGCTCGATAGCCTTGGTCGCCAGGTCGTCGTTGTAGAAGACCAGCGGGTTCTGCCTTGTAAGCGCCACGTTGGCGAAGTGCAGCGCGTCCCCTGTGATGATTGCCACGCCGTCGTTGGTCTCAACCTCAACGCCGATGCTGCCCGGCGAGTGGCCGATCATATCGATGATGCGCGCGCCCGGCATGATCTCGTAGCCGTCCTCGACCTCCTGGACCTTGGCCTGGCGGAACGAGTCGCCCGTCCAGAGCGGGGTCGCCCAGTCGTTGGGGTGGGGATTGTGGCTGTACCTGAATTCGTTGGGGTGGAAGAGGATGGGCGCGTGAGCGAAGACATCCCAGTTCTGGACGTGATCCCAGTGGGCATGGGTCAGGACGACGGCGTCGATGTCCGTGGGCTTGAGCCCGCGGGCTTCGAGCTGGCTCTGCAGGTAGACCCGGCGGCCGCCGTGGGCGGTGTCGACGAGGACGCGCTTGTCGCCGCCCTCGATCAAGAACGAGCCGCAGAACCCGACGATCCCAACGCTCGTGTTGAAACCGTAGCCTTCCATCAAGACGTCGATTGATAATGCCATGCAACTTCCTTCCTGCTAAGCCTGCCGCCCTGCCGCGCGAAGCTTCATCGACGGTAACAAAAGATCGCGTCGTCTGTCCGTGGGGGAGGCCTTACGCGAGCGCCTCTGCGATGAGAAGGATGCCGAACGCCAGGAAGGCCAGCGCTGCGCCGACGCGGATAGCTCGCTCCGGCAGGCGCTCGCCGAGTTGCTTGCCCACGATAATTGCGATTGCGTCGGCGGCGACCATTCCCGCCGTGGAACCGATCCAGGTGCCGATCCAGCCTTCAGTCGTCGCCAGGGTGATCGTGGCCAGCATGGTCTTGTCCCCGAGCTCGGCCAGGAAGAAGGCGAAGCCCACAGCGAGGGCCGCCGATCTGTTGTTGCGCTCAGCCTTGCGCCCCTCTTCCTCGGAGAGACGGTCCCCGCGGATTGTCCAGGCGGCGAACGAGAGAAAAGCAATACCGGCCGCAACAGTGATGGCGTCGGTCGGCAGGCTGACCGCCAGGACAGCGCCGAAGAGGACGGAAAAGGCGTGCACGATGGCAGTGGCAATCGTGATTCCGATGAGGACCGGGAGGGCGCGATAGCGGGCCGCGAACGTAAGGGCCATGAGCTGGCTCTTATCTCCCAGCTCGGCCACGAAGATGACGCCGAAGCTGAGGAGAAAGCTGCCCACCAATTTCATCTTGCGGCCTGGTGGAGGAAGCCGCATTCCCCGCCAACTGTGAGCCGGCGAACGGACGCGCCAGCTGGAGTCTTACGACGATATCAAACGTGGACTAAGATCGTGCGTGTTCGACCGCCGGTACATTTGATTGAACCGGCTCCTCTTGAGGATCGAAAGGTGGGCTAAACGTGGATCTAACGAACGCGATCATCGACGACCGCTAGCGTGGCGCTTTCAAAGTCCATCGCTCGACGATGACCTCGCCCGAGATACTGAAGCTCGAAGGCGCTCGCATCTTCGATAAGGTCTGGCTCTACGTCGGCCACGAGTCGGAGTTCGCGGGGCCGGGTGACTACAGGCGGCGCACCTTAGCCGGTCGGCCGATCATCTTCATCAGAGGGAACGACGGCATCTACCGCGCGTTCCACAACACCTGTACGCACCGGGGAGCCCTGATCTGCCGCGCCGACGCCGGCACCGCCAAGGTCTTCCAGTGCTTCTATCACGCCTGGACATTCGACAACAAAGGCAACCTGATCGGGGTGCCCGACGAAGAGGGCTACGGCGAGGCCTTCGACAAAAGCGAGCTCGGCCTCCAGCAGGTCGAACGGTTTGAGCAGTACCGGGGCCTCTACTTCGTCTCCTTCAACCCCGATGTCGAGAGTCTCGCTGACTACCTTGGCGACGCCAAAGAGTTCATCGACCTCGTTTTCGACCAATCCGAGGAGGGCATGAAAATAGTGCCCGGCTCGAACCAGTACTCGATGCGGGCGAACTGGAAGCTGCTGGTCGAGAACAGCATGGACGGCTATCACGGCATCCCCACGCACCAGACGTACTGGGACTACATCGCCGACCAGGGCCTCGATATGTCGACAGACTACGGCGTCGAGGGGCGCGGCTACAGCCTGGGCAATGGCCACTGCGCCTTCGAGGGCCCGGCGCCCTACGGCAGACCGATTGCGATCTGGCATCCCCTGTTCGGGGAGGAGGCGAAGCCTGAGATCGAAGCGACGATGGCTCGCCTGGTGGCGCGCCACGGCCAGCGCCGAGCCGAGCGCATGGCCGGCACCGTCCGCAACCTGCTGATCTTCCCGAACCTCTTCATCAACGACATCATGGCGGTTACCGTCCGTCAGTTCTGGCCCGTCGCGGCAGACTACATGACCGTCGACGCCTGGGAGCTGGCGCCGCGCGAAGAGAGCGCGCGCCTCCTTGCCAAGCGGCTCGATAGCTTCCTGACCTTCCTCGGCCCGGGTGGTTTCGCCACGCCGGACGATGTCGAGGCCCTGGAATCGGCACAGATGGGCTTCGCGGCGAGCGGTGTGCAGTATTCAGACATCTCGCGCGGCATGAAGCGCATCCCCGGCCTTACCGACGAGGTCCAGATGCGCGGCTTCTGGCGGCGCTGGCACGCGATGATCCAGGAGCGTCCGGGTAGCGTCGACTGGGAGCACCAGGAGTACCTGGAGCGCCGCCGCCTGGGCGCACACCAGCACCAGGTGGAACCGCGTACTGCTGAGACGGCAGCCGCCGTCTGAGGACCTGCGCGCAGACGCGCTCTTAATCCCGGGGCAGGGCCGTGTACTTCTCCGCCATCGTCGTCCGACCCGCCGAGGGCAGGATCAGTCCGCGCTCGTGTGATAATCCCACCAGGGCAAATGAAGCGGGGAGGCTGTCGTGGATACTGTTGTCGGCGGTACCGGGTTAATCGGGTCGGCTGTCGTGCGCGAGCTGTGCGAGCGTGGCCGGCGCGTCCGCGTGGTGTCGCGTTCGGTGGACAGAGTGCGCTCGCGCTTCCCAAACCTCGACGTGGAGCCATTCGCGGCTGACATTCGCGAGCGCGAGTCCGCGTTGGACGCGGTCCGAGGATCCTCCGCGGTTGTGGTCGCCCTGGCCTTCGATAACTCCCCGGTCGAGAACCGGCGCAAGGGACGAACCTTCGAGCAGGTCGACCGCGGCGGCGCGGAGGCAATATCCGGCGTCGCGCGTGAGGCTGGCATCGAACGGCTTGTTTATCTCAGCGGGGCCGGGGCGGCCCCGGACTCCCACTTTCACTGGTTCAAGACGAAGTGGGAGGCCGAGGAAGCGGTGCGCGAATCGGGCGTCTCGTACACGATCTTTCGACCTTCGTGGGTCTACGGCCCGGACGACAAGGCCCTGAATCGGTTGCTGGGATTCGGGAAGTTCCTGCCCTTCATACCCGTGCTCGGCGACGGCTCGCGGCAGCGGGTGCAGCCTGTCTTCGTCGGGGACGTAGGCCGCGCGGTCGCTGACGCAATCGAGAACCCCGACAGCCGCAATCGGACGTATGAGATCGGCGGTCCAGAGGTCCTCTCCATGGACGAAGTGATCAGAGCCGGCCTGTCCGCCTCGGATCAGAAGCGCGCCATCATCCACCAGCCGAAGGCTCTGGTCAAGGCCGGCGCGTCCTTGCTGCAACTACTGCCAGGTCCACCCCTGAGCCCGGCTGCCGTCGAGTTCGTCGCGATGGACGCCGTGGTCGACAACAGCGCCATCCAAAGCGACCTCGGGTTCAAGCCGGTCTCCCTGCGAGAAGGACTCGCTACTTACATGGGCGCTGCGGCTGCGCGCGAGTAGTCTGACGGTCGGGACGGCGTTTTGGTCGAGTGTGGAGAGGTGCCTCTCGCGGGCGCCCGGCCGCTTACAGGGCGGTTTGCTTGACCTGGGTGCGCAAGCAGCGCGTGCAGATTACTCGCCGCTCGCGCTTGCCGCCGACATCGACGAGTTGCTTGTGCAGGTTGGCCTTGAACGTCCTGCTGGTCATCGGCGCCTTGCGTTGCCAGCGGCCCGAGTGCTTGTGGCGAATGTTCCGCCCGAAGGTTGTTCCCTTCCCGCAGACCGAGCAACTGTTGGCCATGTGATTTTCCTCGTTAAGAAGCCCGCCATTGAGGCGGGCCCGTCAAAGCGTTCCGTTACCGACTCCCTCAGGCTAGCATTGAGTCATCCGGGGCACAATCAAAACCCCCGTTCCCAGGGAGGCCCCGTTGGAAGCGACGAAGCGGTCGCATCTTGATGGCACAGCGCTCCGAGAGATGTTCCAGTCGGCGACGGCCTGGCTGGAGCGCAACGCCGGCGCCATCAATGCCATCAACATCTTCCCAATACCGGATGGCGACACCGGCACCAACATGTACCTCACGATGAAGGCGACGATGGTAGCCGCGCGTGAGGCCTCGAACGACAGCGTCGGAGTCGTCTCGGCGGCGATGGCCGAGGGCGCGTTGATGGGTGCGAGGGGCAATTCCGGAGTGATCCTCTCGCAGATCATCCGCGGGCTTGCGTCGGGGATGGCGGGCAAGCACCGCGTCGGCGCGGCCGAGTTCGCGGACGCGCTCAGCGGCGCCACCGAGGTCGCCTACCGCGCCGTGAGCAACCCCGTCGAGGGGACCATTCTGACCGTTTGCCGCGAGGCCGGGGAGGCCGCCCTGCGCAGGTCGGAGCACCCCGTGGACGACATAACAGACGTATTGGAGTCAGCCTGCTCGGTGGCGCGGGTCGCCGTCGGCAGCTCGCCGGCGCTCCTGCCCGCGCTGCGTGAAGCTGGTGTCGTCGACGCTGGGGGGCAGGGCCTCTATGTTATGTTCCAGGGCGCCCTCAACTACCTGCGCGGCGGCCACATCGACGAGCTGACACCCCCCGTGCTGTCGGCCATCAGCGACCACTGGCTGTCCGAACGGAATCACGACAGGGAAGCCTTTGGCTATTGCACGGAGTTCGTCGTGTCTGGTCGGGCGCTCTCGCCCACGGGCATGCAGGAGAACCTGGCAGCCCTGGGCGAGTCATTGCTCGTGGTCGGTGACGAGCACACTCTGCACGTGCACATTCATACCGGAGACCCGGGGCGCGTGCTCTCCCACGCCACGTCACTCGGCGCGCTCGCCCGGGTGAAGGTCGACAACATGGCGGTGCAGGCGGGCGCGCTGGCTT
>WHTO01000081.1:8623-12366 GCA_009377665.1 Dehalococcoidia bacterium
TGGCTTCGCGCGCGTCGGCCGTGCATCAAAGCGGTCCGATCAGCGTGGTCGCTATCGCTGTCGGCAGCGGCATCGTCGATGTGCTGAAAAGCGTCGGCGCGACCATCGTCGTCGAAGGCGGACAGACCATGAACCCGAGCACCGCGTCAATCGTTGAGGCGATCGAGGCGGCGCCGACCGACCTCGTTGTCGTCCTGCCCGACAACAAGAACATCATCATGGCGGCCCGGCAGGCTGCAACGCTCAGCGAAAAGGACGTGCAGGTGGTGGAGACGACGAGCGTGCCCCAGGGCATCGCCGCGCTGCTTGCCCTGAGCCAGGACCAGGAGTTCGCCGACAACATACGGGCGATGAACGCCGCCCTCCATGGCGTGCGCAGCGGCGAGGTTACGCGCGCTGTCCGTGATCTCAGGCTTGGCGACGTCGACATCCGCGCCGGCAACTACATGGCTATCGTGGATGGCGACCTGGTTGCGGCCGCCGGGGCGATCGAAGAGGCGGTAACCCGGGCGCTTTCGATGATGACGGGCCCGGACTCGGCACTGATCGCACTCTACCCGGGACGCGATGTTGACGACGCCTCCGCGTCCTCGCTTACCGCAGCCGTTCGAGAGGCATGGCCCGACCATGAGGTTGAGGTGGTCAGGGGCAACCAGCCCTATTACGAGTACTTTATCTCTGTGGAATAGTGACGAAGCGCACGGACGCGGGATCACCTTGCCCATAGATTCCGTATTGACGATTGTTATGCAACCGAAATAGGGCCACGTGCCCTCCAGGAGAGCCTTCATGTCCACGAGAAACACCCTGGCAATCGTCTTTGGAATCACCGTCCTGGCGCTGGGAATGTTCTCGGCTGCCTGCGGCGGTGACGATGACGACGACGATGATCGCGATCAAGAGGAAGAGGAAGAGGAAGAGGACGACGAAGGAGGATCCCCGTTCGACTTTGCTGACGACGAGGAAGAGCAAGAGGATCCGAACGGACCCTCGCAGTCGGGCGAGGACAAAGGCGAGGAGCCCACGCCCGACCCTGAGAAGGACGATGAGCAGGAGTCCCAGGAAGAGGAGCGCCCTGCCCCCGAAACTCCCGGACCGCTGACCCCGGAACAGCAGGAGGAGTACGAGGCAGACCTGCAACTGGCTATCGAGTCCGTTGACGAGTACTGGTCGATAACCTTCCCGGAGGTCTTTGGCGGCGAGTATCAGAGTCCTTCGGTCTTTGGACCCTACAGTTCTGAGGAAGATGGACCGACCTGTTTCGGAGAAGCGGCGACGCCGGTCAACGCCTTCTACTGCTTTCCGCCCGAGGACTTCATCGCCTGGGACGAGCCCAACCTCTTCATCCCCTTCTTCCGTGATATTGGGGACTTCGCAATCGCCTTCGTTATTGCTCACGAGTGGGGACACGCGATCCAGGCGCGCGCGAACCTGGGGTTCGACGCGTTGACCATCCTGACCGAACTACAGGCGGACTGCTTCGCCGGCGCCTGGGCGCGATGGGCACAGGACGAGCAGGAGATCCTGGAGCCAGGCGACCTCGATGAGGGGGTGATCGCGCTCTATACCGTGCGCGACCCGATAGACACCCCGTTCACCGACCCCGGGGCGCACGGCAGTGCCTTCGAGCGCAGCAACGCGTTCTCGGACGGCTTTAACGACGGCCCGGAGGCCTGCCTGGTCTTCACCGAGGGTGAGGACGAGCAGATGATGGATGACCAGCCGGAAGAAGTTCCGGGCGGCGATGGTGAGGGCGGCCCCGACGAGATGCCAGGTGGCGATGACTCCGGCGAGGGGATAGCCCTCGCTTCGGACGATATCTTTAACCCCGGCGTGCTGACCGAGATTCCGTTCCAGGAGGCTGTGAACGCCAGCACGGCGACCAGCCAGGCCGAGGAGCCCCAGCCGACTTGCGGCTCGGGGGCGGACTCATCGAGCATCTGGTATTCGGCAACGCCAATCGGCGCCTTCGATATCCTGGTTGGCACCGCCGGCAGCGACTACGACACCGTCGTTGCCGTCTGGGAGATCTCGGCGGATGGGACGCAGTTAACCGAGGTCGCCTGTAACGACGACGTCGACCTCGCCGGCGGCGACGCCACGTCGTTCGCGTCGTTCTCCGCGGTCGACGGCGCCACCTACTTGATCGGGATCTACGCCTACAGCACCGGTCCGGTCGGGACCAACCTGCAGGTGACGATCACCACGGGTTCCTGAATCCAGGGGGCGGGCGCCGAAGCGCCCGCCCCTTCCTGAACAGCTTGTGCCCGCGCGACCTGCGCCACGCAGCTCGAGGCTGATTCTGGCGCGGCGCGCGGTTGCAACTTTACGGCGCCTTGAATAGTATCTGCATGTAGATGCAAGTACGGGTGACCGCTAATGGGATGTGAGTCGCAGATCGCGACGGCGCTTCGCGAGCAGGGCCACAAGCTGACGCCTCAGCGAATGCTGATAGCCTCCGCCCTGAAGCACTCCGGCGGCCATCTGACCGCCGCACAGGTACTCGAAGCCGTACGCCGCGACGCCCCCTACGTTGATGCCTCCACCGTCTATCGGACGCTGACGGTCCTGAAGGACCTGCGCCTGGTCTCCGAGACGGATGTGGGCGAGGGCGAAGCGGTGTTCGAGTGGCTGGCCGGCGAACGCCACCACCATCTGATCTGCCGCGAATGCGGCGGCACGGAGACGTTGGAGCACGCCCACCTGGACCGACTGGCGGCCGCCATCGCCGAGGTGAGCGGCTTTCAGCCCGACATCGATCACTTCGCTATCTACGGAACCTGCAGCGTCTGCGCTGCGAGCAGCAAGACCCCGGAGGAGGCGGAACGTTGAACTTCTACTGGCTACTGCACATACCCGACGGTTTTCTCAGCGCCGAAGTGGCTGTTGTCTTCTTCATCATCACGGGCGTTTGCCTGGCGGCGTGCATCTCGGTTGCCAATCGCACGCTCGATGAGCGCGCCGTCCCCCTGATGGGCGTGATGGCGGCGTTCATCTTTGCCGGCCAGATGATCAACTTCCCGGTGTCCGGCGGGACCTCCGGCCACCTGCTTGGCGGCGCGCTTGCTGCCATCCTCCTCGGCCCGTGGGCAGCGGCCATCGTCCTGGCCGCTGTGGTCGGGCTGCAAGCGATTGTCTTCCAGGACGGTGGGCTGGCCGTTATGGGTGCAAACATCTTCAACATGGGTATCCTGACCGCCTTCCTCGGTTACGCGGTCTACAGGGCCGCGGGTTTCTTCACAGCGGCAGGCAGCGGAGCGCGGCTGGTGTCAGCCTTCGCCGCGGCCTGGCTGACTGTACAGGCCGCCGCCCTTTTCACCACCTTCCAGCTGGTGCTCTCCGATACGTCGCCGCTGGACGTCGCCCTGCCGGCGATGATGGGAGTTCACGCTCTCATCGGCATCGGCGAGGGACTGATAACGGCGGCAGCACTGGCCTTCATTCTGAGTACGCGTCCGGACCTGGTAACCGGCGAAGGCCGGCAGCGCGCCATGGCAGGGAGTGAGGTTTAGTCATGTCCAAGTACGGCTATGCAGGCATCGTTGTGGTCGGGTTGGCCATCGCCGTGGCGGTTGCCCTGTTCTCTCCACTGGCCTCTTCGCATCCCGATGGCCTCGAGCGCGTGGCTGAGGACAAGGAGTTCATCGAGACGGCCGAGGACTCGCCCTACGAGATAATCCCTGACTACACGTTCCCCGGCGTCGACAACGAGGATTTGTCAACCGTCCTGCCGGCATTTCGGG
>WHTO01000082.1 GCA_009377665.1 Dehalococcoidia bacterium
TAGGGGTCGACCTGGCGCAGGAGTTCCCCAGGCCGATGACCGATGAGGTCGTCCGCGCCGCCGACGTCGTTATCACGATGGGTTGCGGCGACGCCTGCCCCGTGTATCCCGGCAAGGTCTACCGCGACTGGGAGGTCGAGGACCCGGCAGGGCGGAGCCTCGACGAAGTCCGGCGCATCCGCGACGACATCCACGGGCGCATCAGGGCGCTGCTCGACGAGCTGACCGCCTGACCCCATCGCGCGCTGCAGAGTCCTCACGGCTCGCCGACCACGTCACGCTGCGCCACCGCCGGCGCCGATAGAGAGTACATACGGCCCGACAGGATGCCCCGCTTCTGGCGGAGCTCGTCCAGCATCGCTTCATAGCGCTGCAGGAAGGCACGCCCCTGGCGGTGGTACTCGCCGTCGGCGTCGTCGCCGCCAAGGTTGATGCGGTCCACACTGTACTGCCCGTACTCCAGCAGGGCGTAGGCGGCGGCGCCGGCGACGATGATCTCCTCGTCCTCGGTGCGGATCGACGACTCGGATAGCGACAGGGCATGGGCCCCGTGCCAGTAGACCCGGGCGTCGTCCCCTTCCGGCTCCCTATCGACCAGCAGCTCGCAGGCGCCGGCCCACGAGGTGAAGGCCACGAAGCTCCGCGGATAGCGGTCGGCGGGGTACTCAATCGCCTCGATCTCGCTCATGTCGACCAGGCTGCTGACGTCGAGAAAACGTGAGGCCGCTTCGGTTGCCAGCAGCGACGCCTGCTCGCGCGGCAGGACGCGCCCGTATTCGCTGACCGTGCGGGCGATATGACGGTCCAGTACGCTGTCGCTCCAGCGCTGAAGGTCCGGGTCCTTGAGGTCGATGCGCAGGCGTTCGCGGATCGTCGCCAGTAGTGCCGGCATGGTCTTTCCTCCCTGGTTGTTCCTGGTCCTCCAAGGAAGGGGCGGAGCCGAGTCCGCCCCTTCCGCTGTGGCCGCTAAGCGACGGGACGCACGCCCGTCATGGCGCCGACCGTCAGCGCGTTGTAGAGCGCGACCGTGACGTACCACTTGATGCGCCAGCGGTGGGCGTCCTTGGTCTCCAGCGGGCCGAGCTCCTCGACCTGCAAACCGCCGGGCCCGGTCAGCCCCGCGATCCCGTCCGGCCCCAACGACAGGACGTAGATCGTGCCGCAGTCGCTGCTCTCGCCGACCTCCTCGTCGGTGGCTACGTCGTCGTGGACGGCTATGCGCACCCCGGCGTAGGTCTCGAAGGGCCGGCCGAACTCATCGCGGTTCGTCTCCAGGCGATAGCCGGCCGTGCGGGCGAGCTTCGCCAGCGAGCGCCGCTCGCGCTTGGACATCAGGACGATGTCCGGCGTGCGGCCCTTCACCACATCCATCAGCTCGTCCATCTTTTCGAGGGTCAGCGCGCCGCCGTCCGCACCGTTGGTCACGACCTGGCTTGCCGGCCCGTCGGTCACAATCATCTCGCGGATGCCGTCGAAACCATCGGCCTCGACCGAGACATCACCACTCACAAAGGTCTTGTCGAACTTGTGGCGGACGGCCTTGGCCCGCAGCGCGAGCACCTCGGCCTCGAGGTCGTTGACGTTGCTGCGCGTCGTCGCCAGGTACTGGTCGACGTCGGCGTCGGTGCCAAGGATCCTCAGCGTCGCCGTCTTCTGGGTGAAGGTCGGCGTGCCCTCGGTCCAGGTATCGCCAACGTCGTAGAAGCTGGGTTCGGCGTTCTCGTTCTCGCGGTTGTAGGTCAGCGAGTTGCCGACGATCTCCTGGAACGGCAGCACCTGCAGCACCGGCGAGTCCTTGATGATCGTCTCGATCACCCCCTGCCGTACCACGTCGTTCGAGAGCTTCGCCGCCTCGGTCAAAGTCAGAGCCATTTCACATCCTCCTCAACTTCCTGCCCCCTCGGGCTCCATGCATCGGTTTCGAGCCTCGTCAGCGCCGGCGCGAGGCCAGCGCGGCGGCGATCTTCGCCTCGCCTGTCAGGGCGGCGTAGGCCGGCGCCGACCGCGCCAACCCGACAGCGGGGTCGACCCCGGAGGCCGCGCTGAGCCGCTTCTCGACGCTCTCCGCGGCCGAGCGTATCGCGGCCAGTCGCTCGTCTATCTCGGCGTAGCTTTCGCCCTGGATGAAGTCGGCCGGCAGGTCCGGGTTGGCGGCGATCAGCAGCTCGCGATAGCGCGCCACGCCCGCCTTCGTCTCATCCTCCAGCCGCCGCGCCGTCACCTGGGCCTGCGCCGACGCTTCTGCAGCACCCTCCCGCGCCGTATTGAAGGCGGTTGCTAGCAGCTCACGATCCCCGGCTTCCAGCGCCGAGCGCTCGATCAGCTCCATCAACTCTGTATGCTCCATTTCCTCTTCCTTTCCTTCTCCTCTGCGCCACGTATCCCCCACTACTGCCCTGGCTGCACCTCCTTGCTGGCGCCGTTCCGCCCAGCGCGACGGCGCTCGTCCAGGCCCGCGGTGTCCAACGCGGACTGCTCGTTCAGCCACTGCCGGTACTCGCCCTCCGGGTCCTCGACCCCGAGCTCGTTCGCGGCGCGCCGCCGGCTGTGGACACCGGCGCCCACCAGCGCGATCTCGTCCTGGACGAGCTGGCGGCGGTCCGACGGCAGGATGGCTCCCCAGGCCACATCGGCTCGGAAAGGTGAGTGGTCGACGCCGCGGAAGCGCGTCAGCAGCCGCAGGATCAGCTCGTTGCGGCGTCGATAAGCAACGGTCCGGGTCAGGCGCTTGCGCTCGACCTTCTTAAGCAGCGGGTCCATCTCGATCTGCAGCGCCGCCCCCGAGGTCACCCGACCCGAGTTGTCGCCGAACGCCGTCCGCGGCATCTCGGCGAGGTCGTGCAGCGCCCGGTAGAGCTTGTCCAGGTAGTCGATGTGAAGGCTCACGCCGTTGCCCGAGAGCAGGTCGATGAGATACGCGCGCGAGTTCTCGGGCATCGCCCAGACCTGGCCCGGCTCGACCGCGATGTCGCGGGCGTCGTGGACCCCTTCAAGCGCGGCGATCGGGTTGCCCGACACTTCGAGGATGCGCGAGAGCTGGGTCAGCGCACGGTTCAGCTCGCGCTGCACCTCCTTGACCTGCTCGAGGTCGGACTCGCCCCAGAAGTCCTTGGGGCGGCGAATGTTGGGATAGATGACATAGGGGACGAATCCATAGGGGTTGGGCCCGGCTGAGATAACCTCGTTGTCGGCCCAGCGCGTGTAGGTCGCCGCCGTCCACTCTTCGCAGACGCTGAAGCCGCCGGACTGCGGCCCGCCGTCTACGTCGTACTGGTGGACGACGCGGCGTAGCCGGCTCAGGTCCTGGCCATCGGGCCAGGCGAAGATGCCCTGGACATCGGGCGCGGTGACGACTACTCGCCCCGCGGCGCCGTCCCAGACCACGCGGTAGGCGGCGTCGCCCAGGACGGCGCAGTCGATCTCTGTGTCAAAGTCGAGCTGGGCGAGGGCGTTGTCTTCGTACACCTCGACCAGCGCCCGCTCGGTTGCCCGCGCGCGGTCGTGGTCGCCCGCGTCGAGGGGGACCGAGAACTGCAGCCGCCCCATCAGATAACTGGTGACCTTGTCGACCATCGCCCGGGCGTAGTTGAAGGTCAGGCGCCTGCGACGCCGGTCACGCGCCGTCTCCCACTGCTCGCCCTGGTAGAACGCCAGGTTCTCGGCGTAGCGCTGACGGCGCGCCATGTCGAGGATCCTGACCTGCTCGGGCGCTGACGCCGTCGTCACAGTCATCGGGCGCCGCCTGCACGCCGGTCGTGCCCGCGCATTCGATGCTCCAGCTCCGCGGCCCTGGCGGAGTGAAGGGCCGCCTCTTCGCGCAGCATCTCGATCTCGGCGAACGACTCGGCGAGCCTTTCCCGCAGGAAGTCAACGTCAGCCTCTGGATTCACCTCCTCGAAGGAGGAGTAGCGTCGCCTGGTCTTTCTCATCGCTCGACCCCTTTACTGAACTGGAGGCCGAGAATAGAACTAATGTTCTCATCGAGTCAAGGCCGGCGTCGCGTCGTAGATTGTCGCCGCGAATCGCTTAGACTCAGCCAGGCGCTTCCCCGCCGCCCACATCCGGTGGACGACAATAGGAAAGCAGTGCCTGACCCTTCATCCGGCAGCTCGGCGCCCCTTCACGCCGGCGATATTTCTCGAGTTGTTAATCTGCTGGCGGGTTCGTTGGACCCGGCGGCCACCCTTGACGGCCTCGTTGCAATCGCCGCCGAGGTACTGAGGGTCGAGCACGCCGCCGTCCTTCAGAAAGACGGAGCGCACTTCCGTATCGCTGCCGCGCGGGGCATCGATGGACTCTCCGATACCCCTGTTGCCTCAACGCTCGCCCACGAGGTCTTGACCAGTGGCCTCGCACAACGCCGCTCCGACCTGCGCGGAACCGACAGCACAACGCTGATTCTGCTCAACGGGGGCCGCGAGGCGCGCTCCGTCGTCGTGGTGCCAATAGCGACCGGTAGCGGCCCCGTCGGCTTGATCGAGGCGCTCAGCCCCGAAGTGGACGCCTTCAGCCCGGACGATGAAGCACTCCTTAGCTCCCTGGCCCAGGCCGCCGCCCTGGCCTGGCAGAACGCCAGCGAGTACCAGGCCGCCCGCCACCGGGAGCGTCTCGCCACTGCCGGCGCAGCGCTGACGGCCGCCGTCACCCGTGGGCTGCCGATGGAGCAGGTCTTGCAGGTCACCGTCGACAGCGCCTGCGAGTCGGTCGGCGCCGCCGCGGGGGCCATCCTGATGCCCGCTGAAGGGGGTTCCCCCGACCTCGTGCTCGCGGCACAGCGCAACCTGCCCCCCGAGCACACCTCGCTGCTGCGCCAGCTTCCCAGCGCCAGCCGCGCGCTACCCGCGCTGACTTTCCGGGAGCGCCGTCTGCTCAAGTACGCCAGTGCGCCCGAAGCCAATGCCGATGCAAGGCTCGACCCCGCCCTGCTACCCGGGGCGGGCGCTGCCCTTGCGGCGCCCCTGATCTACCGCGGCCAGGACTTCGGCGTACTGTCCCTTTTCTGGAGCGGCCCGCACGCCCACCTCGACGACGAAACCGAAAGCATCCAGGGCCTGGCCGTCCAGGCTGCCTCTGTAATCGCCGACGTTGCCGGCATCCGCCGCGGGCGCGAGACCGAGAACCAGCTGCGTTCCACGCTCGACAACATGACCGACGGTGTGATCCTGGTCGACCGGGAAGATCGGATCGTCTATGCGAACCGAGCCGCCGGCGAGCTGACGAACGTTAACCACAAACCGGGAGAGAGCCTGCACGACATGTCCGCGCGCCTCGAGTTACTCGGCACCAGCGGTGACCCACTACCGGTCCCCTCGGATCTGGGGAGCCTCGTCAATATTGCCACCAGCGAGACGGTCTCCACGGAAGCCACGATAGCCCGCGCGGGCGGCCAGGCCACGCTCCTCGTAACAGCCTCGCCGGTTAACACCGACGACGGCGCCAGGTTGGGCTCCGTGTGGGTCCTGCGCGACGTGACCGAGGAGCGAGAGCGGCGCGAAAACCTCGAGGATTTGAACCGTCAGAAGGACGAGTTCCTCACGCTCGTCAGCCACGAGCTGAAAACCCCTCTGACCACCGTGCTGGGCTACGCGCACGTGCTGCAGCGCCAGTTCGCAGGCATAAGCGAAGACACCGACTTCGCGTTCTCGGAGCTGGTCTCCGAAGCCAACCGAATGTCCTCGATGATCAATGCACTGCTCGAGTTGTCACGGATCCAGAGCGCCCGTTTGCGGGAGCGGCTCGACCTCGACTACGTCGACCTCAACGGCCTCGTCCAGGGCCGCGTCGCCCGTCGCCGCCAGCGAGATCCCCGCAAGCGCATCGCCCTGGAACTCCCGACAACCGAGCGGCTCGAAGCCCTGGGCGATCACCAGAGGCTGGAGCAGGTGCTCGACAATCTCCTGGACAACGCCGTCCGCTACAACACGGCTGGCGGGCGCATTCTCATCCGCCTGGCCAGGGCGGATGACGAGGCCGTGATCTCAATCGCCGACGACGGTCCCGGCGTACCCATCGAAGAGAAAGACTTCATCTTCGAGCCCTACTCGCGCGGGATGCGTCACGAGTCGGGCCTCGGCCTCGGCCTCTACATCTCGCGCGAGATCGTGCAGGCCCACGACGGCAAGATCTGGCTGGACTCCGAGCCCGGCTACGGCTCGGCCTTTCACGTCGCCCTCAAGCTCGTCATCGACGAAGTGCCGATCGAGGACTAGGCTGCCGGCCCCTGGGGAGACGGATCTCAACTTAACAAGTTGTTTACGCCCATGAGCGTCAGAGGACGCGACCCTGCGCTATGATATGTAAAGCAGGGTGGCACCGCCGCACCCGCTTCACTCCCCAGGCCGTCGCGTCCTGCGGATCTAAACCGGAGACCTTTCCTTTTGCATATTCTGCAGTTGGCTCCCCTGTGGGAGAACATACCTCCGCCTGCCTACGGCGGCACCGAAGCCGTCGTCCATACCCTGGTTGAAGGCCTCGTCGCACGTGGTCACGATGTCACGCTGGTCGCCACAGGAGAATCGACTACGAGCGCCCGGCTGCTCTCCACCTACCCCCGTCCGCTGCGGAGCGAAGGCCAGTTGACCGACAAGCTGCCCTACGAGCTGGCCCACCTTTCCGCAGCGCTGGATGAAGCGAGCCGGGGATACGACGTAGTGCACAACCACATGGGAAGCATCGCCGTGCCCTTCAGCTCCCTGAGCTCTGCCCCGATGCTCTCCACCAAGCACTGCCTGCTCGATGGCGACTGGGAGCACGCCTGGCAGAACTACCAGGGCTACTACTGCACGGTCAGCAAACGGGCTTTCGAAGTCCTGCCGAGCACGGTCGGCGGTACCTATGCTGGCCACGTCTACAACGCTATCGACGTCGAGTCCTTTCCCTTCTCGGCCGACAAGGAGGACTACGTGCTCTTTCTCAGCCGGATTGCGCCCGAGAAAGCTCCGCACCTCGCGATCGAGGCGGCGCAGCGCGCCGGGTGCAGGATTGTGGTGGCTGGCAAAGTCGATCCGAACCCGACCGACGAGCAATACTTCCGCGATGTCCTCGCCCCGCTACTCCGGCTTCCGGGCGTCGAGTGGCTGGGCGAAGCCGACGCGTCCCTGAAGCGGAGCCTCTACGCCCGTGCCCGGGCGTTGCTCCTGCCAATCGTCTGGGAGGAGCCGTTCGGGCTCGTGATGGCCGAGGCCATGGCCTGTGGGACACCCGTGATAGCTTTCCGCCGCGGTGCAGCGCCCGAGGTCATCGCCGACGGCCTCAGCGGCTATCTCGTCGATGACGTGGAGGGAATGGTGGACGCCCTCGGCAAACTCGATGCTCTGTCGGCCACAGCCTGCCGCCGGCACGCGCTGGAGAACTTCGACGCCCATGTGATGGTCGACAACTACATCGCCGTGTACGAGCGCATCCTGGCCGCCGAGGCACAGACTATGGCCGCCACGGTCGACACCGCCATGCGAAAGCAGAGCGGCGCTACGCACGCCGCCTAGCACTCATTCGGCTCGCGTTTCCCACATGACTGAACCACCGGTCCACGCTTCCTGCCGCGACTCGCTGGTCCAACCAAAGCCGAGATTGGCGGAACCGTACGGCGAATCCCCAATCACCCGAGACAATCCGATAGATTCAACAGGATCGCCGGATGCCCCCTCATCTGAATAGCAAGACGCGCACCAAGCAGCGGGAGCTGCTCCCCGACCGTGGTCCCGTTGCTGTGGACGACATTCGCGAGGCGCTTGTCATCCGCGAGGCGGGGACCTTCCTGCTCACCGACACCAGCGGCAACGTCCCGGACGGCAACGGCCGCGGCTACGGCCTCTATCACGCCGACACGCGCCATCTCTCGACCTACGAATTCATGCTGCGCAATGTGCAGCCGGTGCTCCTGAGTTCAACCGCTGAAGCGGGTTTCACCCAGGAGCAGGTGTTCACCAATCCCGGCATGCTCACCGGCGACGGTGAGCAGATAGCACCGCAAACGATCGAGATCCGTCGCGTGCGCGCCATCTTCGACGACGTGCTGGAGGAGACTCTCCAGGTTACCAACTTCAGCATGACGCCGGTGACCATCGACATCGTCTATCACACGAATGCGGACTTCGCCGACATCTTCGAGGTGCGCGGCTATCCCCGGGAGCGCCGCGGCTCGCCGCTGCCAGCGAAGGTCGACGCGGACGCCGTCCGCTACTCGTACAGGGGGACCGATGGCACGACACGGCAAACCCGGATCAGCTGGAAACCGGCGCCGCTCGAGCTGACAGCCGACCACGCCCTGCACCGCGTAAGCCTGGAGCACCTCGGCACAACCACCCTCACGGCGCACATCTATGTCGATAGCAGGCGGCCTTCGGCCGACGGCACGATGGGCAGCCACCTGCGCGAGGTCTCCACGGATTATTCCTCCTGGCTGAGCGAGACGACCGTGGTCGAGACCGACAACGACCTGTTCAACGAAGTGTTGAATCGCAGCCTGGCCGACATCCGGATGCTGCAGGCCAGCGCGGGCGATGGCCTCGACTATACGGCGGCTGGCACGCCCTGGTACGACGCGTTGTTCGGCCGGGACAGCTGCATCGCGGCGCTGCAGCTCCTGGCTTTCCGGCCCGACATTGCGAAGTCGGCCCTCATCACGCTGGCGTCGATGCAGGGCCGCGCCGAGGTGCCGGCAAGGGACGAAGAGCCCGGCAAGGTTCTCCACGAGTATCGCCTCGGTGAGATGGCCCTGAGCGGCGAGCTTCCATTCGCGCCATACTACGGCAGCGTCGATTCGACGCCCCTCTTTCTCGTCCTGGCCGCCGAGTATTTCCGCTGGACCAACGACCTCGAATTAATGCGCCGGCTCGAAGACAGCTTCAGGCGCGCCCTGGACTGGATGACCACTTACGGCGACTTCAACAAAGACGGGTTCCTGTCCTACGAGCGGCGTTCGGAGCGCGGCCTGGTTAACCAGGGCTGGAAAGACTCATGGGACTCCATCGCCCATGCCGACGGACGCCTGGCCGCACCACCCATCAGCCTGTGCGAGGTCCAGGGCTACGCCTACGCAGCCCTGACTGGCATGGCGACCGTCTTCGCCGCCCTCGGTGACATCGACCAGAGCCGTCGGCTGCAGTCGTCAGCAGCAGCGCTATATCGCGACTTCAATCGTTCGTTCTGGATGCCTGATGAGGGCTATTACGCGCTGGCCATCGACGGCGACGGCGAGCGGGTGGACGCCATATCGTCCAATCCGGGACAGGCTCTGTGGTCCATGATCATCAGCCCGCGACGCGCGACCGCCGTCGGGGCGCGGCTGCTCGAGGCCAACATGTTCAGCGGCTGGGGGATCCGGACCCTGAGCTCGCAATCCGCGCGCTATAACCCCTACGGCTATCATCTCGGCACCGTG
Source organism: Dehalococcoidia bacterium (assembly GCA_009377665.1). Classification (GTDB taxonomy): domain Bacteria; phylum Chloroflexota; class Dehalococcoidia; order WHTO01; family WHTO01; genus WHTO01. The sequence continues at coordinate 9,383 of WHTO01000082.1, forward strand.
TGGCCGCACGACAACGCTCTGATCGTCGCCGGTTTGAAGAAGAACGGGATGCCGGAACGCGCTAATGCAGCTGCAACCGCCATTTACGAGGCCGCTCTGAACTTCGAGTATTTCAGGCTCCCCGAGCTCTTCGGCGGCGCGCTGCGGTCACCGCACCAGGCGCCCGTGCCCTATCCGGTGGCCTGCAAGCCCCAGGCCTGGGCCGCCGGTAGCGTGCCGATGATGCTGGCACACATCCTCGGTCTCTCCCCCGACGCGGCAGGCCGTTGTTTGACGATCGTCGCCCCAACCCTCCCCGACTGGCTTAGAGAGGTACGCGTTAGCAACCTGCGGATCGGAGAAAGTACGTTGGACCTGACTTTCGAGCGGCGGAGGAAACAAACCGTGCACTCCATCAATCGAGTCAGGGGGCCGGCCAGGGTCATCGCCACACGCAGGTGGCCCGGGACAGCAGGATGACCGCCGTTGACTGGGAGGCTGTGACCGGCGAAGCGGTCGACATCCTTTCTCAGTACGTCCGAATTCAGTCCGTCAACCCGCCGGGCGACGAGACCTCGGCGGCGCGCTTCCTCGCCGACGTGCTGGCCCGCGATGGCATCGAAAGCACGACCTATGACGCCGGCAATAACCGCGTCAACCTCGCCGCCACCCTGCCCGGCAGGGACGGCCTCAAGCCGCTGACGCTCCTCAATCACACCGATGTCGTCCCGGTCCAGGAAGAGTACTGGTCGGTGGAGCCCTTCTCAGGAATGGTACGCGACGGCCAGGTGTGGGGACGCGGCGCCCTCGACATGAAGGGCATGGGCGTGATGGAGCTGCTGGCGATGCTGCTGCTCAAGCGCCAGGGCATACCCCTGAAGAGGCCGCTGGTCTTCCTCGCCGTGGCTGACGAAGAGGCGGGCGGCGCCTGGGGGATCGAGTGGCTGGACCAGCATCACCGCGAGGTACTCGACGCCGAGTGGGTGATCAACGAGGGGAGCTACGGATTCCTCGACCTCCTGGGCCAGGATCGCCCCGTCTTCGCGTTTTGCCCGGCTGAGAAGACTCCGCTCTGGCTGACTCTGCGAGCGCGCGGCCCCGCCGGCCACGGCTCCGTCCCCCGGCGCGACTCGGCGCCGGTAAAGCTGACACGCGCCCTCGCCCGCATCAACGACTGGCAGCGCGAGACGCGCATCCTGCCCGTCATGGAAGGCTTCTTCTCCGGGCTGGAGCGCAACGGCATCCTGCCTTCGAGCACCGGCCCCCGCGACGTGCCGGCCGTGGCCGCGAAGAACCCTTCGATCGGCGCCATGACCAGCGACACGATCAGCCTGACCACGTCAACCTACGGCGTGAAGATCAACGTCATCCCGGCCCTGGCCGAGGCCACACTCGACTGCCGCCTGCTGCCCGACCGCGAGCCCGACGAGTTTATCGCCGAGCTGCGGCGCGTGATCGACGATGAGAGCGTCGAGATCGAGACCATCTTCGTGTCTCCCAGCGGGCTCTCCGACATGGAAGGCGAGCTCGTCGCCTCCATGCGCTCGGTGACGCGCGAGCTGGTCGAGGACTCGGTGCTGGTGCCACTGATCTCACCGGGCTTTACGGACTCGCGCACGTTCCGCCGTCGTGGGATCGCGGCCTACGGATTCGTGCCCGCGCTGCTGCGGCCCGAGGAGCTGGCCACCTTCCACGGCCACGACGAGCGCATCTCGATTGAGAACCTGAAGCTGGGCACCCAGGTCCTCTACGAGCTCGCGTTGCGCCTCTGCGGCCCGTGATCTCGCCAACCGTCGACGCCATCGTCGCCGAGCTGCAACAGCGGGGCAGCGACGCTATTCGTCGGGGCCGTGTCCGCATCGGGATCAATCCCCGCTACAGCTATGGGGTGTCGATACCCGAGCTTCGCTTCCTGGCGAGGCCACGACTTGGGGATCACGCCCTCGCGCTCGCGCTGTGGGACACGGGCATCCACGAAGCCCGCATCATGGCCACTCTCATTGACCGGCCCGACGACGTGATCCCCGCCCAGATGGACGCCTGGATCGCCGTCTGCGACTCCTGGAACCTCGTCGACCACTGCTGCAGCATCCTCTTCGACCGTACGCCCTACGCCCGTCAGAAGGCGGCGGAGTGGAGCGGCCGCGACGAGGAGTTCGTCAAGCGTGGAGGCTTCAGCCTGTTGGTCGCCCTCGCGGCCCACGACAGCGGCCTGCCCGACGACGTATTCCTCGGCTTCCTGGCAATCATCGAGCGGGAGGCCAGAGACGAACGCAGCTTCGTGAAGAAAGCTGTCGCCTGGGCGTTGAAGCAGATCGGCAAGCGCAACGCGGCGCTCAACGCCGCCGCGATCGGCTCGGCGCTGCGCATTCGTAAGAACGGCGGCAGGGCGGGCCGCTGGATCGCGAGCAGCGCCCTGCGGGATCTGCTGGACGAGAGGCTTCAGACCCGCCTGCGGTGGCTGCGAGCGGGGGCTTCCAGCGGCCCGGCGCCGTCCGCCTGAACGTCGCGACGGTCCAGGCCCAGCATCCGCATCGCCTACTCGACCGGATGATGACTCCGGTGCTGGGACACCGGTTCTCGGCCCCGGTTGACCCTTCCGAGTCGATTATCTTCGGCCTTTTCGCGTTTTCGTGTGCTAGATGTACTGAGCACAGAGGTTGGTGACAGCCCGGGTGAATGAAAGGGGCCTCCGACGGAACGTGTGATTGTACGAATCACCGTCCGAGGAGGCCCTATGCACCGTAACGCGAA
>WHTO01000083.1 GCA_009377665.1 Dehalococcoidia bacterium
GCAAGCTGGCCGCCAGCACGCTGGCCGACGCGGGCGTGGGACGTCTGCTGGTCACCAACCGCGACGCCGAGCGCGCCGCCGAGATCGCCGGAATCCTCGCCGCCGCCGCCGTGCCTTTCGAGCGCCTCACCGAGGGCCTGGCCGAGGCAGACATCGTCATCAGCTCGTCCAGCGCCGCGCACTGCCTGGTCACACACGAGATGGTGAAGAACGCGCTGGCGCTCCGCGACGGCAAGCCCATGCTGCTGATCGACATCGCTGTCCCCAGGGACATCGAGCCCGAGGTCCGTGACCTGCCCAACGCTCACCTCTACGACATCGACGACCTGCAGAGCCTCGCCCAGGACAACCTCCGCGAGCGCGAGAAGGAGGTCGGCGCGGTTGAGCAGCTGGTCGACTACGAGGTCGAGCGCTTCCTCTCCTGGTGGCGCTCGCAAGACGTCGTCCCGACGATCTCGGCTCTCCGGCAGCGCGCCGAGGGCATCCGCCAGGCCGAGCTGGCGAGGACGGTTGCGCGGATGCCAGCTTTGAGCGAGGCCGACCGGGACCGACTCGATGCGCTCACCAGCGCCCTGATGAAGAAGCTCCTCCACGAGCCGATCACCCGGCTGCGCGACCCGGAGCGTGGACGCGAGCAGAGCGCGTCGGTCCGCTACCTGTTCGGCCTCGACGGCGACGACGCCGGCCAGGGCTGAGCGGTGACCCGCCTGCGGGTTGGCACGCGCGGCAGCAAACTCGCCCTCGAGCAGGCGGGCCTCGCCGTGGCTGCCCTCCGCGGCGTCCAGGTCGAGGTCGTCACGATCAAGACCGAGGGCGACCGCGACCAGCAAACGCCGCTGCGCGACGTTGCCGGCAGGGGCGTCTTCGTAACCGAGATCGAGCGCGCGCTGGCTGCCGGCGAGGTCGACTTCGCCGTACATAGCCTCAAGGACCTGCCGACCGAGGAGACGCCCGGGCTGATCATCGCGGCCGTCCTCGAGCGCGCCGATGCGCGGGACGCCGTGATCGCCAATGATGGTATGTTCCTGCACGAACTGGCCCCCGGCTCACGCGTCGGCACCAGCAGCACGCGCCGCGCCGCCCAGCTGCGCCGGCTTTACCCGGGCCTGCAGCCCGAGGAGATCAGGGGTAACGTCGAGACCCGCATCCGCAAGCTGCGGGCTCGGGACTACGACGCAATCGTCCTCGCAGTGGCCGGCCTGTCCCGGCTGGGCCGCCTGGACGAGGCGACGGAGATCCTGTCGCTGGAGGAGATGCTCCCGGCGCCGGGCCAGGGCGCCATCGTCCTGCAGTGCCGGGCGTCGGACCTCGACACGCTGAATCTGCTGCGGCGTGCCGACCACGCTCCCACGCGGGCAGCCGTCACGGCCGAGCGCGTCGTCCTGGACACGCTCGGGGGCGGCTGTTCCGTTCCGGTCGCGGCATTCGCGCGCGCGGAAGGCCAGCGCCTCAAACTGAGCGCCATGGCCGCGTCACCCGACGGCGCAACCGTCCTCGAGCACGAAGCGCCAGGCTTCGTCGCCGACCCGGAGACGCTCGGACAGACGGTCGCGGCACGGCTGCTCGCCGACGGGGCGGCTGACCTGCTGCGGGACTTCGCGGGGGTTGACCCTTGAACGGGCTCGTATCACTGGTCGGCGCCGGGCCCGGCGACCCCGGACTGATCACGGTATTGGGCGCCCGCCGCATCGGCGAGGCTGACGTTGTCGTTTACGACCGCCTCGCCAACCCACGCCTCCTCGACGGGGCGCGACACGACACAGAGATGATCTACGCCGGGAAGCAGCCCGACCGCCACGCCATGACGCAGGATGAGATCAATGGCCTGCTGGTCGAGCGAGGGCTGGCCGGGCAACGAGTGGTGCGGCTGAAGGGCGGCGATCCCTACGTCTTCGGACGCGGCGGCGAGGAGGCCATCGCCCTGCGCCGCGCGGGCGTCGCCTTCGAGGTTGTCCCCGGCGTGACCTCGGCGGTTGCCGCGCCCGCCTACGCCGGCGTCCCGGTGACGCACCGGGGAGTGGCCGCCTCGTTTGCCGTCATCACCGGCCACGAGGACCCCGACAAGGACGAATCGTCGATCGACTGGGCGGCCATCGCCGGCGGGGCCGACACCCTGGTTTTCCTCATGGGCGTGAAGACGCTGCCCCAGATCAGCCGCCAGCTGATCGCCCACGGGCGCCGAGCCGACACGCCGGTAGCGCTGGTGCGCTGGGGGACCACACCCCGGCAGACCACCCTTACCGGACGCCTCGACGACATCGCCGAGCTCGCCGCCGACGCCGGCCTCAAGCCTCCAGTCGTGATCGTGGTGGGTGATGTCGTCACCCTTCGCGGCCCCCTCGGCTGGTTCGAGGAGCGACCGCTGTTCGGACTGACGGTCGTCGTGACGAGGGCGCGCGCGCAGGCCAGCGAGCTCTCCCGCCTCCTCGAAGACCAGGGCGCCGAGGTGATCGAGCTCCCGGCCATCGAGATCGAGGAGTCGTTCGACGGCGCCCAGGTCGCGGGGGCGATTCAGCGCCTGGCCGCTCATGAATATGCCTGGGTCGTCTTCACCAGCGCCAACGGTGTGGAGCGCTTCTTCGACCACCTCGCTTCGACGGGGCTCGACGCACGGGCGTTCGGCGGCGCGCTGCTCGCGGCGATTGGGCCCGGCACGGCGGCGGCGCTCGTCCAGCGCGGCCTGCGCCCCGACCTTGTGCCCGATGAGTTCGTGGCCGAGGGCCTGCTGCAGGCGTTCGGGGGCCACGATCTCGCGGGCAGGCGTATATTGCTGCCGCGCGCCGACGCCGCCCGCCGCGAGCTGATCGACGGCCTGGAGGCCGCCGGCGCCGCGGTCGACGAGCTGATCCTTTATCGCTCCTCGGTACCCGCCGACGTACCAGCAGAAACTCTGGGCCGGGTACGGTCAGGAGACTTCGATATCGTCACCTTCGCCAGCTCGTCGACGGTGCGCAACCTCGCGTCGCTCCTCGGCGGGCTGGAGGGATTAAACGGCGCGACCGTCGCCAGCATCGGGCCGATCACGTCGGCCACCGCCCGCGAGCACGGGCTTGACGTCGCCATCGAGGCGGAGGAGCATAGCGTCCCGGGACTGGCCAGGGCGATCGTGGACCACTTCACGCGGGAGGAAGCCGATGTCAATGCTTGAGACGAGCGGTAGAAAAGGCAATGCCGGGTTGGGGGCGGATGCGGGTTTCCGCCGCTTCCGGCGCCTGCGCCGCAGCGAGGCCCTGCGCGGCCTCGTCGCCGAGACGCGCCTGGACCCCAGGGACTTCATCTATCCCCTCTTCGTCCGCCACGGCGACGGCATCCGCGACGAGATCTCGTCGATGCCGGGCCAGTACCAGGTCTCGCTGGACCAGCTGGTACGCGAGGCCGACGACCTGAAAGCCGTCGGCGTCCGGGCCGTCCTCCTCTTCGGGCTGCCGGCCCAGAAGGACGAGGTCGGCTCCGAGGCCTACGACGACCAGGGCATCGTCCAGCAGGCGGTGCGCGCGCTGAAGCGCCTCGACCCGTCGCTGGTCGTGATCACCGACGTCTGCCTCTGCGACTACACGAGCCACGGCCACTGCGGCGTGCTCGACGGCGAGGAGATCCTGAACGACGAGTCGGTCGAGCTGCTGGCCCGCACATCGGTGAGCCTCGCCGCCGCCGGCGCCGACATCATCGCGCCCTCGGACATGATGGACGGGCGCGTCGCCGGCATAAGGAGCGCGCTCGATGGCGCGGGCTTCGCCGGCCTGCCGATCATGGCCTACGCCGCGAAGTTCGCATCCGCCTTCTACGGACCCTTCCGCGAGGCTGCGGACTCGGCGCCCCAGTTCGGCGACCGCCGCGGCTATCAGATGGACCCGGCCAACGGACGCCAGGCCATGGCCGAGATCGAGCAGGACATCGTCGAGGGCGCGGACATCGTGATGGTCAAGCCCGCCCTGCCCTACCTCGACCTCGTGCGCGCCGCCCGCGAGCGCTTTGACCTGCCGCTGGCCGCCTACAACGTGAGCGGCGAGTACTCGATGCTCAAGGCCGCCGTCGCCAACGGCTGGCTGGAGGAGCGCCGCGCCGTCCTCGAAGCCCTAACCGGGATCAAGCGCGCGGGCGCCGACATGATCATCACCTACCACGCCAAAGAAGCCGCCCGCTGGCTGGCCTGACGCGGCTTCAAGTCCCGCCAAAGGCGAATGGCCGGGTCGCCAACGACAGCTTCTGGTTAGGTACAGCGTGGGAACAAGTAAGGTTCGTCAGCTTCGGCTGAATGGGAGCCCTGTGATAGCATGCGGTTACGCTGTAGCGGGGACTCGTCGTGCAAGCCGAGAAGACCGACCTGGCAAGCGAGCCACCCATAGTCCTGGTGGCCGGCGATTGGGGCGCAGGGGGTACACCGGGCCCAATAGTCGCTCACGGGGCCGTCCTGCACCTGACCTCGCTCAACAACGTCGCGGGCAAGGTCTTGCAGCTCCACCCCGACTGGTGCCTGTTGGACGTAAGCGAGGACCAGCCAGCCTGCGCAGCGCTGGTCCTGGTCCATTCGTTGCGCCCTGAACTGTCAGTCGGAGCGCTTGGCCCAGCGTCCGACCCGGACCTTGCTGAGGTGTGGATGCGTCGCGGCGCCAGGGTGTACCTGGGCCTTGACTCGACACCCGAAGAGGTTGCGGGGTTCCTCAACGCGTCGACCGGGCTGAACGCCGTTGTTGTCGACGGGCGGGTGCAGGAAGCGGCCCTGGCGGACCAGGTTGCCGCCGTGCCCGGGCTGATGGACGGTAGCGTGAGGCTGTCCGGCAGGGAGGTAGAGACGATCAGGCGCGTCAGGAGAGGCCTGGCGACAGCCGAGATCGCCCGCGAGCTCGGACTCACGCCCAGGGCTGTCGAGTCTCACCTCACCCATCTCTACAACAAACTCGGCGCCAGCAATCGGGTAGACCTGGTAAATCGGACCCGCCAGGTCTAAAGCGGCGCGAAGTTCGGTAAGCCGTAGGCTCCTCTTTCGGTTTTCCACGTTCCGCAGCCCGCTCGGTGCAGGGAGGATGGAGGTGGACACGAAGGTAAACCATCCGTAGCGCGCCTGGCACCGCGCAGGGAGGGCAGTCAAGTGCATCGAACAAATCGGATTGCCGCGATGGCCGCGCTTGGCTTAGCCGGCATCGCGCTACTCCTCACGCTGTCGCCCTTCCAGGACAAGGACGACCCTGATGGGGGCACCCTGTTGTCGGACCTGCTTCAGAAGGCTGAAGCCGCGACGCTCGCCGTGCCGCCCGGCAGCGTGGTGCACACGGTAGCTCGCCACGACAACTTCGCGGAAATCAACGATAGCGCGCGACCCGATCCATATCATCTGCCGCCCGGGTCCCTGCAGGAACGGCAATGGACCGTAGAAAGCTGGAGCGCAGCCGGCGACGACGGCTTCGCTACCAGCAACTACCTTGTCGCTCGCGACAGCGAAGGCCTGGTCGTTCAGGAGGCACTTGAGGACGCCAACAGCGCCGTGCTTTACGACGGCGTCCTGGGGATCGTCAGCGAGTTCGAGCCCTCAGGCCGCCTAAGCCTCGGCATCGATCTGGCCGAGCTGGCCGCCCGGGAGGACGCGGAAGACCTGGGAAGGGACGAGCAGGCCGGAATGGTTACGCAACTCTTCCGGCTGGGCAATCCCGACTCAGGCACCTTCACCGAAATCGAGGTTTCAATCGATGACGGGTTCGTCTTGAGGCGGACGACGCTCGAAGCAAGCGGCGATGGCGAGCCGACTATAAAAGAGGAGTTCGCGGTCCAGACGATCGAGATCCTCGAAGAAGCTGAGATACCGACAGAGCTGCAGTTCGCAAGCCAGGGCACGGACCTGTCGTCCTTTCAGCTTCCCCAACTCCGCCAGCTCACGATCGAGGAAGCCGCCCAAGAGCGCGGCGGCTTCTGGTTACTGGGTGAGGAGGCCCTGGCCGAGCACAGCCTTGCGGCGCCTGAGGTGGCGGTGATCGGGCCAGAAACCGCGTTGAGTTCGGTCGCCTCACAGGTATTGGGGCCGTTCCCGGCGGTGCAGGTTGGAGCTGCCTATCAGGTGGACTACCGCAGTGATGGCGATGTGCATGTTGGGCTGTTTCAGGGTGAGGCCGAGAAGTTTGTCGAGGTCCTGACCCATGCCCTCCCGATATGGGATACGTCCGAGCAAGCAGATCTGACGGTCGCGGGTGAGCGACCGTCGGATGCCTGGTTGGTGAGGTCAACCACCCAGACTCGAGAAAGCGAACTTCAGCAGCACGGCGTGCTTATCCGTCTGGAGAGCGATCTGCTAATGGTCATGACCCAGGGTCTGTCCGAAGATGAAGCGATTCAGGTCGCCTCGAGCCTGGTGAGGGGATAACGTGATGAACCAATTTCTGATGGTATGGGTAACCGCCAAGGCGCTCATCCTGGCTCCCATCTCTCCGCTCGTCCAGAACCCCGAACCAGCGGCTGCAACCAGCCGCGACTCTTGGGGGGCACCGGGCAACGCCGCTGAAACTCTGGTGGGACAACCGTCGGCTGAGTACCGCTGGTGGACACTGCAGACCGGCTATCGGGGACATGGGCAAAATGAACTGGATTTCTGCGGTGGGTTCTGCTTCCGAGTGGATTCCATTACCTGGAAGACAGACAACCAGAACAATCCCGTCACCGCAAACACGATCGGAGCGCAAGGATTGGGGTATGACCGCTGCGAACCTTCGGACCTTTGGAGTCTAAGGATGAATACCGGTTGGGAGTACACCTACAACCAGAACATCGCATTCACGCATGATCTCGGCATTTACCAGGATTGCGGCCAGTCTCAGGGCCATGAATACCGGACTCTTACCCACCACTACTTCCAAAACTCGGGGTCGTATTACATGAATGAGACCCACACCATTAACCAAAGACTCTAGATGGCGAATCGGACGGAGAGATGGCCTACGCCACCAGGGTTGCGACCGGTTTCACTGACCGGGCGCTGGGTAACCCTGACCCCCGCTTTACCAGACGACCTCGATGCCATGTATGCCTGGCGGGTGGCGGCTGACGGATTGCACCTTTGGAGTGTCAATCGCAAGTTGCCTTCCTTCGGCGAAGCACGTGCCGAGATAGAGACGATAGTAGTTAACTCGCTTCTCTTTCTCATCGCCCGTAACCGACGCGGCGACCCTATAGGGTTCATCCAGTTCTACAACGCCAGCCCAGTGGACGGATTCTGCTACTTCATGGAGTACATAGCTCCGCCCTTTCAAGCGACGCTGGCCGCGGGCGAGATGCCGATCATCGCGACTGAGTACCTGTTCGACTCATTCCCGTTTCGAAAGCTGTACGCGGAAGTCTACGACCACAACCCTCGTTCCTTCCGCCAGCTAAAGCGCGCGGGCTTCATCGAGCAGGGCTATACGCCTGACCATGTCTATTACAAGGGCGTGTACTGGGGCATAACCCGGCTGGCGCTGACGCGAGAGGGCTGGGACCGTTTCCGCAGCAAGTTTACACACCTCCACACGACTGTCGTGAAGGGACATCAAGAGGAACAGCATCTGGATTGGGACCTCAATTTCACGGGCTCCGGTACGCGGCTGGCTTCGCCCTCTCGTTCGTAGTCACGGCCTTCGGGTTCCTGGCTTGCGGCGATGGCGAGGACGCTCAGCTTGAGATACCTCTCGATGAGATAACGGAGACGCCGGCCCGCTACGGCGAGGACGACCAGGTCGTGGTCGTGATGTCGGAGGGCGAACCACGCGCCTACTGGCACATCAACGCCTGGGGCTGCAGATACTTCTTTCTCGAGGCGCCACGGCCCCGGTTGCCAAATTCCGTGTTTCGGGACGGATGCTCCGGCAGTACGTACGACCGGGCAGGTAATCACATTTTCGGCCCCTCGGAGGAGCCACTGGATAGGTTCGAGGCCGAGATCGACGGCGAGGACTTCGTCATCGACCTCGACAACATCGTCTGCGAGCCGGCTGATCGCGAGCCGTGCCCCAGCGAGCACCGCTTCCCGGATGAGGCCGACCATCCGCCGCCCACGCCGGGCCCTTAACGCCGGCGCCCGGGTTTCCCGTGGCCATGGCCCAGATTGGAGCAGGATCTCGTCGCAAGGTGCCGAACATCATGATGGTCAATCCCGACCTGCCCCAGCCGATGGCTGACAGAATGCCGCGAATCGGCGTTGCCATAGGCTGTCTCGTTGCCGCCGTCGCGGTCGCCTGCGGCGACGGGGGCGACGATAGCGAGCTGAGCGTTCCGCTTGATGAGATTACTGAGACGTCGGCGCGGTATGGGGACGACGACGAGGTGGTAGTCGTCCGAGCGCCGGGGGGCCCCCGCGCCTACTGGTATATCGGGCCCCTACGGCTGCGAGTACTTCTTCCTTGAACACGGCCATCACGCGATTCCGCAGGCTGTTTTCCGCGAGTACTGCTCGGGCAGCATGTTTGACGCCGCCGGTAACCGCCTCTTCGGGCCCTCACCCGAGGCGCTGGACAGGTTCGAGGCGGTGATCGATGGCGAAGATTTCGTGATCGACCTCGACAGCGTCATCTGCGAGCCGCCCGATCGCGAGCCGTGCCCCAGCCAGCACCGCTACCCTGAGCAGGCCGATGATCCTGTCGCCCACGCCTGCCTCCTAATGCGACGCCCGGGTCCGCACCCTCCAGGGGCGGACGCCGAAAGCGGGCTCGGCTATCCGTGCGGCATCACAACCTGACGCAGCAGACGAGGCCGTCGAACGGGATGTCCTGGTAGACGCCGCCGTGCGGCCAGCTCCAGAGCGCAGGCACATAGCCGGCCGACGCCAGGTCGTTCTGCAGGTCCTCCCGCGCCCGGTTCCAATCGATGACGTGGTGCAGGAACCAGCCCGTCAGCTCACCGGGCGTCAGCCCGGCCCGGCGCAGCATCCGTCGTCCCGCCGGCGATAGCGCGGGTACGACCTCGATGTGCGCGCCACCGACGGCGACGCTGCCCCAGTCGCCGCCCGCGCGGTAGACGCTCGAGATCCTGACGTGCAGCCGATAGCGCCAGGGCATCGCCCCGTTGAGGAAGCCGGCGAGGATGGGCCGCAACGCCTCCGGCACCTCGGCCCCGCCGTCCAGAGGCTTCTGCAGCTGCCAGCGCATGCGCGAGTGGACGAGGGCGTGGAAGGTGGCGGTCTGCGGGCTGCCCATGCGCGTCATTCCCCACCCGGCGCGGCGCAGCGCCGCGCGCACGGCGTCGAGCCGGGCGATGGTGGTTCGACCCCAGAACAGCAGATTGACCGGGTCGAGGCTGTTGCCGCTGGCGATGTGGGTGAGCAGGGCGTTGCGGTCACCCTCCTGCAGGCCGGGAAAATCATAGCGCAGCTGGCGGCGGCCGGGGCCGTATTCGGACTCGTCGGGGAGCAGGCGCGACGGGTCTTTGCCGATCAACACCGGAAAGACCGGCGGCGGCGCGCCCGGGATGTCGGCGGCCGGCGTGTTAGCGCCGATCGAGCCCTGTTCCCACGCCACGCCCGCCCGCGACGGCGAGCAGGTCGATGAGGCCGGCGATCACGGCGGGCCGGTCTTCCTTCAGGGAATCGAGCATCAGTGCAACCGCCTCCGCGTCATCGTCCTGCAGGGCGACCACGAGCGACGCGAGCAGCGCCTCCACCGGCCGGCCCTCGCGCTTGAGCCGGCCGGCCAGATCACTAAAGCGCCGCCCCGCGTCGGAGTCCGCGCCAGCCTCGGGGATGGTCCCTTCATCGAGCAGGGTTTGGAGGCGCTGCGAGAGATCCTCGCCGGGGGCGATCAGTTCCTCGACCGCGTCGGGCGACGGCGGCTCTGGCAGGTCCTCCGCCCGCACCACGGTCTCCTCCGTGCCCCCCGCTCCCGGGTAGGGCGCGGCCCCGCGTGCAGCGTTGCGGGCGACCGCATCAAGAAGCGCCCGCGTTAACAGCAGATCTTTGGCCAGCGCGTCCTCGGTTCTCGGCACGGTGGCAGTCTACCAGCCGACTCACGATCCTCGTACTGGCATGAAGCGCCAGCGATCCGCCGAAATTAACGAGCGCCTGAGGCGGCTCATACCCGGGGGCGTCAACTCGCCCGCACGCTCGTTCAACGGGGTTGGCGGCGATCCGCCGGTGATCGCCGATGGTCGCGGCAGCCGCGTCAGCGACGCCGACGGCAACGAGTACGTGGACTACCTCGCCGCGTGGGGCCCGCTGATCCTGGGCCACGCCGCCCCGGTGGTCGTCACTGCCCTGGACGAGGTGGCCCGCAGGGGCACGGCGTTCGGCGCCCCGACCGAGCTCGAGTACGAAATGGCGCGGCTGGTGGTCGACGCCGTGCCCTCAGTCGAGATGGTGCGCTTCGTGAACTCGGGCACCGAGGCCACGATGTCGGCGCTGCGCCTGGCCCGGGGCTACACGCACCGCGACATCGTCGTCAAGTTCGAGGGTTGCTATCACGGCCACGTCGATTCGCTGCTGGTGCAGGCCGGCTCGGGCGTGGCGACGCTCGGCCTCAAAGGCGTCGAAGGCGTCCCCGACGCCTACACCTCGCAGACCATCGTCGTCCCCTTCAACAACCTCGCCGCTGCGTCCGAGGTCTTCGCGAAGTCGGGGGACCGGATTGCCTGCGTGATCGTGGAACCCGTAGCCGCCAACATGGGCGTCGTGCCACCCGCGCCGGGCTTCCTCGAAGGCCTGCGCGGTCTGACAACCCGGCACGGCGCGCTGCTGGTCTTCGACGAGGTAGTGACCGGCTTTCGCCTGGGACGAGGCGGTGCGCAGGAGAAGTACGGCATTACGCCCGACCTGACCTGCCTCGGCAAGGTGATCGGCGGCGGGCTGCCGGTGGCCGCTTATGGGGGCCGGGCTGAGCTGATGGAGACGATGGCCCCGGTCGGGCCGGTATACCAGGCCGGCACGCTCTCGGGCAATCCGCTGGCCATGGCCGCCGGGATAGCTACGCTGAGCGAGCTGGCGAAGCCGGGTACCTACGACAGGCTGGAAAGCCGCGCCCGGCGACTGGAGGAAGGACTGTTGCGGGCCGCGCAGGAAGCCGAGGTCGAGCTGACTGTGCAGCGCGTCGGTTCGATGCTCACGCCCTTCTTCACAGGCCAGGCGGTGGCCGACTACGCCGGTGCGCGGCGCGCCGACGGCGAGCGCTTCAAGCGCTTCTTCTGGTCGCTGCTGGACCAGGGGCATTACCTCGCGCCGTCGGCGTTCGAGAGCTCGTTTGTCTCGCTGGCGCACAGCGAAGCCGACGTCGATTCGACCGTTGAAGCGGCTCATGGCGCGATGTCCGCCGCCCGCCGCGGCTAGGAATTCCCGCGCCCATCGGCGATAGTACGGATCGCCATCAGCGTTAGCGTAAGGAGTGCCTCCATGCCGCATGCCAACTTCGTGAACCCATCCACGCTTGCCCCAACGCGCGGCTACACCCACATCGTCGAAGTCACTGGCGGGCGAATCGCCCACATCTCGGGACAGGTCGCGCTCGACGGCCAGGGCAACCTCGTCGGCAAAGGCGATATCAAGGCGCAGACCGAACAGGTGCTTGAGAACCTGAAGCTCGCGATCGAGGCCGTCGGCGGCACGCTCCAGGACCTGGTCAAGGTGACCTACTTCCTGGTCGACATCACGCAGATAGCCGCGGTGCGCGAGGTACGCACCCGGTACTTTGACGAAGCCAATCCGCCGGCCAGCACCGCCGTCGGCGTCACCGGTTTGGTGATGCCGGACCTCCTCATCGAGATCGAGGGCGTCGCCAGCATCCGCTAGCGGGCGACCATACCACGTTAGGGGCGAGGCACGCCTCGCCCGCGTCCCGGGAAACGGCTGGCACATCGCGGCCAACGGGCGGGCGCGCTTGTAGGGGCACACCGCAATGTGGCCTCCCATTCCGCTTGGGCAATCAGCTGAAAGGCCCGGGCTGACCACACGAGTCGCCCGCTCTAGAATCTCGAACATGTCAACCGACCCACCCGTCAGCCGCGGGGGTGACTGGCGGATCCAGGCCGGGATCGTCGCTGC
>WHTO01000084.1 GCA_009377665.1 Dehalococcoidia bacterium
CCCTCGACCGCTGGCTGCACATCTACAATCATCACCGTCGACACACAGCCATCGGAGGCTTCCCTCCCATCAGCCGTGTCACCAACCTCCCGGGAAAGTACACCTAGCGGCAGGACGCGCCGCGTTCGGAGCGGCGGGTGCCCGCAAAACCTTCGGTGGCCGACCCTTGCCGGTGCCATCACAGGAGCTCGCGACCATTAGGGGGAAGCTCCACGACCGCCGAGGCCGACCGTGTGACTTCGCGACGTGCTGGTCCACGGATGCCGAGACGGAGCGTAGCTGTGCGGCTTGTCGGATCCCAGCCAGCCACCTCGCCCCGGCACGTTAAGTGGTCGCCCGGGTAGACCGCCGAAGCGAGCCGGAAGCTCAACCGTTGAAGGAAGGCCTCCGGGCCGGCCCAGTCCACGACCAGCTGCGCGAGGAAGGCGCCGAGCATCTGCCCGTCGACCACCGGGCCGGGCAGCCCCGCCTCCCGGGCGAAGTCGCCATCGTAGTGATACCGGTGGAAATCCCAGGTCGCCCCGGCATAGGCGACCATCATCGTCAGCGTCACGTGCTTCTTCAGTTCGGGTAGCCGCGCTAGCGGCTCTGATGCCGGGGTGCCGCTTGACGCGTCATCGGGCCTCGGGCGCTCCTGCGCAGTGGGTCTTCCACCGTCGCCGCCCTGGCGGCGATAGACCATCGTCTCGCGATTGGAAGCTAGCATATCGCCCTCAGCGTCCCGATAGGCCACGTCTGAGACGACGCACAGCAAAGGTCCTGAACTCCCGGGCCGCTCGTAAGCCTCCGCGACGCGCCACTCCACGGTCATCCGGTCGTCGGGCCGCGCCGGGCGATAGAACGTGTACTCGTTGCCGCCACGAAGGCCGGCATAGCCGGCCGGGGTGTCCCACTGATGCCCCACGTATCCGTCGTCGCGGTAGCTGCCGGTCGCGTACTGGTTCGTCTCGCAGATCAGGGTGGGGGGAGCCACGATACCGCCCCAGCGCGTGCCGGCGGCGAAGGTTTCATCCAGATAGAGCGGGTTGTTGTCCCCGACGGCGACAGCGAAGTAGCGAATCGAAGGACGGCCGAGCTCCTCGGGAGCCACGTAGGTAACGGCCTTCCCGAGCAGAGCTTCAACTTCGCTTTGAGCCATTACACAGCCGCCCTATTCGGCGCTGGCAACGCGCCCAAGCCGCGAGGCCCCCGAAAGGACAACCACCGCCTCCGGGCTGCGGGTCAGCCTGCGTGCTTCAGCGTCACGTCGATCTCGATGATCATCTCGTCCGACATGACGCCGCCCTTCCCGTTTGCCTGGTTGGAGGGTATCAGGCTCATCGGCGGCAACGGTACGCCGTCGAAGAGCCTCTCCCAGGTGCGGGCGAACGTCCGATAGTCCCGGCGGGCGTCCGTCAAGAATATCTTGGCCTCGGCGATGTCGGCGAGCGAGTATCCGTTGGCTTCGATCTGGTGCACCAGGAGCTCCATCACGCGCTCGGTCTGGGCCTCGATGTTCGAAAAGTAGTGCGGCAGGCCCGGCGGTGACGTGCGCACAATTCCCTTCACGTAGTCCTGGGTCGAGGTCTGGCCGGCCGTGAACAGCCAGTCCCCAACCACGATCCCGGGCGTGTAGTTGACCTTGCGGATGTCCACCGGATGGAAGGCGATGCCCTCCCGCGTCTCCTTCTTCTGATGCGCGGAATCGGGAGCGACGAAGATCAGGGCCGGCGCGAATAGCGCGCCCGGCACCAACCAGGAGCGCATCGCCATTGAGCTTCGCGTCGGAGGTACGCCGCCCATGTACTGGCCCCAGATGCCGTCCACGTCGTGGAAATTCAGCAGGTCAGTCTCGTAGAACTGCGCCTTTACAGCCTGGTCGAGCCCGCTGCCCGCGGCCTCCAGGACCTTCGCCAGGGTTTCCACGATGTAGCGGGCCTGCATCTCGGCGTCCGAGCCGTAGTAGGGATAGACAGGCAACTTGCCGACGGGCACGCCGGTCTCGTAATCCGTTGCCGGTGAAGTCGTCGGAAAGACAAAGGGACCGGCCTTGATCGCCTGCGGGGCCCATTCAGCCTGCATGGGGTCGGGCACGCCATCGACGCGGATCGTCTCGCGCTGCCATGAGGAGTCGCCGGCCAGGGCGACCGCGTTGAGGCTGAGAAGACAGCCGGGAACGATGTGGTCCTGTCCAACCACTGGTGTCGTGCGCGCGGGCGGTTCCGTTGGGAAGTATTCCTTCCAGGCAAGCTTGAACTCATAGAAGTCTTCGGGGCTCGCCAGGTAGACCTCGGCCTTGACGACCCGCTCGAGTGAGGTGCCGGCGGCGGCCAGGACCTGCTTCAACGCCTCCAGCACCGCTCTCGTCTGAGCGGCCGCCTCCGACTCGCCGATATATGGCGACTTCGATGACGAGCGGACGAGAGCCCCCGCAGCGTCGACCGGGTAGAGGGTTGACGTGAATACCAGGTCGCCGCTTTGCCGGTATGCCGGGGCGGGCAGGATAGACTGGAAGGAGCCGACCTGCTCTCGTGCTTTCGTTGTAACCAAGGGATCCTCCTTTAACTTTGCAGCGGCCAGCCACCGACCCGTGTCGCGTGCTGGCTGATAGACCGGGCACGCCAGGGCCGATCTGTGTCGATTAGCGCTAACGTTTCAGACTATATCGATGGCCGCAGCCTTTACGCCAACGTGAAGTAAGTTTGCCGTCAACAATTGCATAAAGTGATACTGACTGATGGCCAACCGACGCTATTCCTGGCTCGGCAGTTTGTCAAGCATCCGCTAACGAAAAGCAACTGGTTGATACTAGAGAGGCCAGCCGATGGGTTCACGCTCAATCGGACGCCATCATCAGAAGCAATGGAGGATCACTTTGACCCGAAGGAACCTGTATGTCCCAGGCCGACCGCCGATGCTCACCCGCAGGATGTCCCGCAGGAGGGCGCTGCAGACGTCAGGCCTCGCCGCGGGCGGCCTGGCCGTACTTGGAGTCGCCGGCTGCGGTGATGACGATGACGATCAGGACGAGGCCGGCGATGAGGAGCGGCCTTCCTCGGAAGACGCGACGGCGGCCGCGGATAGCACCGCGCCGGCGGGTGACGTTGAAACCATCAGTTTCGGCTTCCCGTTCGGGGCGCCCTTCGCCGCGGCGCTGCCGGATCACTTTGTTGCGCTTGACCTCGGCTACTTCGCCGAAGAGGGCATCGACATGGAGATCGCCTGGCAGACCGCGCTGCTGCCGCTGATCACGGGAGGCACCGTCGAGTACGGCCGCATAACCCCGGTCAACTTCATGAACGCACTGGCCTCAGGGCAGACCCTCAAGGCCATCTTCCAGAGCGAGTACACATTCTTCTTCGGGGTCATGGTGCCCGAGGACAGCGAGATAACGGAGTTCAGCGCCGACCAGCTGCGAGGGACCACCCTGGGGATCACCGAGTTCGCCGGCGGCGAGGTCCCCGTCGTCAGGGCCCTGCTTCAGCGCGAAGGATTGGTCGAAGGCGAAGATGTCGAGCTGTTCCCGACCAGCGGCACCAGCCAGCAATCGACAGTTGACGCCCTGCAGACCGGCAGCATCGCGGCTTTCGCCGGCAGCTACGTAGACTTCGCGGCCATCGAAACCTTCGGGCTGCCCCTGCGCGAGATCACGCCCGAGGACGTCAGGGTTCTCAGCGCAGATGACGCCATCGGCGTCCGCGCTGACTACCTGGGGGAGAACCGGGACGAGGCCATTCGCCTCTGCCGGGGCGCGGCCAAGGGCCTGATCTTCGCCGCCGAGAACCCGCGGGCCGCTGCCGAGATCAGCCTCAAGTACGCCCCGGAATCAGGCACCGTCGACGAGGTGCAGGAGTTCCTTGAGATCTTCAGGACCCGTCGAATTGAGCCTCCTGAAGGCATCAACTTCGGCGAGGTCCCGATAGACGGCTGGGAAGGCTACATGGAGTTCCTGTTGGATGGCTCGACCGGCCGCCAGGACGACCCGCTGGCCTTCGATGAACCACTCGATCTCACCGAGGTCATCGATAACAGTCTGGTGAGTGAGATCATGGATTTCGACCCGGAGCCCATTCGGCAGCAGGCGCGCGACTACGAGACGCAGTCGTAGGGGCTTCTGCCTCGACGAACCCATGAGCCATCGTTCGATGCGGCTGCCCGTTCGAGCCCGGCGGTGAGGCGCCATTCCACTCGCGCGCGCGTCAGGCGTGAGGGCGTCGCTCCCGGTCGCTCCTGCTGCGCTGCGGGTGTCGTCACGGATGCTTTAGCGGCTGCCCGAGTCCTCACGTGACGTCATCCCCCTCCGGCCCGAACACGTCCCCTGAAAGCGCACCTGGCGAGATCCCGCCGAGCAGGCTGTTCAACAGGAACTTCGTCCTCCTTCTGATCTCGGGGCACCTCATGTTCATCACCTACTACGGGATGTTCGTGTTGTTGCCCGAGTACCTCGACGACTATTCGGGGACCGTCGTCGGGCTGGTTGTGGGCACGTTCGGCGTAACCGCCTTCGTGTCGCGGCTCTGGCTGGGGTCGATAGCCGATAGCGTTGGTCGTCGCTGGCTTCTCTACGGTGGCTTCGCCCTCATGGCTGTTGCGCTCCTCGGCTATGCGCAGGGCCCTTTCGCGGCGGGCATCGTCCCGGTGCGGGTGCTGCACGCCCTCGGCTGGGTGAGCCTGTCGATTTCCTGGCTGGCCCTGGCCACGGAAGTCGTCCCCACTTCCCGCCGGGCCGAAGCAATCGCCCTGACACTGTTCATAAGCGAAGGCGCTACCCTTTACGCGCCGTTTCTCGTGCTGTGGTGCGCCGATGCCATCGGCGCGCAGGTCGTGTTTGTCGGGCTCAGCGCCGTGACAGCCATCGCCCTGCTCGTTGTCCTCAGGCTATCGCTGCCGGGCCGGCCTCGCGGACCCATGCGTTTTTGGCAGCGTCCACGGATCTCCCGCCCCGCCATTCTGCCCTTGATTGGATTCCTGGGGGCAACGGCAACCTATGGGGCGCTGTCTGCGTTCCTGGTACCGCACATTGAAGACCACAACCTCAGCGGCCCGCAGCTGTTCTTCACGCCCTACGGTTTGGCGGTTGTTGGCGCATCCCTGATCACGGGGAGGTTGACGGCGATGGCCGGCTATCGAAACCTCGGCTCAATCAGCCTCGTCTTTCTTGCGCTCGCGACGCTGGTTATCGCCTTTCCCGTTGGCAACGCAAGTCTCATCGTCGGCGGAGCCGGGTTCGGATTCGCTTTCGCGGGTGTCTACACGGCCATGCTGACCGCGGCGACGAGAGGGGCCGACGCGACCGATCGCGCCCTCGCGGTGGCGACCGTCCAGCTGGGTTTCGATCTCGGGACGGCGTTACCCCTTGCGCTCGGCGTACTGACGGATCTTGGCGGCACGTCGTCGGCCTTCGTCGCCACAGCCATCCTCGGCTTCCTCGCGGCGGGCATCTTCTACCAGGGCGCCAGGAACGCCGCGCCCGAGCCGCAGCCCGCCCTCGGCTGACCGGCGGGCCTTTGCCTTCAACCGTCGGTCCACGCCGGCGGCCGCGGGTCGACAGCGCGACCAGCGTTTTCAATAGGGTTTCGGGCGGGAGAACTTCGGTAAGCCATTACGCCGCGCTGATTCTTGCCTCTACGGGGGCGAATTGCGCGACTGTTATGGTATGGTCAAGGCCCGGCTGGCGGGCCTGGCAGAGGCACTGCGTCGCCTCCTCTGGATAGACCCATTACGGCCGTACCAGCGAAGTTACGGGCCGCCGGGAATACTGGAGGGACAATTTGGCAAGGGGGCAGCCGGGAACCGGGGGACGGGACCGGGTGACGGTGGGTGTGTCGTTGGAGGACATGCCCGTCGCCGTGATTGTGGCCGACCGCCACGCGACGGTCGTCGCCCACAACCAGGCGGCGCTCGACTTGCTCCAGATCTCGAGCGAAGAACTGGCCGCGCGTCTGAGTGACCGCGGGCTCTGGGACGCCATCTATGAAGACGGGCGGCCGGTTGATGCGCGAAGAGGCCCGATTCGCAGGGCGCTCGCCGGCGAGTCGGTGCGGAACGAAGTTATCGGCCTCCGCATTCCCGGCCAGCCCGATAGGTGCTGGGTGATGGTCGCCGTCGAGACCCGGCCCGACGACCTTGGCCAAGTATACCAGGCGGTCTGCACTTTCACCGACATATCGGAGCACATGCGACAAGACCGCCGTACGAGCGATCGCATCGTCTCCCGCTTCGAGAGCGCGCTGGCCATGCTCAATCCGCTCGATACGTCGGGGCTCCTTCATGCTGCCGCCCTCAGGTCCGAGTCCTTGCTCGAGTCTGACGGCGCGGCCGTCCTCCTTCGTGAGTCGGAGGGCCAGAACCATGTCGCGGTCGTCGGCCTCGGCGTGCTGCAGAGCCAGATTGGCGCGGTCGTCAGCAGCGACGACGCGACGGTCGCGGCTGTCGTGGGATCCGGCCAGCCCCAGGTGGCCGATGCAAACGCCATCGATGTGTCCTCGCGGCTCCAGAAGGCAGTACGTGGTGCCTGCGAGCTGGCCATGGTCCCGTTGCGGGTGGCGAACGACGTTGTTGGTGTCCTGGCCGTGGCCCGTTCGGCCGGGCAGCCGGCCTACGCACCGCCGGATCTCGAGCTCCTCGCCAGGCTCGCCGACGCGACCTCGTACAGCCTCGAACACCTGGTGCGGGACGAATCGCTGCGCGAGCAGGTTCGCCTGCAGACGCCGGAAACCAACGGCCAGGCCGAGGGACTGCTCCTGGACACGATGCTTGGCGTCGTGGGACGCCCGGCGTCGCCGGCTCCGCCTCCGCGTCCTGGCCCGGCACAGGGGAAGCCGGCTCGTCCTGCACCATCGCGGCCGCCAGCTCGCGGACAGGCCGCGGCGCAACCCGGCGAACCGCGGCGCGCGGAACGCCAGTTAACAAAGCGCGAACTGGACGTGTTGCAGCTCGTGGCCCTCGGGCGTTCGAACAGCCAGATCGCTGCGGAGCTGGTAATCAGCGAGAACACCGTGGGCAGCCACCTGTCCCACATCCTTCGGAAGATCGGCGTGAACTCACGTACGAGCGCTGTCGTGCACGCCCTCGCCCACGGGATGATCAGCCCTATATCTCTGCTTTAGAACGGCGCCTAGCCCGCGCCCAGAGGCGGTGAGCACGGAACATAAGAAATCACCTGAACGGGTGATAGCGGCGGCTGGGGCTCCAGTGTCTAATCAATTCCTAGCCCTCGCGATTACAACGAAATCGTACTGGTTTTGTTACCGAACTGTTAAAAAGCATTTCGAATGTTTTCCACAGCGTGGGGGCTCGCTCCGCATAGAGAAGCTGGCGTTTTCATCCAGGGGTTCCCATCCCTGGGGGAAACAAAAGGCGGCCCGGCGCGCGCGTCAACACTCGCCGGACCGCTGCTGGGGGCCGTGAGCTCACCAGCTCGTGGCATTGTAGTGGGGTTATCTCGGGCGACGCAATCTTGAGATAGCCTCACTGCAGGCCGCCACGGCTGTCTGCGCCCCCGGCGTCCCAAGGGGGGCGTATGGTGACTCGGCTTGGGCGGAACAGCGTCATCGCAGAGGTGCAGTCCGATTTTCCGAGGACGGCGGACGAGGACGACAAGCCCCTGCTTTCGGTGATCGTTCCGACCAGGAACGAAGCCGGTAACATCGCTCCGCTCGTGCGTCGCATCGAGGCTCTCGATGCCTCGCTCGAGGTTGTCTTCGTCGATGACAGCGACGACGGCACCGAAGAGGCGATCAACGCCGCGGCACAGACGGCGGGCATCCGCGTCCAGGCCCTGCATCGTCAGCCAGGCAACCGCGGCGGCGGCCTTGGCAGCGCCGTCGTCGAAGGCCTGCGCCTGGCCAGGGGCCAGTGGGCCTGCGTCATGGACGGCGACCTGCAGCACCCGCCCGAGCTCATCCCAGAGATGCTCGCGAAGGCGACCTCTGGCTACGACCTTGTTCTGGCCAGCCGCTACATGGGCTCGGGTGACCGTAGCGGCTTGAACAAGGCGAGGGAGGGTATCTCGCGCCTGTTCATCTCCATGGCCCGCGTCCTTTTCCCGCGCCGCTTGAAGGGCGTCAGCGATCCTCTGACCGGGTTCTTCGTGGTCAGGCTCGGGGCCCTCGACCTGGCGGCGCTGCGCCCCAACGGGTTCAAGATCCTGCTCGAGATCCTTGTCCGCACTCCGAACCTCCGCGTCGGGCAGGTCCCCTTCCACTTCGGCCCGCGACTGTCGGGCGAGAGCAAGGCCTCGGCTCGCGAGGGTATGCGCTACGTATCAATGCTCTGGAAACTGCGATTCGGCAGCCTGACCGCTCGTGTGCTGCGTTTCTCAGTAGTTGGCATCAGCGGACTCTTCGTCAACGTGGCGCTGCTCGCGGCTTTCACCGAGGTAGGCGGCTTCTATTACCTCGCGTCTGTCGTGCTCGCGACCCAGGGCTCATCGCTGTGGAACTTCGGGCTGACCGAGGCGTGGGTGTTCTCGGATCGCCGCCAGTCTCGCGGCACTCTTCAACGCATGCTGGCCTTCGTGGCCATGAACAACACAGCTCTGCTTCTTCGTGGTCCGGTCATCTTCATGCTCGTGTCCGGATTCGGTCTCCATTACCTGATCGCCAATCTTCTTTCACTTGGAGCGTTGACCTTGATTCGTTTCTTCACCGCGGACAACCTCATCTGGCGCCGGCGCGCCACCGAACCGGTCGAGCTACCGCACCTCTACGACGTGCACGGCATCGTCAGCGTCGGATCAGCCGTGGCCCTGCCCGAGCTGGAGCGCTTTCGCGTGCCGGAGCTGGCGCAGCCACCGACGATCAGCGTCCACGTCAACCGTGCGGCGACGGTCGTCAGCAGCGAGGCCGGAAGGTCGGTGCACTATACGGAGGTGCTCGGTCCCTTCGGCTTCGCGATGGACATCTGCATCGGCGAAAGGATCGAAATCAGGGCATCGCGGCTCCTCAAGCGATCTTCACACGTGCTCTACACGAACGTCGTCGAGCCAATCCTGCGCTGGACCTTCGTCGAAAGGGGTTACGCGCTCGTCCACGGCGCCTGCGTCGCCTTTGAGGACGATGCCTATCTGATCACGGCCCGCACCGACACGGGCAAGACGACCACGATCCTGCGGACGCTGGACAACATGACCTGCGACTTCCTTTCGGACGACCTGACGCTGATCAGCCCCGATGGCAAGGTCCTGCCCTATCCCAAACCGTTGACCATCAGCAGGCACACGCTGCATGCGGTGAAGACCCCGTTGCTCAACCCGATTGAGCGGATGATGCTCTTTTACCAGAGCCGGATTCACTCCCGCTCGGGACGCCTGTTCGCCAAGATAGTGGCCCGCACGCACCTCCCCGCGGCCACGATCAACGCCCTCGTCCAGTTCTTGATCCCGCCCCCGAAGTACGACGTTGCACGCCTGGTCCCCGGGGTCCACGTTGCCCAGGGCGCCACGCTCGCCGGGATGATCGTTATCGAGAAGGGCTCCGACGGACAGCTGTCCCTGGCGGAGCCCGAGGCGCTCGATACGCTGATGCTCAACTGCGAGGACGCCTACGGCTTCCCCCCCTATCACGACATCGAGAGCTTCCTCCACAGCTCAAACGGCCGCGACCTGAAGGCCCTGGAGCGGTCCATCGTCGCCCGCGCTCTGTCGGGGCTGCCGACGACGTTGTTGAGCAGCAGCACCATGGACTGGTGGAAGAGGGTGCCCGCACTGCTCGAGAGCGCGGTCATCCCGGTCCACCTCAGGGCAGTCTTGCCGGTTGGGGCCGAGGCAGGAGTGGTTGTTCCTTCCCCGGTAGTCGCGACTCGCGATGAATCAAAGATTTCGTCGGACGCGGAGAGGGGGATTTGACCGAACTCGAGCTCGCGGTCCGACGTCAGCTGGCATGGCGCGTCCTCAGCCAGGGCCTGGTATCGGCCCTGGCGACCAACTGGCTGCTCCTCGCCGGGGTCCTTATTGGCGCTGCCGCCCTTCGCCTGTGGCGGATAGATGACCTCGGTTTCAACAGCGACGAAGCGGTCTACATGGGCCAGGCAGCCGCGATCGCCAATCACGTCGACCTGAGTGAGTTCTTCCCGGTGTTCCGCGCTCATCCGCTGCTCTATCAATCGATACTCTCGCTGGGGTTCGCGAGCGGTCTCGAGGAATCGTTCGGTCGCGTCCTCTCCGCAGCCGTTGGCGTCGCCACGGTCTACATGGTGTATAAGCTTGGCGAGCTGATGTACGGCCGCACGGCGGGCCTGGTCGCAGCGCTGCTGATGGCCGTCATGCCCTACCACGTCGTGGTTACGCGCCAGGTACTCCTCGACGGCCCCGAGACGCTCTTCGCCACCGTCACGCTTTACTTGACGGCCCGGTTCGTGCTCACCAGCAGCCCGCCCTGGCTTTACGCCGCCGGCGCTGCGATGGGCCTGACCTTCCTGTCAAAAGAAACCGCCATCCTGTTCCTGGGAGCCTTCTATGCCTTCTTTGCGCTCTCGCCGACGATCCCTTTTCGGCTGAAGCAGATAGCCATCGCTTTGGGCGTCATGGCGCTGGTGATCTTGCCGTTTCCGGTCTCCATGCTGCTCGCCGACCGTGCCGACACCGGCGAGAGCTACCTGGCCTGGCAGCTTTTCCGGCGCCCCAACCACGAGTGGAGCTTCTATCCCTCCGTGGTTCCTCCGGCGATGGGATGGTTGGTTGTCGCGGCGGCCGCTTCCGGCCTCTGGCTGCTGCGCCGGAAGGGCTCGTGGCGAGAGATCCTCCTGCTGTCGTGGATAATCGTCCCCGGTCTCTTCTTCCAACTCTGGCCGGTCAAGGGTTTCCAGTATCTCCTGCCGCTGGCACCCGCCGTGGCGGTGCTTGCCGGCCGCACGATCAGCAGCCTGCCAGAGATCCTGCGCCAGGAGCGCGGCTGGCTGACGCCCGCCGTGGCCGGGCTAGTCGCTCTGACCCTGCTGATCCCGTCGGTGCGGGCGATCGAAGGCTCTAAAAACGGCGAGTTCCTGGCCGGTTCCGGTGGCGTGCCCGGCGGCCGCGAGGCGGGCCGCTGGGTAGGGGAGAACGCGCCAGAGGGCTCGCGAATCATGACCATTGGCCCGTCGATGGCCAACATCATCCAGTTCTACGGCCATCGCAAGGCTTACGGTCTATCGGTCAGCCCCAACCCCCTGCACCGCAACCCTTCGTACGAACCGATTACGAATCCAGACCTGCAGCTGCGCTCTAACCAAATTCATTACATAATCTGGGATTCATTTTCCGCCGCGCGCTCTTCCTTCTTTTCAGATGGAATCTTGCGCTACGTGGACCGTTACAACGGCCGCGTCGTCCATGTCGAGTCCGTGCCGGTCCAGGACGAAGCCAGCGGCCAGACGATCCGAAAGCCCGTAATCATCATTTATGAGGTGCATCGATGAGCCATAAACGAGTTGAATATGTGGTGCTCGAAGGGGCCATGCCACGAATGCCCAAACGGATAAAGAGTGCTTCCGAGGTGCGCCAATGATGGCCCCAGGCTGGTGGAAGAAATCAGTTTCGCGACGCAACGTGCTGCGTGGGGCAGCCGCTGGAGCCATCACCGCGGCGCTGTCGCGAGAAGGGCTCCGAGGAACCAGCGCAGGGGCGTCGCAGGGGCCCCTGGCGGGAAAGTTGGATGCCTCTCGGGTGTCATCAACGAGGACGCCTATCGAGCACCTGGTTGTGCTCATGCAGGAGAACCACACCTTCGACAACTACTTCGGGAGGTATCCCGGCGTCGACGGCATTCCCGTGGGCGCGGCCATGCCCGTCGATCCGTCCAGCGAGCGCTCGGCGGTTGTCGAGCCGTTCCGCCTGGGTGACAACGACGTCCAGATGGACGATCCCGACCACAGCTCAACAACGCACGCCAAGCAGCTCAACCTCGGCCAGATGAACGGTTTTGTGAGCGCCCTCAACGAGCGCGATCAGGATGGCCGGCTGGCCATGGGCTACTACGACGAGACCGACCTTCCGTACTA
>WHTO01000085.1 GCA_009377665.1 Dehalococcoidia bacterium
CCGGTACTGCTCAAACCGTTCGACCTGCTGGAGGCCGAGCTCGCTTTTGTCGAAGGCCTCGCCGTAGCCCTCTTCGTCGGGCACCCCGATCAGGTTGCCTTTGTTGTCGAACGTCCAGGCGTGATAGAAGCACTGGAAGACCTTGGCGGTGCCGGCGTCGGCGCGGCAGATCAGGGCTCCCCGGTGCGTACAGGTGTTGTGGAACGCGCGGTAGACGCCATCGTTCCCTCTGATGAAGATGATCGGCCGGCCGGCTATGGTGCGCCGCTTGTAGTCGCCCGGCCCCTCAAGCTCCGATTCGTGGCCCAGGTAAAGCCAGACCTTATCGAAGATGCGAGCACCCTCAAGCTTGAGTACGTCTGGTGAAGTCATCGAGGCGCGACGGACCCTGAAGACCCCGGCTTGCCGATCGTCAACAACAGCGCTATTCAGGTCCATCAATGCCTCCTCGCGTTCCCTTTCGCGGCGGTTAAGCCCTGCGTTAACCATGCGGCCATTGAGCAGATCCTAAGCGTCCGTTCCGGCTTGTCAAAGGAGGTTCTTAATCAGGGATGCCGGGAGCAACCGCACCGGCGGCGCGACTGGGATCCTGGTAGCCGTGTGAACCTGTACGCCGCATCTCCCGCGAAGGCCGCAGGAGCCTGTAGAACAGGGCCAGCGATATGAGCGACGGCACCCACAGGCCGACGAAGTTCGACGCCTGCCTCTTACCGAGGGCGAACAGCAACGCCGATACGCCCATCGAGCCTACGGCTGCGAGCCAGAATCTCCTCACCGGCATCTTTTCAACGGTCCGCGTCGACTCCGCAGCGAGCCGTTCGCCAGCGCGAGCGCTTTCGTTGAGTCGGTCAGTGTTCATTGCCTATCACCCTCCAGAACTATCCGAGAGATGATCCGCCCGGACGCATAACGAGAGGCCGTCCGTGCCAGGCGGCCTCTCGCAAATCTGTAAAGCGCAGCGGCGTTCAGTTGGTGAGGACGACGCCGATCATCGCGAAGATAGCAACGATGAAGATTGGCATCCCGATCAACATCATGAAGAAAACGAAGCCGGCGTAGCCAGAGTCATCACCAGAGTTGTGTCGATCCCGCATTCTCTGCCTCCTGCCGCAGTGGGCCGCCCCCGTTATCGTCCCGGCCATTGTATGCGCTTCAGCGCGCTGAAGCAGCCCACAGCGCCTATCCTGTTCGAAGCAGGATCGGCGTCTGGCAGGTAAGGCTAAACAGTTCGAGACTTGGAGCAGCGTCCGCCTGGGCGCGGACACTGGGGAGAGCATTGATCCGTATTCGTTTGGCCCGCGTGGGCAAGAAGAAACAACCTTCGTACCGGCTCGTGGTCGCCCGGCAGGAATCGCCGCGTGACGGCCGTTTCATCGAGATCCTCGGCCACTACAACCCTCTGAAGGACCCGGCCGAGCTCGTATTCAACGCCGAGAAAACCCGCGACTGGATATCCAGGGGGGCGCAGCCTTCCGAGGCCGCCGCCAAGCTATTAGCCCGGGAGGGCATCGGCGAGGCGCCGAAACGCCCCACCAGCAAGGCCGTCAGCAAGAAGGCCGCCGCCACAGCGGTCCCGGCAGCACCCGCCGGCGAGGAGCCCACAACGGCTGCTGTCGAAGAGACGGCAGGCGACGAAGCTCCCGACGACGCCAGCTCGTCGTGACACGGCCCTGCTGCCTGTGAGGGAGCCCCGATGAAAGAGCTTGTCGAATACCTGGCCCGTTCCCTCGTCGAGCATCCAGATGATGTTGAGGTCAGCGAACGCGCCAGCGGCTACCACCGCGTCTACCACCTGAAGGTCAACGAGGAGGACATGGGCCGCGTGATCGGTAAGCAGGGCCGCATCGCCAACGCGATCCGCACCCTGCTCAAGGTCGCGGCCACCCGCGAAGGCCAGCGCGTCAGTCTCGAAATCGGGGACTAACCGGCGGCCCGACGGATTGTGCGGCAGCCGGACCAAGCCCGCAAGGGCAAACCAGCAGAAGGTCACGTGGCCATTGGCCGCATCGTCGGATCGTGGGGTATCCGCGGCCACGTCAAGGTCGTACCCCTGACCGACTTCCCCGAACGCTTTCTTCCTGACCGCGACGTCTACCTCGATGGGCGACCAACGCGAGTGATGGACCGCAAAGAGCGGCGCGCCCAGGTGATCCTCAAGCTGCTCGGAATCGACACGCCCGAGGCCGCCTCAAGACTCCGCGGCCAGCTCCTGACCATCCCCGAGGACCAGCTCGAACCGCTGGAGGAGGACCGTTTTTACCGCTTCCAGCTGATGGACAGCCGCGTTGTCGACCACGACGGAGGCGAGCTCGGTGCGGTGGCGGACATCCTGGACACCGGAGAGACCCAGGTCCTGGTGGTCAGAGGCGACGACCGCGAGACGTTGATTCCGCTCGTCGAAGGCTTTGTGACATCAGTGGATGTCGAAGCGAAGACTGTGCAGGTGGACAGCCGCGCCCTCGCCGGCGGCAACGGCTGACGCCCACGCTTGACAGGAGCTCCGACCTTACTAGAACATTTGCTCCACTGTGAAGAAGGAGCGAACGATGAGCGATAAGGCGTTTGAGGCAGGAAGGCACTTAAGGAGTTTCCGAGGCAAGGACTACCTCGAGGTGAAGTGGCGTGTCGTCTGGTTGCGGTCCGAGCATCCCGGGGCGGTCATCGACACCGAGCTCGTCGAACACTCGGCTGCGACACCTACCGAATCCGCCGGTGCCATCTTCAAGGCCCGCGTCGCTACCCCTGGCGGAGGTGAAGCGACCGGCTGGGGCTCGCAGACAGCGTCGGACTTTCCCGATTACATCGAGAAGGCCGAGACCAAGGCGCTGGGCCGTGCGCTGGCCGCGCTGGGCTTCGGCACGCAGTTCTGCGAGGACTTCAGCGACCAGGGCGCCTCGCCGGAGAGGGGGTCCACGCCGCCTCAACAGGGCGTCGAGGCTCAACCGTCCCAACGCAGGATGGTGCGCAATCCGGGCAGCGACCGGGCCAGCGAGCCCCAGGTCAGGGCAATCTTCGCCCTGGGCAAGGACTTGCTCGCGCTCGAATCGGAAGCTCTCGAGCACTGGATCTCGGAGCGTTTCGGCCATCGCAGCAGAGACCTGACGCGTACCGAGGCGTCGGGGCTCATCACCGAGATGAAGGCTTCGAGAAAGGCCGCGTAACCCCGGTGGAAGTAGCCCTCCGGGCAGTCCGCTAATCCGGGAAGCCGCCTTCTCCGATCAAAGGCACGAAGCCGCACGGGCCGAGGTTCTCCCGCGTCGTCCCCATGGCGTACTTCCGAATGCGGATCAGGTCCTGTTGCGAACGCGTACCGACGGGGATCACGAGCAACCCGCCGACGGCAAGCTGGTCAAGCAGCGCATCGGGCACCGTCGACGCGGCGGCGGTCACGATGATGGCGTCGTAGGGAGCTTCATCGGGACGCCCGACAGCGGCATCGGCGCTGCGCACCTTGACGGGATAGCCGCCCGCTTTGAGGGCCTCTTCGGCCTGCTGCCGCAGGCCTGCCAGCCGCTCGACGCTGATTACTTCGCCCGCAAGCAGGGACAGCACCGCAGCCTGGTAGCCGGACCCGGTGCCCACCTCGAGCACCTTCTCGCTCCCATCCAGATCGAGGGCCTCGGTCATCAGGCCGACGATCAGCGGCTGCGAGATCGTCTGGTCTTCGCCGATCGGGAGCGCGCGATCGTCGTACGCGTGGGCGCGGACGGCCTCCGGCACGAACTTCTCGCGCGGCACCTGGGCCATCGCTGCTACGACGCGGGAATCCACGATCTCGCGACGGAGCAGTTCCAGCATCTGCGGCTTGCCCCGTGGCTGGCCGTCGCTGGTTTGCGCGTCCCGGGGACTTTGATGGTTTGCAGTCACGATCAGATTTTATGGAAAGTACGGCGCTCGCGCTGCCGGGGCGTTAGTCGCGGGAAGGGCGCAATGCCCGGAACAGCCTGGCCAGATCCAGCTGGAACTCCGGGAGGGCAGGGCCAAACGCCAGGTTCTCCGGCGAGGCGAGGCTCCTCGGCTCGTCCCCAGGGCGATACGCGATAACCCGCTCTCGCTCGGGGTCGACCACCACGCCCAGCCCCACTGCGTTCGCCATGTAGAAAGCAAGCTTGTCTAGCAGGTGGCCGGCGCTCTGGCCCGGCGAAAGGATCTCGATGGCGATATCCGGCGCCAACTCCAGGTCGTCGGCGAACCTGCCCTGTTCGTCCACGGGGAGGCGAACGACGTCGACGATACTCAGGTCCGGAACGTAGGCGCGCGTGGGACTGCCGAAGACGAAGCGCGCCTCCGGGAGCACCTCGAAGCCCACGGTGCTTTCTGCCGCCATGACCTGGCGGATGATCTCCCGCTGCAAGATGGAGTGTCGTGTCTTCGGGGACACCTTCTCTATGACCTCGCCATCAACGAACTCGAGCGTTTCGTCCTCTTCGGGAAGGGCGAGGAATTCGGCTAGCGTCAGCCCCTGTTTGGTAACCACGATCAGACCTTCCTCAACCTCAGACTACCCTAGACGGCCTGCTTTACGCGCTCGGCCAGCTTCGCTAGGAACCCTTCAGTCGCCCGTTACCTTTTGGACGCTGACCTGTCGCGCGCCACGCGGCAGGAACCGAATCTAGTCGGCCAAAGGGCGCAATGCCCTGAAAAGCGCGGCCAGGTCGAGGCGGATATCTGGCAGTACAGGCGCGAACGATAGGCTCTTCGGCGAGGCGACCCCCCTCGGCTCGTCCCCAGGGCGATACGCGATAACCCTCTCTCGCTCGGGGTCGACCACCACGCCCAAGCCCACTCCGTTCGCCATGTAGAAAGCAAGCTTGTCAAGCAGGTGGCCGGCGCTCTGGCCCGGCGAAAGGATCTCGATGGCTATATCCGGCGCCATCGCAAGGTGATTGGCAAAGCGACCGCGATCGTCGAGCGGCAGGCGCGCCAACTTGACCACGCTTACATCTGGGACATAGGCCCGGGGTGGCTCGCCAAAGATGAACCGCGCCTCGGGTATAGCACGGAAGCCCTGGCTGCCGCCCGCAGTATTGACCCGCTGGCATATCTCGAACTGAAGAATTCCGTGCTGGGTCTGCGGAGACACCTTCCCTATGACCTCGCCATCAACGAACTCTAGTGTTTCGTCCTCCTCAGGTAGGGCGAGGAATTCGGCTAGCGTCAGCCCCTGTTTGGTAACCACGATCAGACCTTCCTCAACCTCAGACTACCCTAGACGGCCTGCTTTACGCGCTCGGCCAGCTTTGCCGTGAAACCGACGGTGGCCGCTACCTCCTCGGTGCTCGCCTCGCGCACGCGCTGCAGCGACCCGAACTTGCTGAGCAGGGCTTTCTTGCGCTTGGGACCCAGCCCCGGGACATCGTCGAGAAGCGAACGCCGGCTGGCCTTGCTGCGTACGTTGCGGTGATAGGTAATGGCGAAGCGGTGCGCCTCGTCGCGGATGCGTTGCACCAGGTAGAGAGCTTCGGAGGAGCGCGGCAAGATGATCGGATCTGACACGTCCTGGACGTACAGCTCTTCGTTGCGCTTGGCGAGGCCCGCCACCGGGATGTGCTGCAGGCCCATGTCACGCATCACATCGAGCACCGCGTTCAGCTGTCCCCTGCCGCCATCGATGATCAGCAGGTCCGGCTCGGCCGCGAAAGATTCGTCGCGCTCCGGCTGATCCTTGCTGCCCGTGCGGCGGCGGAAACGGCGCCCGAGCACCTCGGCCATGGAGGCGAAGTCGTTTGCGCCATCCACGGTCTTGATCCGAAAGCGCCGATACTCGGCAGGCTTCGGTCGCCCGTCGATGAAGACGACCATGCTGCCGACAGAGCTGGTGCCCTGGATGTTCGAAATGTCATAGCACTCGATGCGGTGTGGCGGGCCGGCGAGATCGAGCTCTGCCGCCAGCTGCTCCAGGGCGAGTTGCGCCTTGCCGCTGTCCGACACACGCTTCAGTTTCTCGGCTTCGAGGGCCTCGCGTGCGTTCTCGTTGGCCGAGGCGACGAGCTGCCGCAGTTGCCCGCGCTCGGGCACGGCCACGCTCGCGCGAGAGCCGCGACGCTCGCTGAGCCACTCTTCGATCAGGTTGCGCTCGGCAATCGCAGACGGGATAAAGACTGCCTTCGGGATGTAGGCGGCCGACCCGTAGAACTGTTTGAGGAAGCTGCCGAGGACCTCGGCGTCAGGCTCATCGAGCGCCCCTTCGAGCATGAAGTGGTCGCTGCCGATGATCTTGGTCCCGCGCTGAAACCAGACGAAGACGCAGGCGTCCGAACCGCTGCGGGCGAGGCCGAAGACGTCGCGGTCGCCGCGGCGGGTGGTCGCCATCGTCTGCTTCTCGGTCACGCGCTCGATCGCTTTTATCTGGTCGCGGATGCGCGCTGCCTGCTCGTACATCATCGAGCTCGAAGCGGCGCGCATCTTCTGCCTGAGGTCGCGAACGACCTCCTCGCTGCGTCCTTCGAGGAAGAGGAGCACCTGGGCTATGACCTCGTCGTACTCCTCCTTCGTGCAATAGGCGGTGCACGGCGCGATGCAGCGCTTGATGAAGTAGTCGAGGCAGGGCCGGGGGTCTTTGCCCGTGATGTTCTTGTTGCAGGAGCGAAATGGGAAGAGCTTCTTGACCAGGTCCAGCGCCATGCGCACCGACCCGGCGCTGGCGTACGGCCCGAAATAGCGGCCGCCGTCCTTCTCCACCCGGCGCGTGATGTACACGCGCGGCCACTCCTCGGCTGTATCGACCTTCAGGTAGGGGTAATGCTTGTCGTCCTTGAGTCGGACGTTGAAGAGGGGCTGGTGTCTCTTGACGAGCGCGGCCTCGAGCATCAACGCTTCCGCGGCCGACGAGGTCACGGTGTAGTCGATGTCGGCGACATGGCCACGCAGCCGCCGAGTCTTGCCCTCGAGACTCAGCGACGACCCGAAGTAGGAGCGTACCCTGCTCGCCAGGCTGGCCGCCTTGCCGACATAGATTACCTTCCCCTCCACGTCCTTGAAGACATAGACACCGGGCTTCGCCGGTAGCGCTTTGACGATCTCCTTGAGGTCGCGCTGGGGAGGGGGGGATAGAACCATTCCTGGTCAATTCTACGGAAATCGGTCATCGCGAATGCTGTACGGCTCAATCCCGGGCGTGGCTAGACTCCGAGTGATGGACGCATCCCTTGACGAGGCGCTGGGAAGGCTGGACCTGATCTACGTCCAGCACCGCGGCCGGCTCACCGGCGCCGAGTATTCGACGGAGGTAGCTTTCGGGTACGAGGACGGAAATGTGTACCTGCTGGCGCACGGCATTGACGGCCGACGCCCAGACTGGCTGGCCAACATCGTTCACGCCGACGAAGCGCGTTTCTACGCGGGCACCCGTTTGATCCGTGGGGCGCCAGAGCTGCTGAGCGCGGACTGGTACGAGCGCATCCTGCCCATGCTGCGCTCGCGCTACGGCGGCGACATGGTACGCCGCTGGTACACGGGCGCCGGGCTGATCCCGCTGCGCCTGGCTGACCTTGAAGTCTTGTGATCACCGCCGCCAACCCAAAGCTCCCGGTGCATCCTCCACTGTGGCCACTGCGCCCAAGAACTGCCGGCGTGCTTCGACCGGACGGGCCGCGACGGATCAACAGATGGCGTTCTCGTACAATAATCAGCGCCACTCCGGGCGGAGGCGACGCTCCGCCGGTATGCAGCACGGAGATCCTCTTGAAAGAACAGTTCTCCGGACTACTATGAGGATCTCGTACCCCTCCGCCTTTTCGCATATCGCTCCCCGCAGGAGGATGAATCTGTGAGTGCTGTAGCTTGAGAACCGAGCTCACCGAACGACTGGGTATAGAGCACCCGATTATCCAGGCGGGGATGTCCGCGGAGGGAGGTCCCGCCCTGGCGACTGCGGTGTCCGGCGCGGGGGCGCTCGGCACCATCGGTAGCATCGGCGCCGGCCCGGACGTGCTTGAGCAGCAGATCAAGCGCTGCCGGGATCTGACAGACAAGCCCTTCTCCGTAAACGTCGTCACCTTCGACTGGGCGCCGTTTGGCCAACAGCTCCTCGAGGTCGCGATCGAGCAGCAGGTCCCCATAGTCACACTGTCCTTTGGCAATCCGCTTCCATCGCTGGAACGCTGCCGCGCGGCCGGTGTTAAGACTCTGGTGCAGGTCCAGGATCTCGAGAGCGCCCGCGCCATCCTCCACGCCGCTCCCGACGCCTTGATCGTCCAGGGCAATGAAGCCGGAGGTCACACGGGCCGCCGCGGGACCCTCAACTTCGCCGCCCAGGTCCTCGACCTCGCCGGGAACATCCCGGTAGTCCTCGCCGGCGGCGTTGGCAACGGGCGCGGACTCGCCGCTGCCCTGGCGATGGGGGCGGCAGGCGTAGTGATGGGCACGCGCTTCAAGGCCAGCGAGGAGTTCGCCGACGGTGGACCGCCTGAGTCAGCCGCCGTCTTGCGTTGGCAGAAGGATGCCATCGTCGCCAGCGACGGCTCCAACACCCTCTACGACGAGATCCTTGACAACGCCTACGGTCTGGCGTGGCCGAACCAGGTGACGGGTCGCGCGCTGCGCAACCGCTTCACTCAGGAATGGGAAGGGCGTCATGAAGAGCTGCGGCAGAAGGTAGCTGCAGAACCGCCCTTTGCTTTCGTGCAGGGCCTGGCCAGGAGCCCGGAGACCGCGATCAACTGGGCCGGCGAGTCGTCTGGTCTCGTCGACGAAATAAAGCCGGCCGCGCAGATAGTAGCCGAGACTGTCCAGCAGGCCGAGCAGCTGCTGGGCCAGGTCGCGGCCAGGACAGGGTCCGCTCCGGCCTAAAACGCCTGCGCTGTCAGCACTACGACCGGGCCTGTTCAGCGTGGCTGACGGCCGTCCCCAGACGGGCGTCTAATCCGCGTTAACCACCGGGTTGCGCAGGATGCCGACCCCGGAGACCTCGACCTCGACGACGTCGCCTGCCTTCAGGAACTCGGGCGGCGTGCGCGCGAAGCCCACGCCGTTTGGCGTCCCGGTGGCGAGGATGTCGCCCGGCTCCAGCGTAAGTCCCGCGCTGAGCGACTCGATGAGGGTACGCACGTCGAAGATCATCTGCGCTGTGCTGGCCGACTGCTTGGTCTCGCCGTTGACGCGGCACAGCACGTCGAGCGCCTGTGGGTCGGGGATCTCGTCGGCGGTGACGATCCAGGGCCCGATCGGGCACGCGCCATCGAGGCCCTTGCCGCGGAACCACTGGCGATGCTTCATCTGGATGTCGCGGTGGCTGATGTCGTTGACCAGCGTGTACCCAAAGACGTGGTCGAGGGCGTCGTCGTAGGAGATGTTGCGTGCCCCGCGACCGATCACGACCGCGAGCTCTGCTTCCCAGTCAACCTCAGTCGTGACCGCCTGGTGCACGAGGACGTCATCCTCCGGTCCGATCACGGACGTGGGCGGCTTCGTGAAGAAGATCGGCACCTCCTGTGGATCAAGCTTCCGTCCGATGGCCCGCTCTCCCTCGGTAATGTGATCCTGGTAGTTCAGACCGACGCAGAAGACGTTCTTGGCTGGCTTCAGTGGAGCGAGTAGACGCGCGTCACCCAGGGCCACGGTCTCACCCGTCTCCGCGACCGCACCGTTGTTCATGATCACGTCGCGCAGGTCGGTGTCGGTCACGACCTTGATGGAGTCGCCATCGACGACCCCGCACAGCGTCCGTCCGCCGGTCTCGAACCTTGCCAGTTTCACTCGATCACCCCTCGATCTAACAACTCTCGCCTGGGCGCCTGCACCCGACCGGAGTCAGGGCGATTGCTTGCCCGCGGCGGCGAGCCTCTTGCCGTACTGCTTCTCGTAATAGTCCTGGTATTCGCCGGACTTGATCGGCTCCCACCACCAGCGGTTATCACGGTACCACTCAACGGTCGTGCGAAGCGAGGACTCTAGGTCGTACTGTGGACGCCAGCCCATCCCGCGCAGCCGCGATCCATCCATGTAGTAAGACTGATCGTGACCGGCGCGGTCTTCCACCGGCGTGATCAGGTCGTGGCTCGCGCCAAGCGTGTCCACGATGGCCTCGGCCGCTGCGCGGTTGTCGCAATCGTTTCCGGCCCATACGTTGTAGGCGCGTCCGGGTTCGCCCTCGTGCAGCACCAGGTCGGCCGCCGCGCAATGGTCCGTCACGTACAACCTGTCGCGGACCTGGCGCCCATCGCCATACAGGGGCAAAGGCTTGCCCTCGATGGCGTTTGTCGTGAAGAGCGGGATCGCCTTCTCGGGGTACTGATAGGGCCCGATCGTGTTGGCCCCGCGCGTGATGACAACGGGAAATCGATAGCTGTGGAAGAACGACGACGCCATCAGCTCGCCACCCGTCTTGCTCGCCGCGTAGGGACTGGTCGGCCGGAACGCCGCGTCTTCGGTCGAGGGGTTCTCCGGCCCCACCGGGCCGTACACCTCATCGGTCGAGACGTGCAGGAAGCGATTGACGCCGTTCTCGCGCGCCGCGACCAGCAGTGAATAAGTACCGAATACGTTGGTGGCGATGAACTCGCCGGCGCCGGCCAGCGAGCGGTCGACATGGCTCTCAGCCGCGAAGTGGGCCACCAGGTCAACGCCGCGCATCAGGTCGGTCATCCTCGGCGTGTCCCCGATGTCCGCCTGCACGAAGCGGTAGCGCTCATCTCCGTCGAGGTCCTTGAGGTTGGCCGGGTTGCCCGCGTACGTGAGTTTATCGACGTTGATGATTCGATAGTCCGGGTGCCTGTCCAGCACCCAGCGGACGTAGTTGGAGCCAATGAAACCGCAGCCGCCGGTGACAAGCAGCGTGGTCACGGCAGCCGGCCCTGGCTGTGGTCACCGAGCTGCACCGAATAGGCGGAACTGCCACCGTGCAGCTCGACGAAGCGGCCGATGATCGAGTCCCGAAACGGTCGATCGCAGCTATCCAGGATCGAGTCCTCCATGACGATGGAGCGCGTTATGTCAACATTCTTGACCAGGCAGCGGTCATGGATGGACGTCCCGGGGCCGATGGCCGCATCCTCGATGGTGGTATCGCAGCCAATGATCGCAGGCCCGGTGACGCGGCTGCGGATGATCCGCGAGCCCTTGCCGACCACAACGGCGCCAGCGACCTCGGCTCCTTCGCCGAGCTCCCCTGCGATCCGCCTCGACACCGTCGCCAGGACAACTTCGTTGGCCTTGAGCAGATCATCGAACTTCCCGGTGTCTATCCAGGTGCCGT
This sequence comes from Dehalococcoidia bacterium, assembly GCA_009377665.1. Lineage (GTDB taxonomy): Bacteria > Chloroflexota > Dehalococcoidia > WHTO01 > WHTO01 > WHTO01. Next base: position 11,195 of record WHTO01000085.1, read on the forward strand.
CGACGGTGGCCGCCCGCACCGTACGGCCGCTGTCGAGGAGGTACTGAATCGCGTCGGTTATCTCGAGCTCCCCGCGCCAGGACGGCTTGATCTTCTCGGCTGCTTCGAAGATCGACGGGTCGAACATGTATATGCCAATCACGGCCAGGTCACTCACAAAGTCGGCCGGCTTCTCGACCAGCCGGGTTACCTGTTCGTGCTCGACGACCGCAACCCCGAATTCTCGTGGGTCGGGGACCTTCGTCAGCAGGATCTGGGCGTTGCAGGTGGTGTTGAAGGACTCGACGTACTTCCCGATCCCGCCGACGAGGAAGTTGTCGCCCAGGAACAGGACGAAGGAGGAGTCGCCGATAAAGCCCTCCGCCGTCATAACGGCGTGGGCGAGACCCAGGGGGGCGTCCTGCTGGATGTAGGTGACGCGGGCGCCGAAGCGCGACCCGTCGCCGACGGCCGCACGGATCTGGTCCCCGGTGTCACCGACGATGATCCCGAGCTCGGTTACGCCGGCATCGACAAGCTGGTCGATGGCGTAGAACAGCACGGGCCGGTTGGCCAGCGGCACGAGCTGCTTGGCGCCGGTATAGGTGAAGGGGCGCAGCCGGCTACCCTTCCCACCTGACAGGATGAGCCCCTTGAGGGCACGCTTCGACATCTCGCCCGATCTTAGGGCCTGCAGAGTCTACGTCACCCCGCAAGCGAATGTGCTGACGTGAGGTGCCCCGTTTCGACGGACACGTTCCT
>WHTO01000002.1:0-33242 GCA_009377665.1 Dehalococcoidia bacterium
GCCGCCCTCGACCGCTGGCTGCACATCTACAATCATCACCGTCGACACACAGCCATCGGAGGCTTCCCTCCCATCAGCCGTGTCACCAACCTCCCGGGAAAGTACACCTAGAAGGCCGGCGACTCCGGTTACTATTGGCTTTGTCTTACCGCCAAACATCGATTCTCCTCATTGCGGCAGGGGCTCTGCCTCCTGGTTCTCGCGTGTGTCTTACCTGCCTTCGCCTCCTTCCGGAGAAGGGCCAACTTCCAACTCTTGCCTGCAGGCTATGTGGGCGGCCTGCGGCCTGTGTACATACGGCGTAGGTATCGAAGGAGCTTGTTACGCTTCTGCAAGGTGATCCTGCTTGGCGGGAGAGTCGGGTTAGGGGTGTGGTCGCCGGGGATCCTCCGAGTGACCGTGCCTCGGCCTACCGGCGGGGCGCGAGGCGCGGAGGACGCCTGTGCTATCCAGCGAGACGAACGGTTTCGGCCGCGGCGAGTGTTGTCATGTGGGTGCGTTCAATGCACCGTTCTGGCAATCTCCAGGCATTCGTCAGCGGTCATGAGCGTACAGGTTACGGCCATGCCGATGGCGTCCGGTAGGCGCCACGAGACCTGGACCGCAGGCTCGTCGTAGGTGCGTGTGAAGACCAGGGCGCCGGCGGAGGACCAGCCAAACACCGTTGGCCGAGAGCTGCATGCCGCCCCACTGCAGGCGGGCCAGCTCGGCGGCGATGCGTCGCGGTCCGAAACCGGGGAAGCCCAGCGCGAAGGCGACCACTCGCTGCTCTATCCACGGCGGCGTCTTGTTGGGCATGCGTGGCTTGCGACGCTCGCGTGGGCGCAGCGCGTCCAAGCCCCACTGTTGGACCTTCTGGCGCCAACGGTAGTAGGTCGAGCGATGAACACCAAACTCGCGGCAGGCCTGGGCTACGCCGACCTGCCCCGCATGGGCGAACAGGGCCACACGAAAGCGGTGAAGTACGTCATCATCAGACATTGGTGGAGGCAGTCCCTTCTCTCGTTTTGCACCAAGAGAAGTCTGCCTCCGCCAACCCACTCATCGTCACTCGTAGCCGACGATGTCTCCACAACTTCGAGACTGTTCAGTCTAGTGGGTGTGGCCGCCGGGGCCGTGGGAGTGGCCATGACCGTGGTCGTGGCCTCCGGCGCCTGCGGCCGGCGCGGGCGAAGGCGGCGACGACGACGACTCTGAGGACGACCCGCCGTCGCTGGAGCCGGAACTCTCGGACCCGCCGTTGGCTGAGCCGCGGCTCTCGGTCTTGTAGAAGCCGGAGCCCTTGAAGACGATGGGTGGGGCTACGGGCATGCGGCGCGAGGTCTTCCCGCACTCGGGGCAGTCGTGCTGCGTAGGCGCGGAAAAGCTTTCGCGGCGCTCATAGTTGGCGCCGCACGAAGTACACCGATAGACATAAGTCGGCACGTGGTCGACTCTCCTTACTCAAGACAATGTGCCAGAGGGCTAAGCAGATGATACGGTGCCGGAGCGGTTGGCCTCAATCCCGGGAGAGTCGGGTCTCCTGGCGTATCTAGAGTCGCTCCGACGGATAGGCCGCGGACGCTCGCGGGCCCTGGCCTGTGAACCTGCGTGCGCGGATCAGCTGACATGTTGCTCGCGAATGCGCGGCGTTAGCCGAAGAGTGACTCGCCCCTGATCAGACGCAGGATGTCGAAGTAGCTGATGATCACAACCGCGCCCATCATCACGGCGAAGCCCACGAGGTGGACCAGCCCCTCCTTCTCAGGGGGCACGCGTTTACCGCCCCGCAGGTACTCGAGGAGGACGAAGGCGATGCGGCCACCGTCGAGCATCGGCAGGGGGAGGACGTTGATGATCGCCAGGTTGATGGAGAGCAGGGCGGCGAACTCGAACAATCTTATCCAGCCGGCCTGCTCCACCACCTCGCCGGTGGCGTCGGCGATGCCAACCGGGCCGGCGAGGTCGGGTGCGCTGGTGCCACGGAACCAGCCCTCTATCTGCTTTTCAGCCAGGACCAGCGAGTCGATGGTGTACTCGACGGCGTGCGGTATCGATTCCCACGGCGGCTCGGAACGGGTCCGCGTGAAGGGATACTGACGGATGCTGATGCCGGTTGGTCCCTGTCCCTCGGGTGGTGACCAGCGGGATTGAACGTCGGTGGCCACGATCCCGCCGTCGCGCAGCACCTCGAACCCGACGCTATCGCCCAGGTTGACCTGGATGGCGCGGCTTAGCTCGTCGATGTTCTCGATCTCGCGGCCGGCGACGCTGACGATCACGTCCTCGGTTTCAAGGCCGGCCTCTTCAGCGGGGGAGCCGGGCGCGACATAAGTGACGGTTACGCCGCCGGTCCCAACCTCCTGGGGGATCGTGAAAGCGATGGCGAAGAGGAGAATGGGCAACAGGAGGTTCATGCCGGAGCCGGCGAAGAGGACGATCAGCCTCACCCAGCGCGGCTTGGCGGCGAGGCTGCGCGGGTCGCTGGGGTCCTCCTCGCCCAGGAGCCTGACAAAGCCGCCCAGGGGCAGCCAGTTGATGGTGTACTCCGTCTCGCCGAACTTCTTTCCCCAGGCTTTCGGGGGGTAGCCCAGGCCGGCCTCGAGGACCTTCACTCCCGCGAGCTTGGCGGTGATGAAGTGGCCCAGCTCGTGGACGACGATCAGGAAGACGAGGATGGCGACGAAGGGGACGATAGACTGCAGGACGCTCATACTCGGCTGGTCAGCGTTTCCTCGGCTGCCTTACGGGCCCACTCGTCCGCGGCGATTATCTGGTCGAGCGATGGGTCGGACACACTCTCGTGCTTTTCCAGCACCTGCTCCACTATCTGCGCGATGTCCACAAAGCTAATACGTCCGGCAAGGAAGTGGTGGACTGCTGTCTCGTCCGCCGCGGCCAGCGCCGCTGGGTACGTCCCCCCTCTGCGGCCCGCTTCGATCGCTATCCCGAGCAGGGGATAGCGATCGCGGTCGATGCGGCCGAAATGCAGGGCGCCCAGCGCGGCGAGGTCAAGCGCGGGCGTCTGGGGCGTCGTTGAGCGGTCCGGATAGGTCAGTGAAAGGAGGATCGGCAGCCGCATGTCAGGCACCCCGAGCTGGGCCTTGACCGAGCCGTCGGTGAATTCGACCAGCGAATGCACGATGCTTTCGCGATGCTGCACGACCTCGATCTGATCCAACGGCAGGTCGAAGAGCCAGCGGGCCTCGATCACCTCGAGGCCCTTGTTGAAGAGCGTGGCGCTGTCGACGGTGATCTTCGGGCCCATGTTCCAGGTCGGGTGAGCGAGAGCCTGGCCGGGCGTGACGTGTTGAAGCTGCTCGGGCGGCAGGTCGCGGAAAGCGCCGCCCGACGCCGTCAGGATAAGCTTGCCGATGCGGGCGTGGTCTTCCCCCCACAGGCACTGCCAGATGGCGCTGTGCTCGCTATCGATGGGGCGCAGGCTGGCGCCCGATTGCCGCGCCGCCTCGGTCAGGAGGGCGCCCGCCATGACCAGGGTTTCCTTGTTGGCCAGGGCCACGGGCTTTCCCGCGCGCAGGGCGGCAAGGGCGGGGGCGAGCCCGGCCTTGCCAGTCGTGGCGACGACGAGGATGTCGACGTCGGGGTGCACGGCGATCTCTTCGGGGGATGCCCGACGCGCTTCGGGGAAATGAAGACCAGACCGCTCGTCGAGGCTGATGAGCTTCGGCTCGAAGCGGTGGACCTGGCTGGAAAAGACGTCCCGGCTGCTGCGAGCGGAGATGGCGACGACGCGGAACCGCTCCGGGAAGGAGCTGATCACGTCGAGGGTTTGGCGCCCGATGGAGCCGGTGCTGCCGAGGACGGCAACACCCGTCACTCCACGACCCATATCAGCCAGTAGTATACCAGCGCGTTCGTAAACAGCAGTGAATCGAGGCGGTCGACCAGCCCACCGTGACCGGGGATCAGGGAGCTTGTGTCCTTGACTTTGAGGCTGCGCTTGATGACTGATTCGGCAAGATCCCCCGCGATCGCGAAGACGGGGAAGAGCAGCGCCAGCGGGATCACTTCGAGCGTCGAGAGGCCCGCGTCGAGCAGTGCGTTAAGGACGATCACGGTGGCGAAGCCGCCAACCACGGCCGCCGCCGTGCCCTCCCACGTCTTGCTGGGGCTGATCCTCGGCGCGAACGCCCGGCGTCCCACGGTCTTGCCCACGAAGTAGGCGAAGCTGTCGGTCGCGTAGGTCCCGAGCAGCACGAGGAGGACAAGGTCGCGCCCGCCCCCCTCGTCGCGCAGGAGGATGAAATGCGCGCCGAGGAAACCGGCATAGACGACGGCCGACAGGAATCCACCCCAGTCGGCTGCGCCGTCCTCGGTGTCGGAGGTCAGCACGAGCAGGCTCAATGACGCCAGCGACGCAGCCGCCATTGCGTAGACCAGCCAGTCGATGCCCTCGGTTGCGGCGATGGCCAGGGCTGCCGCGCCCAGTCCAGCGGCGAGCGCCACGGGTGTCCGCCATTCCTTGCGGGCCGCGTGGTAGAACTCGACAGCTGTCAGCGCCAGGACGCCGGCGACCACGACGTGAAAGGTCGGACCGCCGACCCAGACCACGAGCAGGACGATCGGTATCCCAACCGCGGCTACAGCCAGGCGTTGCGCAAGCACCCTCGGATTCTCACGGTCGTTCGTTGGACGCGCCACGCCGTTCCCTACCCGTGCGGCTCCTCGAAGGGCCGTCGTGGTCCTGACCGGGTGGAGGCGCCTTTAATGTCCGAAGGATGCGGTAATGTCCGAAGGATGCGGTGGCAGCTGGTGGAAGCGCGACGCGGGTCGCTAAGGCCACGTAGCGAGACCTTGGTGGGGCTATCACTCCGTCAGCGGGCCTGCCCTCCCCACCTGGGACGCAGCGCAGGCCCGTGGAAGTTCTCTTCGGGCGCGGAGGCCTGCATCCCCCGTGCCGACGGGACAGCGAAAGGGCGAGGCCGTAGCCTCGCCCTTCCACCAATGCCTGGCGCTTGCCGCCGAAATTAGCTTCGTACGCTGGAGGCCCGCTGGAACTCGTATCCAGCGTCCTGGATCCCCTCGATCGTCTCCCTCAGGTAGCTGAGGTCGAAGAACGGGTGGAAGTAGAAGCTCGCCCAGGCGTCGCGCAACACCCTGTTGCGCGTGGCGTCGCGGACGAGCGCCTCCGGTAGCCGCGGCATGTAGGGTCCCTCGACCGGGTCCGGCCAGCCCGTCGGCTCGATGTTGTTCAGGTTCTCGGGCAACAGCTTGTTGCGGTAGACGTCGCGCTGGATGACGTAGGGAAAGAACTGACCGGCGAACTTGTCCGGCTCAGCCTGCGCCTGCGCCCGTTCTGCTCCGCCGTTGCCGCCACCGCCATTCCCGCCGCGTCCGGGAGTCCCGGCGCCGGCGCGGCCGGCGCCACCGGCAGCGCCCGCGTTGCGGTTGCCAATGCGCCGCTCACGCCGCCGCCGGCGGCCCTCCTCGGCCTGGCGCGTGGTGCCTGGCGTCGGGGCGTGCCGCTCCGCGACAAAGCTCTGATCCTGGAAGTACAGCACACGATGGTACGTCCAGTCGAACATGCCACCCACGGCCAGGTAGTCGACCTCCGACATCCCGTAGTGGGGAGCCTCGAACGTGGTGGGCGTCCCCCAGCCGGCGCGCCTCAGTTCCCTGATGCCGTTGTTGAGCAAACCGCGCGCCCACTGTCGCGAGTCCTCGGGGACAGGGCCGTGGAAGGTCAGCGACAGGTCCGGGTTCTCCGTAACACGGAAGAACTCGAAGTCGTCGGCGCTAACCCCGGTGTAGGGATTGGGCACGTCCTGGTACTGGTGCGTCGTGCCGTGCATGATGACCTCACCGCCCCGGCCGCGCATGTAGTTGATCGCCGATTTCACGGTGGCGGCCCGGCTGATCGGTATGCGCTCCGCGACGCCCCCGTTCCAGGTCCCCAGCGGGTCGTTGTAGATCGGGATGGTAGCGATCGAGAACGGCGCGTTGCGGCCGCTCAGATAGTCGGCGCACGCCCTGAGCTGCGCCGGGTTCGAGATCGCGCTGACATCCTCCAGGCGGACCAGCCCACGCCTCGTCTGAGCGTGGGTCACACCCACCATATCGAAGAGCACGTCGCTGAAGACCATGTAGCGGTCTTCCTCCGACATGTACGAGAAGGGTGAGTCAGCCACGTACCAGAGACCGCCGTTCGGGCCGATCGCGTTGGCCGGCCTGCCGTGGATGATGTACGGGACCTCGTTGTTGTTCGCGTCGACCGACCAGGCCTTCACAGTGGCCTGTCCGGCGTTGATAACCCGGGTCACTCCAAGCTCGGCATCGAGCAAGCTCTTGGCGAACTCCGCGCCCTTGTAGCTCACGCGCGAGAACGTCGAGCCCGCGCCGGGGTGCAGACCCTCCCAGCGGAACCCGAACCGCTCCACGAAGGTCGCGTTGTCGGCGGAGAAGTCCGGGGTCCAGGCAATCTGCCACAGGTTGTACTTGAAGAAGACAAACGGCTTGCGTGTGGCCAGGATGTCATTCCTCAACGCGGTGGGAAGCTGGTTGTCGTACGTCTGGCCGAGGTAGAACGTGGCCGTGTACTGGCTCTGGTTCATCTCGCCGGCCGTGTACTCGGCGACCGTCTTGATCACGGTGTTGTTGGCACGCGCTCCTGTGGGCAGGAATCGCCCGATCAGGTTTGCCAGCTGTTTGGCGTGCACGTTGCCGATCCAGGCGAATTCGCCTGTTCCGTCATAGAGCACGAGCGCCCGCTTGAAGCCGTTGCCGTTCGGCCCGCCGGCGCTCGCGTCGTCAGCCGCGAGGTCGAGCTCGCTGAAGTCCATGAGCCCGCCGGTCAGGCCCGACGTCGCCATCGCGATGGGTACGCCGGCCGCGGCCGCACCGGCGCCCTTGATGAAGTCGCGGCGGCTGAACCACCCGCCCCGGCACATGATCGCCCGCTGCTTGTCGATGTTGTTCTTTTCGTCTTGTTCCATTCCTACCTGCCTTTGTGGGGAGTTTGTGTAGCCAGGGTCTTGAGCCGTCATCGGACGGCGAGTTCGCGTTTCTTAACCGTGCTTACGTCCACCAGCACCTCGCTGTCGTCGCGTCGGCTCCTACCAGAGGGCACCTCCTTGATTGCTGCCAGGGTCTGCCTCAACCGGCCCAGGTGGGCCTGGCCTCTCGCCATTAAGAGTTCGCCCGTAACCCGTGAGGGCCGGATGCTCGCTGCTTCGTAGTTGACCGCGGTCGTCACGTGCTCGCGCCGTGTGTGCCGCGGTAGAAAGTTGTCGGCTCGCAGGGGCAACAGTTGCCGCGACTCCTGGAGCCAGTACACCGTCGTGCGCGTCGCGAGATAGCGGTCGGGCTCAGCGTCGGCCCTCTCCAGGACGGCCACCTCATCGCCGGGGATCGGCGTCCGCGCCGTCTTCAACCAGCCGCCGCTACGCTGCAGCAGACGCCAGCCGGCCATGAAGGCAGCCGCCATCCAGATGTATCCGCCCGCCACGTAGAAGTGCGAGAGGAGCAACGCGCGCGGCAGGCGGGCCTGGCCGTCCTTGATCAGCGCCCACGCCGCAAGCGGCACCGTGCCGAGCCCCAGCACGTACCACGCCATCCATCTGCTCGGGTCCGCGACCGGACGGGGCATCCAGTCGGGGGCGACAGGCGCCAGGACGCCAAGCATGAACGCCGTGAATGCGAAGATCGAGAAAAGGCCCAGCGGCACGACCAGCGCCGGCGCCAGCAGATAGTTCAGGATGTCCAGCTTTCTGAGAAACGGCATCCGGGCGCCCAGGACGGCGGGTATGTGCCGCCAGCAGGAAAGATGGCCGTGATACCAGCGCGAGCGCTGACGCAGCAGCCGTCTGACGGAAGAGACCGCCTGCTGATGAACCTTCGTCGTGTTGCAGTAGTGGTTGGTCCAGCCGCGCGTGGCCAGGCGCAGTCCGACGTCCAGGTCCTCGGTCAGGCAAGCGGTCCAGGGCAGCCCGCCCAGCGAGGTCAGAGCCGAGAGGCGGACAAACTGGCCGTTGCCGCCCAGGCTCGCGCTGCCCAGGGCCTCGTGCGCCTGCGAGAAGACCCAGTTGAAGGTCGTGAACTCCAGCTGCTGCCAGAGGGTCACGAGGTTGTCTTTCTGGTTCATCATCCGTACGCCCACCTGGACACCGGCTGTTTCGGAGCGGTCGAAGTAGGGGGCGACGGCGGTGAGGAAGTTCGGCTCGACTTCGCAGTCGGCGTCCATGACGACGACGACGATGTTGTCGAGGCCATATATCTCCGGCAGCTCTGAGGTCAGGATCGCGTGATAGGCGTGGTTGAGGACGGCGCCCTTGCCCTTGCGTGCGACCGGCGCCTTGCGCGTCGAAAGCCGCACCTTGTCCGAATTGAAGCGCTCCACCACCGACGCTGTGTCATCGTCTGAACCGTCGTCGACGACGAACAGCAAGTAGTTGTCCCCCGGCAGGGTCAACAGCCGCCTGATCGTATTGCCGATGACAAGCTCCTCGTTGAGGGCCGGGATGACCAGGACGAAGAAGTAGGGCGACGTGTCCTCCCGTTCGCGCGGCACGCGAGCGAACAGCGAGGCCGCGAACATCAGGTAGCCCCACGCGATCATGTAGATCGGCACGGCTGCCAGGATGGCGAAGGTCGCCTCGAAACTCATCGCCCGGCGATCACCCGGTCATGGCCTGTGGGGATCACTGGCCCTTACGCCTCTTCATGGCGCGGAAGAATCCGCTGTTCGGCTCCGGCGTCTTGCCGACCCAGCGCACGAAGTCGCGAGCCACCTGTTCGAATTCGCGTTCCAGCCGCTGCATCTCCAGCCAGCGGCCGTTGGCCTCGTCGAGCGAGCCAGAGGTCGAGTTGCAGATCTCGTCCGCCTGGCGATTGGCCTCGGCGCGGATCTTGTCAGCGTCATCCATGGCCTTGCGGCGCAGCGCCTCTCCCTCGCCGCTGGCCTTGCCCACGATCGTGTCGGCGTCGCGCTGCGCGCGCTGCAGAGCCAGCTGAGCTTCGGTCGAGGCCTGGGCCTTGATCCGGTTGGCCTCTTCGAGAGCGCGGTTGAGGATCTCCACGGTGTGCTGTTCGGTCTGGCCCATCTGCTCGCGGACCCTGGCCAGGGCGTCGAGGCGGATCTCCGAGCCGCTCTCGTAGGCCTCCTCGAGGATCTGCCGGGCGCGGCGATAGACCTTGTCAAGGAAGGTTGGTGCATCCACGCCCTGGGCAAGAGTCCCAATCTCGGCTTCGATCGCCGGCGGCACGGGGCCCTTCGCGGATATCGATAGCGACGATTCGGCCGGCTCTTCCCCCACCTTCTGCAGGCTCTTGCGCAGGCTGACCACGACCTCGTCGACGGACTCGTCCTTCACGGCGGGCCCCTTCGGCTCGGGGGTGTGGCCGTTGGTGCCCGGCCCTGGCAGTCCGAAAGCGCCGGGCATGCCATCCTTGCCGCTCCAGGTCGCGGTCAGATGTGAGCTATCTGTGACCACGATCCTCGCCTTGTGCCCGTTTTGGCCGTTGTGGCCGTTGACCGCGGCTTGCAGCGCCTCGGGGATGGGGTCGCCCGGCTGGCCATGGCCGTTCGCGTGCGCACCGTGACCGTTGCCCCCGGGATCCGAGGGAGGTGGCGTCGGCAGGTCGGAGCGATTCACGACCACCCGGCGCTGAACGCCCTCCTGGTGGCCTGGCGCACCATTGCCTCCGCGCTGGCGGTCGAATCTATCGGCGATGAATGTTGGTTCCAAGGTGAAGCCTCCGCTTACAAGACGTCCAGGGTCGGATTGGATAGCTGCAAGTCTGGGGAATGCCCTATAGGGCCCGGCTACGGACACGGAGCCAGCCGGTTAGGTGGTCCTGACACGGTTGGCGATTCGCCAGTGGCGCTGTTCGCGCCGCGGCCGTCGACCCCGACCAGTCTTTACAGATCTCTGTCGGGTCTATTCGTATGGCACTCAGTGGTCCACGACCAAGCTGATCCCCCTCGCTAAAGCTGTCTTATGGGCAGCTGGGGCCAGCAGATGCCTTACGCTGTCGTAACCATTCTGTTACGAACAGTAAGCCGTATGGTTACCCACTCGATTCCTCTTGTCAAGCGGGATGTGGTCACGCTAAGCTCTGGGTCCTAACGTAGGAAGAACAGGCTCCCCCTGGCGGGGCCGAGTCTTGCCCTGGCTCAATGCCCCGGGGGTGGCCTGCTCTGCTTAGCAATCGACTGTTTGCCGTTCTGATAGTCGGCATCCTTGCCCTTGGCGTGATCGCCCTGGCGCAGCCCGCGACCCCGGTCTCGACGACCACCGCCGAGCCCTCCGAGGCGTCATCACAGGCCGCGTTGCGGCCAAGAATGATCAGAGGAATCAACCTCAACGTCTTCTCGCGCGGTTACCTCGGGTTTGACCGCAGCCATGCCCAGCTCGACGCCATGAAGGCCGCGGGCGTCACCTGGGTCGCCGTCGTGCCCAACTGGTACATGCCGACGAAGGAGTCCAACCAAATCCGCCGGCATCACGACACCCCGACGGACGCCTCGCTGCGTACCTTCATCCGCGAAGCGCACGAGCGCGGGATCAGGGTGCTCCTCAAGCCGCACGTCGATGTAGAGACGGGCGACTGGCGCGGCGAAATAACCCCGGCCAACGATGCAGCCTGGTTCAACAACTACAAGCGGATGATCACGGGCTACGCGCGCCTCGCCCAGCAGGAGGGCGTCGAGGCCCTGGTGATCGGCGTCGAATTCAACACCATGCAGGACCGCACGCTGCGCTGGCGCCAGGTAATCTCGGCCGTCCGCCGCGCGTACGACGGGCAGATCACCTACGCCGCGAACTGGAACGGCTACGACGGCGTCCAGTTCTGGGACGACCTCGATTGGATCGGCATCGACGCTTACTTTCCGCTCGCCGGTGGAAACCGCAATCCAAGGGTGGCCGGCATGACGCAGCGTCTACGCGGCCACCTCGATGCCGTGGAGGACTGGCGAACCCAGCAGGGACACCCCGTGTCCCGCAAGCCGGTCGTCATCACCGAGGTTGGCTACACCAGCGTCGACGGCGGCAGCCAGTCGCCTTCGCACTATCCCGACTCATGCGCCGAGCCGGGCGTCGTCGTCGACATGAACGAGCAGCGCGACGCCTACACCGCCCTCTTCCGCGCCATCAGCGAACGTCCGTGGCTGGCTGGCGTCTTCCTCTGGTGGTGGGACAACCCATCGACCAGCGACCACTACCCGCACGGCGATGACTGGGAGTGCTTCTACACGCCCCGCGGCAAGCCCGCGATGCGCGTCATCATTAACGCCTACCGCCGCCCCTGACCGCGCCCACGAGAGGCCTCCCGCGAGAGTCGTCGCGAATTCGCCACAGCGGATTGCTTCGGGCCTAGTTAGGTGGGCGGTTCGCCATCAGCCAGGAAGGGGCAACCCTCGCCTGGACTGTCCTAACGTGGTCGCGATCAGATGCCGGCCAACGACGCCGGCGGCGCAACCTCCACCTTCCGCGGCTTGATGTGGCGCTCGACGATGGTGGCGCTCCCCGGCACGGCCAGCTGCTCGAAGAGAAAGGCGAACTTGTCCTCCAGCGCCTGCGATATCGGCGCCATCCGCTCCTCCGGCATATCCCAGATCGGCTGCTTGAAGGTGCCCCAGGCCCGCTTGCGCTGCCTGTAGTAGAACTGCTGCTCGGTCTCGCCCTCTTCAAGCTTGAATTGATCCCTGAGCCAGCCGTACATCTCGTCCTTCAGCGCCGGGTCGAACGAGGCCGCGTCGAGGACGATGTTCTGGAAGCCGGTGGCCAGGTGAATCTCGGTCGTGCCCGTCTCGGGAAACTTGTGGAACATCTCGTCGGGGAGCGTCGAAGCGCCGTGTTGCACCGCACCCGCCATCCCATAATCTTCGCGAGCGACGCGCGAGAGGTCGCGCAGCGTGTCGAAGTCGAGGGCCACGCTGGCAATCGTGCCGTCGGCCAGGACGACGCCGCCGTGCGACGTGCCGCTCTGCACGCTGACCTTCGACGGACCCTTGTAGCCACCGCGCTCAGCCAGCCGGCGCTTGAATCCGTCCATATAGGCGCGAAGCTCCTCGACGGTGCTGTTCTGCTTGCCGACCTCGCCGATCTCGCCGCCCACGGAGATCTCGTTGCCGGGTAGCTCGCGGTCGCGGACGTGCGCCGTCAGCTCGGCCGCCGTCTCATAGTTCGGCTTCTGCTGAGAGTCGAGGTCGGGCTGCGAGAGGTCGACCAGCGTGCTCGAATCGATGTCGATGTTGAAGAACCCGGATTCGACAGACTCGTTGATCAGCGTTTTGATGGCGCTGATCTCCGGCTCAGGGTCGCTCGACCACTTCTTCCTATCCACCTGGTAGTGGTCGCCCTGGATAAAGACCGGCGCGTCCCATTTTTCGGCGAGCGCCGCCGCCAGCACGATGGGCGCGTACTCCGAAGGCGGCATCTTGCAATAGCCCATCTCCGACCTGGCCAGCTCCATCACGACAAGCCTGCCGTCCATCTTCTTCGCCGCCCTGTAGGCCGCGCGGATCTCGTGGTAGGCCAGCCCGCGGGCGTTGATCGCCGGGACCGTGACCCCGCTCCACTCGCCGCGGCCGCGCGCGGCATAGGCATCCTGGATAGAAGCCGGGAGGATCCCGCGTGACGCCGCGAGCTCGCGAATCAACCAGCGCGCCGCCTGCCTGACGTCGTCACCCCCGAAGGTCGAGGCCCACACCAGTCGGTCGACGTCCGGGCTGTCAACGGTCGTCGCGTCGACCTTGATCCGGCCGTCCGCTGTGCCAACGACCCCATCGAGGGCGCGGAGAAGTTCCTGCGTCTGGCTCGCGACGGAAACCATTTCAAGTTCCTCCTGTGTGACGGCCCTGGCCGGTTCCTGGGACGCGGCTTACAGGACCTTAACAACTCTATGATGCCACTAGTCCGCCATGCGCCAAGTGAGCCACGGCGGTGAACTTTTATCCAGGCGGGGAAGATGACAGCGGTGCGAAGAAATTCATGGAGTGGAAGCGCGTTTACCTCGCTGCGCAATCATCAGTTCCGCATCCTCTCCGCAGGTTCGTTCGGGGCTTTCCTGGCCTTCATGATGTCGTCGACAGCCCAGAACGTGGTCGCCTTCGACCTGACCGGCAACAACCGCGCCGTTGGTTTCGTCGCCTTCGGCCAGGGCATCGCCATGCTTGTCTTCCCGCCCTTCGGCGGGGCGTTGGCGGACAGGTTCTCCAAGCGGCTGATGCTCCTGGTCTGCCAGGGGATCATCGGCCTGGTCACCCTGGTCGTCGCCGTGCTGCTGGCCACGGGCGACATCACCATCCTCTACCTGAGCATGGGCGCCTTCGTCACAGGTGTGATGTTCTCGCTGGTCGGCCCAACCCGCCTGGCCCTGATCGGGGAGATAGTGGAACCGGCTCACCGGGGCAACGCGGCCGCGCTAACCCAGGTTGCCCTGGCCTCGGCCCGGGTCATCGGACCCTTCTGCGCCGGCGGTCTGCTCGCCTGGGAGGCGTTCGGTGCGGCAGGGACCTACTTTATCACCGCCGTGATCTTCATCATCGTCGTGGCCACGCTGTCGTTCCTGCCTCCGACCAGGAGCCGGCACGATCGAGCAGCGTCATCAATCGGGCAGGACGTGGTCATCGGCCTGCGTTACGTCCGGGACAACCGGGACGTCCTGCGCCTGGTGATGGGCTTCTTCCTCGTCGTGACCTTCGGATTCTCCTACCTCACTGTGCTTCCCGGCTTCGCTGACCAGGAGTTGCACGTGGGCGCGGCCGGCTTCGGCACCCTCGTCGGTGTGTCCGCGATCGGAGGCCTGATGGTGAGCCTCGCCTTCGCACCGATCGCCGACTCGCCACGCGGGTCGACCCTGCTCCTTTCCTCCAGCTTGGCCACGGGTATCAGCATCTTTCTGCTGGCCTTGGCTCCCGGGTTTGTCTTCGCCCTGGTGCTGATCTTTTTCGTGGGCGGCGCAACCAGCGGCTTCCAGACACTAAACAACGCGCTCGCTCTCAGGCACGCCGACCCCCTCTATTACGGACGGCTGATGTCGCTGATGATCCTGGCCTGGGGGGCCGTGGGGTTGGTCGCCCTGCCGATCGGTATCCTCGCCGACGCGGTCGGGGAACGCGCGACGCTAATGGCGATTGGCGTCACCGTCTGCGCGCTTGTCATCGGGAGCGAAGCGGCCTTCGCTCGGCTCCACCCTGCGGGCGCGGCCGAGCCCAAACTCGGAGAGAAAGCCGACCTGACGCCGGCTGACCGGTCTTAGGCAAACGCCACGGGCGACAACCCAGAGGCTCACCCTTGAAGGGCACGGACGAACTGCCGAGACATGATCGAGAAGCGCTCAGCAGCAGGAGGGACGAGCGATGCACGACGACCAGGGGACGGACAGGCACGCCCGCGATCAGCGCCTCCGGCTGGACGCCCTATTGGAGCGCGACCGGCGGCTAACCGAGCGCCTCGAAGGCACCATGAAGAAGGCAGACGCCGCTATCGATGCCTGGGAAACGACGCGCGACGCACTGCCGGGGCGCGGCAGGCTCTGAGGGCGAGGAGTGGTGGGCGATAGAGGGCTCGAACCTCTGACCTCCTCGGTGTAAGCGAGGCGCTCTAGCCATCTGAGCTAATCGCCCTCGCTCAGATCGTAGGGCGCGCTGGCAAGGCGGGGCAATTGGGTGTCACCCCGAGGGCCGAACGGGACGCCCCGTAAGGATGCGTCGCCTTGCGCGCGGCGTTGAGGCAGGAACAAACGAAGTGGGCGCCGGCAACTACCAAACGCGGTTTCCTGGAAGCTCGCCAGCGGCGTGCCCTGGCATCGATTGTCGAGGCGCCGGGCCGTGACTGAGGGTTGGCGCGACCGTATTGGGCCCAGCCCGGATTACCTATAGGACTCATGCCCACCAGGGCAGTGCCTGCGTCCGCGGACACGTATCATGGGCAGGCAGAGGAAATCTTGGACGGCAACATTAGAGTCGCCCGCATCGCGGGCATCGACCTGCTCATTCATTGGAGCTGGTTCCTCATCTTCGGCTTCCTAACGTACTCCCTGGGCGCCGACGACGGGCTCTATGCCGAGATGTTCGACTGGGCCGCGCGCGAGCGTTATCTCATTGGCGCGATATCGGCCTTCCTGTTCTTCGCCAGCGTGATCGCGCACGAGCTCTCCCATTCGTTGCTGGCGTTGCGCCTGGGCATCCCGGTCAAGAGCATCACGATCTTCATCTTTGGCGGCGTCTCTGCCCTGGAGCGCGAACCGGACAACGCCAGGCACGAGTTCTGGATCGCCTTCGTCGGCCCTGGCATGAGCTTCCTGCTTGCCGCCGTGTTCGGCGTCCTCTGGTTCCTCTTCGCCGGGACCAGCACCCACATCGGCGCGATCACCGGCTACCTCTCTCTGATCAACGTCGCCACCGGCGCCTTCAACCTGGTGCCCGGCTATCCGCTCGACGGAGGAAGGGTCCTGCGCTCCATCCTCTGGGGGCTGAAGCGAAACCTCCTTGTCGCCACGCGCATAGCGGCGCGTGTCGGCACCCTGACCGCCTATCTCCTCATGGCCGCCGGGATCTTCATGTTCTTCAGCTTTGGCAACATCATCGGCGGGATCTGGCTGATCTTCATCGGCTTCTTCCTGAAGAACGCGTCGGAGACCAGTTACGAGCAGCTCTTGCTCGACCAGACCCTCAAGGGCGTAACCGCCGGTTCCCTTATGAACCGGACTTACGAGTCAGTCCCTCCCGACATGGCGTTGCAGGAGCTGATCGACAAGCACCTCTTCCGCACCCGCTTCGTCGCGGTCATGGTCGAGACCAATCTCCTCGGCGTGATCACCGCCTCCGACATCAAGGAGGTGCCCCAGACCGAGTGGGAGACCCGCAGCGTCTATCGGACGATGACCCCGCGCGAGAAGCTGCACGTCGTTCAACCCACCACGCCCATAACCGAGGCCCTGCAGATCATGGCCGAGCACGACATCCACCAGGTGCCGGTGATCGCCACCTACGACCTCCTGGGTTTCGTCACGCGCGGCGACGTGCTGCGCTTCATCGAGTTCCGCGCCAACCTCAGGCCGCCCGCGCAGGGTGAGCGGGAGCAAGAGCGTGGAGCCGAAGCCCCCCTTAGCTAACCCGCTCCAGTGGGGCGAACGAGACCAGGAGCCGCTTGACGCCGGGCTCGCCCTTGAAGGCCACCGTTACCTCACGATCGCTGCCGCGGTCTGCGGTAGCGACGATTATGCCTTCGCCGAACTTGGCGTGGCGCACCCTGTCGCCGGCGCGATAGTCCGCGTCTACGGCTGAATCGTCCCCGCCGGCAACGCGCCGCCGTTCGACCTGGGCATGGACTCGTGAGCGAGCACGGAGGTCCGGCTCCGTGATCTCGCGCCGGCGGAAATCCACGAGGTGGGCGGGATGTCTTTCCAGTAGCGCGATGGCGGGTTGGCCGAGCTCATGCCGTGGCGGACCCGGCGGACGGCCCGCAGCAGAAACAGGTGCTCCCGGGCGCGCGTCAGCCCGACGTAGCAGAGCCTCCGCTCTTCCTCCATCTGAGCCGTGCTGTCGAAGGATCGAATGTGCGGCAGGATACCCTCTTCGAGGCCGACCATGAACACGTTGGCGTACTCGAGGCCCTTCGCCGCGTGCAGGGTAATCAGGGTCACGGCGTCGCTGCGGTTATCGATGGTGTCCGCGTCCGAGACGAGGGCGATCTCCTCGAGGAACGACCCCAGCGCCGCATCGGGCGTCAGCTCCGCGTACTGGGCCGCGACGTTCTTAAGCTCCTCCACGTTGTCCCATCGCTCGTCGCTGTCGTCGAAGGAGCTCTGCAGGTGGCGGCGATAGTCAGTCGCCCGGCTGATTTCCTCGATTAACTCGTAAGTGCTGACGGCAGCCCCCCGTTCGATCAGGCGGTTCAGGAGGTCGAGGAACCCGAGCAGCGCCGCCAGCGACCTCGATGCGAACGACGGTGGGCTGTCGACGCTGACCTCGCCCTCGCGCCAGTCGCGCAGCAGCTGCAACCCCGTGTAGGCAGGCACACCGAGGCCGCGCGACCAGCGCTGAAGCTCCTCGATCGACCGATCACCAATCCCGCGGGCGGGCAGATTGATCACGCGCAGCAGGCTGACGCTGTCGAATGGGTTATGGACGAGACGCAGGTAGGCGAGGATGTCCTTGACCTCGCGGCGCTCGTAGAAACGGGTGCCCCCGACCAGCCGGTACGGTATGCGGGGGCGTGCCTCGACCAGGGCTTCCTCCATCGCGCGTGACTGGGCGTTGGTCCGGTACATCACCGCGAAGTCGTTGAATCCGTACCCCTTCTCTCGCTGCAGGCGGCGAATCTCCCGGATCACGAAGGCGGCTTCCTCCCCGCCGTCGTAGGCTTCGAAGCCTACGACCGGGCTGCCCTGGCCCCGGTTCGTGTTCATGCGCGTGGTTCGTCTGCGGCCCGGATGCTCCGAGATCACGGCGTGGGCAACGTCGAGGATCGTCTGCGTCGAACGATAGTTTTCCTCCAGCAGGACAACCTGGCAGTCCGGAAAGTCCCGCTCGAAGTTGGTGATGTTGCGAATGTCCGCCGACCGCCATGAGTAGATCGACTGGTCGGGGTCGCCGACGACGCAGATGTTCCCGTGCACCGACGCGACCTGCCTGGCCAGCGTGTACTGGGCAAGGTTCGTGTCCTGGAACTCGTCGATCAGCACATGGAGATAGCGATCGGCGTACCTCTGGCGCACGTCAGGTAGCTCTCGGAAGAGGTTCACCGTCTGGCCCAGGAGGTCGTCGAAGTCCAGGGCGTGCGCTTCGGCGAGTGCCGCTTCGTAACCGCGGTAGGCGCGCGCCACGACCTCATCGAAGTAGTTGCCGCTGCGCTTCGCGAACCCGGAGGCGTCGATCAGCTCGTTCTTCGCGCGCGAGATGACCGACAGCACCGAGCGGGGCGAGAACTGGCGGGGCTCGATGTTGTTCGCCTCCAGCACGGCCTTGATCAGCCGTATCTGGTCGTCGTCGTCGTAGATCGTGAAGCTGCGGTCGATGCCGAGCTTGTCGCCGTCGCGTCGCAGGAAGCGCGCGCAGACCGAGTGGAAGGTCCCGATGGTGATGTCGCCCACCGTATCCCCGAGGAGACCCTCAACGCGGTCGCGCATCTCGCGCGATGCCTTGTTGGTGAAGGTCACCGCCAGCACGCGGTAGGGCGGCACGCCGCCCTCCAGGACCAGGTTGGCGATGCGGTGGGCGATCACCCGCGTCTTGCCGCTGCCCGGTCCGGCCAGGATCAGCATTGGGCCGTCCAGCGTCTCCACGGCGCGGCGTTGTGCGGGGTTCAGTGCGGCGAGGATATCCATGGGGGGCGTCGCCATTCTACCATCGGGTTGGCGTCAATCCGCTGCTATACTTGCCGAAAGGTCGACCGGACCCGAACAACCTATGTCCCTAGACACGATCACGGATAACTGGCAACGACTGGTCGCTGTTGGCGTCGGCTACGCCCTCCTCATCTGGTTGGCGATGGCCGTCTGGGCGCTGCGCGATATCCGCGATCGCACCCGCGATCCGGTCGCCCAGGTCCTCTCGGTCCTCCTCGTCCTTGTTTTCAACTTTCCCGGGCTTCTGATCTACCTCATAGTTCGCCCACGCGAGACCCTCGCCGAGGTCTACGAACGCTCGCTGGAGGAGGAGGCCCTGCTCCAGGAGCTCGAGGATCAGCGCGCCTGTCCCAGCTGCAAGCGGCGGGTACAGGAAGAGTTCATCGTCTGCCCGTACTGCGAGTTCCAGCTCAAAGAGTCCTGCGCCAATTGCGAGAAACCGCTGAGCCACAACTGGGCCGCGTGCCCTTACTGCGGCCGGTCGCGGCGCGCCGGGGCAGGCGAACGCAGGCCACGAGCAGCCCGGTCTTCGGCGGCGCCCGTTTCCCCTGCCACCACCGCCCCGCTGGTCGAGATGCAGCGCGAAGCGCACTAGCCCTCGCACGCCCACACGCCCGTCCCAGGACCTGGTCCCACTCCCCGTACCTCTTGCAATCAGCCGCGGACTGCGCTTCAGCGCAGCAGGGCTTCCGGGTCGATGTGGGCCATGATGCTCGCCGCCCGTTCAACCTGCTTCAGGCTGCGCGGCGGGCCGGGGGCAAAGGTGGTCTCGATGCGCTGGACCGTCGGGAAGGTCGTCTCCCGCGTGATTGCCAGCGGTGTGGAAGCGGCCGCCGCTCGCTCCGCGACGTAGCCGAGCGGCTCGTCGCCTCCGGTGATAACCAGGAGCGTGGTATTGCCGGCGAGAGCCGACAGCGCGAGCTCGGGCTTGTCGTCGCGGCAGACGACGACGGCGTGGTCGGCGCCTCCGAAGTAAAGGCGGCCCGTGTCGTGCGCGATGGGAGCGATCAGGAGGTCCTCACAGAGAGCCTCCTGCTTCCCGTCAATGAACCGCACCGTCGTCTCCGCCGGCAGAGCCGCCAGCACCCGGCTGACCGTCGGCGCCATCAGCAACCTGTCGCCGCGGAAACCGGAAACGTCGATCTCCCCGGCGAACCGCTCGGGAGCGATCGGGAGATGGGCCGCCGCACTCCCCGCCACGACGACGACCGCGTCGAGCTTCTCGACCGTCTCGCCGATGGCATCATCGGCGGGCACATCCGCCACGATGACGGCCGAGCCCAGGTCGCCCAGCATGGATGCCGCCTGCGAAAGGCCCAAAGGATTGACGCCAATGCCGTACGGCAATCCGCCGTAGAAAGCGGCGGTTCGCGCCGTTCCCGGGTCGTTCGCGGAGCCCATCGTCAGCAGCAACGCCTCCCTGCCCACGAGGTGTAAGCGGTGGGCGATGGCTGCCGCGAGCGTCGTGCGCTCGATGTCGGGCCCGGTAACAACAATCGAACGGGGCATCGACTGGAATTATATCCGGCGTTCTCGGGGAGGGCAGGCAGGTTCTTCCTGCCGGAGCCGTTTGCTAGGCTTGTCGGGTGCCGAGGTAGCTCAGTCGGTAGAGCACGCGGCTGAAAACTGCGGTGTCGGCAGTTCGATTCTGCCCCTCGGCACCACTTCCCTTCTTCAGCCCTCAGCCGCCCGCCGCTCTCCGGCGGGCGCAGGCGCCCGCTGGGCACGGCGGTCGAGGACGTATCCGAAGCCGCGTACCGTCCTGATCGCTGGTGATACCAGCCCGACTTCCTGCAGCTTATTACGCAGGCGGCTGATCAGGACCTTCACCGGCTCGCGCGACACCTCGTCGGGAAGGGCGACGCCCTGCATCGCGTAGTACAGGTCGGGGTGGGATACTACCCGTCCCGGGTTCGCGGCGAGGTGCGCGAGCACCTTGAATTCACCAGGCGTCAGCCGAAGCTGCTGATTTGCGGCCGTCGCTTCTCTCCGCGTCACATCCAGCTCCAGTGAGCCCACTTTGATCTGGTCGGCCTCCTGTGGGCGCGACCGGCGCAGCAGCGCGCGCAACTGCGCGGTGACGTGCGCGGGTCGGGCGCCGGCGGCAATGTGGACGTCGGCGCCCTCCTCGAGGGCGGCTATCGCCGGGCCCACCCCGTCGCCGCCGCAGGCGAGGACAATCGCGTCGGGGCTGGTACTACGGAAACGCTGGATCACCTCGAGGCCGCGCTCCGTGTCGCTGGACAGGTCCACGACGAGAACGCGCAGGCCTTTGAGGGAATCCCCTTCGGGCTGCTGGACCTCGCGGAGGCGCAGCTGCAAAGGCTCAAGCGCTCTCTCCAGGACCTTTCGGGTTTCGTCGCCGACGGCAAAGACCGCCGCTTCCCCAACCATTACCTGCAAGTATGGTGTCAGTTTTTGACTTCTCGCCACTAGAGCCGCGTCACGAGCGCGCGCTCAGCTCCCTGGTTCAACGGCGAGCGCCTGCCCCGGAGCCCGTGTGAGCAACTCTCTTCCGCCGTCGGCCAGGCCAGGTCCTGCCAGCGAAACGCCGACCCCAGGACGCGCAAAGTGGAAGAGGAACTCGGCGATTGGCAGGCCTGTCACCTGTTCGCAGGCCAGCGCGTAGACCATCGCCTGCGGCGCGTAGCGCTGGGCTCGCGCCTCAGTATCGGCGGCAGCGACGTTGTCTGACTTGACGTCGACGAGGACCAGTCCGGCGTCCTCGCGAAAGAGGAGGTCCATCGCGCCTTCGACGAGGCCGCCGTCGAACGGAAAGGCAAACGGCACCTCACGCCACACCTGCGCCGAGCGCAGCGCCCTCTCCATCAAGGGGGAACGCAGCGTCGAGCGCAGCATCGCCGAGAGCTCCGGCCGGCGATCCTCGACCTCGTAGTCCGCGGCCACGGCCTCAACCAGGGCGTCGAGCCCCCGGTCGTCCCAGTGGCGCAGGTCTACCCGCTCCAACGCCGCGTGAAGCGCGCTGCCGAGGCGAATCGCCGACGACGCCGGGGTCCGCGACAGGGGTTCGGCCCCGCCGTCGAACCTGACAAGGCTGGTTGCCGTCCAGATGGAGCGATGGGGCATGGCCGTTAGCAGCTCCGCGCGCCGCTGCTCCCAGGCGGCCCTTCCGGCCACGAGCCGCGCCGCCGCGTCCGCGTCGCTGGGTATCGGAGCCACGGCCGGCGGCTGGACTTGCTGGAGCCCGGATCTGTCGATGCCCGGCACGTCGTCGAGTCCCTTCCCCAGGTACCCGAGCCAGCAGCGCTCTACCTTCCCGCTGCGGAAGGCGCCGACCACCAGGTGGTCGCGGGCCCGGGTAGCCGCCACGTAGAGTTGCCTGACGCGCTCGGCATCGTCGCGCGCCTCCTCGTGCGGGGCGATCTCCGCGAACCGCGGCGTCGCGAACTCGGCTTTTCCCGAACTCCCCCGCCGCACGTGCAGCTCCTTGCCGACACGATCGGCGTACTCGCGGCTCGGGTTGTTGAGCGACCCTCCCAGGTTGGCAAGGATCACGATGGGAAACTCCAGGCCCTTCGCCGCGTGAATCGTATACAGGTTCACCTCCGTACCGGGGCTGTTGGGCACGTGCGCCGGGGCGTCGCCCTCGCGCGCGGCGCCGTCCCGGTTGGTTCGCAGCCAGCGCGTGAACCGATGCAGCGTCGCCGCGGTTTGCGCCTCGTACTGGCGCGACATCTGCGCGAGTTTTCGCAGGTTGGCCACGGCCTGCCTGCCCTGCCGGCGCAGCGTGTGCAGCTCGGTCAACCGCGATTCGCGCAGCGCCTCCTCCACCAGCGCCGACAGGCGCATGTCGTTACGCACCTGGTGCAGTCGCGCCAGGACCCGGTAGGCGTCCGTGATCGACGTGGGTGCTTCGGCGGGGGTGACGGCGGTGTAGTCGAAGGAGCCGCCCGCCACGCGGTGCGCCAGCAGATCCTCGTCGCTGACGCCGAAGACGTGCCGCAGAGTGGCTGCGACCGTGATCGAGTCCAGGGGGTTGTCGATGGCCAGGAGGAGCGCGATCGCGTCCTTTATCTCCTGGCGAACGTAGAAGAACGACCCACCCTCGTGACGATAGGTCAGTCCCTGGTCCCTGAAGACGGCCTCGTAGATGTGGAGCCCGGTCCGAGTCGGCATCAGGATCGCGATGTCGCTCGCCCGCGCCGGCCTGGTCTCCCGGTCGTCGGGGTCCTGCACCTGCCAGTTGCCTACGATCTTCTGCTGGATCAAAGCGGCGATGTGCTCCGCTTCCTGGCGCCTCATGCCATCGGCCCTCTCCTCCTTGTCGGGCGTGGTTGTGGGACGAAGCGCGGTCACCCCATCACCCTCGCCCCCGAGGGCAATGTCGCGGGTCTCGGAAGCAATGAGCGGAATGTAGTCGGCCTGCACCCCGGGCGCGCCGGTCATCTGGGCTGCAAACGTCCCGTTCGCCCAGTCCACGATCCCTGGGCGGCAGCGAAAGTTCTGGCTGATCAGCAGCCGCCTGCCGCCGCGCTCGATTATCTGCCGCGCGTTCTCGTAAATGGCGATGTCCGCCCGGCGGAACCGATAGATGGACTGCTTGGGATCGCCGACTACGAACAGCTTGTCCGTCGCCAGCTCGACCTCGGTCCAGTCCGCCGCCGGCGTGCTTCCCTCTCGCTCGGCCAGGAAGAAGACGATCTCGACCTGCAGCGGGTCCGTATCCTGGAACTCGTCGACCAGGATGTGCTTGAACCGCCGCTGAAAGTACCGCCGCACCTCGACACGCTCCTTCAGCAGCCGGCGCGCGAGCACGAGCAGGTCGTCGAAGTCCAGCTTCCCGGAATCCCGGCGTCGTTTCTCGTACCAGGAAGGAAAGCCCTCCAACCACTGCATGAGCAGGACGAGGGCACCCGAGCAAAGTTCATTGCGGACGCGGTCGCGGGCCACCGTCAGCTCGCCGAAGACCTCCTTCTGGCGGGCGCAGTAGTCGGCTTCCCATTTCAGCTTGTTGCCCTTGTTTTTGAGGACGTCGCGATGGCCCGCGACTATGCGTTGCGCCTGCTCCCTGTCCGCCATCTGCAATCGCAGCAGGTAATCGGCGGCCTCGTCGATCTGGCGATAACCGAGGTCGCCGTGGTCGCGGCAGTGCGCCTGCATCTCCTGGAGCCGTGCCACGCCACCCGCCAGCTCCTGCCTGTAGGCATCAATGTCGGGCCGCGGCACGGGGGAATGGTTCAGTGGCAGCAGGTCACGCTGTTCGTTGATTCTCGCCGCCAGGTTCTTGATCCCGGAGAAGGGAAAGCCGAGCAGCAGCGCCCGCTCGACGGCCGTCGAGTCAGCCTCGAGCGCCGTCGCGAACCACTCCTCCCACGCCGCCTCGAAGTCCACCTTCATCGCCAGCTCGTCGAGGAGTTCGAACCGCGGGTCGATGCGCGCCTCGACGGGTCTTTCCCTGAGTAGCGACTGGGCGAAGGCGTGGATCGTCTCAACGTGGGCGCGGTCGAGGTCGACCAGCGCCTCCTCGACCCGGCGCCGCTCGTCCTCGCTCCCTCCAGCGGCGAGCGCCTCCTCTAACCGGGCGCGGATGCGCACCCGCAACTCGGCAGCAGCAGCCTCCGTGAACGTTATGGCGACAATCTCGGTGATCCTGGCCTCGCCGCGGCTGACGATTGCCACCACCCGGTCGACCATCAGGCTCGTCTTACCGGTCCCGGCGGCCGCCTCGACGCAGACCGGCGTCGAGAACTCTCCGATGGCCAGGTCGCGCTCGCGCTGGTCCGCGGGCCTGCCCGGCTCAGGCCAGAGGCTCGACTGGAGGGCGCTCAATCGATGCCTCTCATCTCGTCGATTGCCAGCCGCCCCGACCCCGCGCTCTTGCGCTCCTCGTCGGTAGCCACGCTGACGGCGCAAGCGTGCTTGAAATCGCAGAACTGGCAGTTATCGCCGCGCTTGTTTCGCGGTGTCCCTGTTCGAGGCACGAAGACCCCGCTCCTGGCCGACCGTGCGAGAAGGTCTATGATCCGGTCGAAGTCGTGCCTGCGGGCGCCCAGCGAAGCGCCCGAAAGCGTCACCACATTGGTCTTGGCCTCGCGATTGATGTGGCGATAGCTGGCGTCGACATCCTCCTCCGAGATGCCGAGCGCGTTCGCGGTCGCTATCAGGTAGACGGGGAGCTGCACCTGGCGGCCGCCCTCGAACGAGGCGTCTGGGCCTTTCGTTGTGGCTGTCGTGCGCCCCGACTTGTAATCGATTACACGGGCGGCGTCGGGGCTGCGGTCGATGCGGTCGATTCGACCCTGGATTCGAAAGATGACCCCTTCCTCCGTCTCAAGCAGCAACGGATCCTGCCGCGAGCCAAAGGGATACTCCAGCGCATATGGGACGAAACGCTCCCCCGCGTCCGCCAGCTCCTCCTCCAGGAATCGCTCCAGGTCCTCCAGCAAGATCCTCTGGTTCGCCTTCCAACCGACGAACACGCCCGTCACGCCCTGCCTCTCGGCCGCCTCGAACTCGATGCGCGCCGCTTCGTGCAGCAGGTCCCCATACTCGGCGCGGCGGTCGCGATCGAGCGGGAGCATCTTCAGTTCGATGAGGTTCTCGAAGAACCGCTGCAGGATGGCGTGGACGATGTTGCCTCGGTCCAGCGGAGAGAGCTCGGTGATCAGCTCCGGATCGTCGATCTCCTCAAGGCCCAGCAGGTGGCGCATGAAGAAGCGCTGGGGGCAGGTGGCGTAAGCTTCCAGAGCGGACGCTGACAACACCGCCCGGTCGAAGTGACTGGTGAGCGCTGGCACAACCGACGAGCCGGCAAGATTGCCGTCGTAGACCGTCAGCGCCGCGCTGGCGCGCGCCGCGTATCCCGCCTTCATGCGCCCGAAATGGGCGCTGACCTGTGATAGGTAGGCGACCGCGTCCTGGCGCGGCGCCGTGCGGGCGACCCGGATGTCGTACTCGGCGACCGTCAACGCGTCGTCGTCAGGCACCAGCGGGTCCGGCTCACCCGGGGGTATCCCGCCGCTCTCCAGGCCAACTGACGACCGCTTGAGCGCCAGGTAGAACGCCGACGGATGCCGCGTCCGCGGCTTGTTCTCATCGAAGAGCGGGTAAGAGGCATAGAGCCTGCCGGCAGAACCAACAAGGTTGGAGAACAGCAGCCTCTCCTCCTCCAGGCCCAGCGCGGCGCGCGGGAGCCAGCGCTCCGTCGGCCTTGCCGACAATCGAGCGCGCTCGCCCTCGAGCAGCAGCGAGTCCTGGCGCTGCGGCGCCGGGAAGCTGCGCTCGGCCAGGCCGATGACGAACACGTGCTCGAACGCCGCCCCGCGCATGCTCCTGGGCTGCCCGACAAAGATGTGGCCTCCCCCGAGGTGGCCGCGCTGGACGGCGAGGTCCTCGAGATACAGCCGCACCGTCTCGCTGAAGCGTTCAAACGCCAGCGGCGAGGCAATCGCGTCCAGGCGAGCCACGTGCTCCAGCGCCCGCTGGCAGGCCTCGTAACCATCGGCATGATCGAGGTAGCGGTCGGCCACCGCGATGACAGCCGCCACGTGTTCGCTGTAGGTGCGGTCGTCGGCGAGCACGCCCAGGTCGCCGACGAAACGTTCGATGAAGGCTCGCAGCCTGCTTGCGTCTTCCACCTGGCGCTCCAGGGCTTCGCGGGAACTCTCATCAGCCCGCTCGAGCCGCCGCTTCACCTGCCGCTCGTATGCCTCTAGCCGCTCCTGCCACTGCTCCTGGCCGGCGATGATGGCGGCGCGGCGCGTCAGCCACTCCCAGGTCTCGGGGCGGCCGCCCGCCAGCGATTCCAACGTCAACGGCGCATAGGTCGCGAACTCGACGATGTCGCTGCGCCTCAGGCCGGAGGCAACCAGCCCCAGCATCAAGAGCAGCGAGCGGCCCCAGCGCGTTTCCGCCGCCCGATCGCCATCGGCCTGGAAGAAACGCAGGCCGGCGGTCGAGAGCGCCTCGCCCAGCAGGCGCCCGTAGGGGTCCGCGCTGCGATAGACGATGGCAATGTCGTCGCAGCTGACGCCATCGCGAAGCAGCCCCAGCACACGACGGACCACGTGTTGGACCTCGCCGATTTCGTCGGGCGCCTCCACCAGCTCGATCGGTGCACCCGCCACCGGGTTGCGGGGCTCAACGAACAGCGACGCCGCGACCGTCTCCAGGGGCGTGCTGCCGCCGGCGAGCGCGTCGCGTTCGAAGCCATGACGGGCGAGCGACCCCAGCACGTGGGCGTTGTACGATGAGCGACCGCACGCCTCGTCGGCCAACAGCGCCGTGACGTCCAACGTCGTCGCCAGCCGCGCCAGGGCCCCGGCCTGGAGCTCGGTGAAGTCGTGAAAGCCGTAGGCCACCATCCTGTCCGAGCCCAACCGGTCGGCCGCCTGCTCCGCCGAGTCGAGGGCGTTGCGAAACAGCTGCCGCACCGTCTGGTGGACCGCCTCGATCCGCTGTCCGGCCGCCTCGGCGACGGTGGCCAGGCTGAGGATGCGCTCGGCATCATATGGGCCGGCGGCATCCGTCCGGCGCACTCGCTCCGCAAGCGCCCGGAGGTCATCCGCGCTGACACCCGCGTTGGCAAGGTCGTCGATAACAGCCAGGAGCGCGCTGTGCAGGCCGGCATGGTCTGCCACTGCCTCGAAGTACCCTGGATGCTCCGCCAGCGTTTCCCTGATCGCCGCGAGCCACTCCAGCTCACCGGCCAGCGGACCGCTGCCGCCCATGGCCGTCAACTTGCGCAGCAACTCGACGAACGTCAGCAGGCGGACGTTGACGACCCCCTCGGACGCCAGCGCCAGCCGCCGCTGCAGGAGCAGGGCGACGAGGTAGCTGGGCACCACGATGTTGACGGGGCCAAGCGGGTCAACAGCCCGCTGGCCGGCGATCTCCCGCTTCAACCAGTCGTCCAGCGCCGCGCGCGGGCCCGTGATGACGCGAGCGCTCAACTGTACATGCTCAGCGCCCGCCCGGCGTCGGCGGCAAACTGGTCTCGCAGCTCAGCCGGCATCAGCACCTCTACCTCTGGCCCCCAGCTCCGGATCCACGAAGCCACCTCCACCGTGTCGCTCACCGTCAACCTGACGAGGTACGAGCCGTCGGGCTGCCTCTCGATCACCTGGCTGGGGTGCCACTGCGCCTCGAGCAGGCGCTCGGCCACGGCACGCGAGAAGCGCAGGATCACGTCCTTCTTCTCGCCGCCGATCCAGACGCCCCAGGCCGGGCCCAGGACCGATTCGATGCTGAAGTCGTCGGGCATCTCGAACGAGTAGGCGAGGAGCCGGGCCTCGTGCGCGCGCTCGATCTTGAAGACCCTGATCGACTTGTGCGTGTGCGAGAACCCGATCACATACGTCGAGAAGCCCGTCCCCGGCTCGATGAAATAAGGCTCCAAATCGACCTGCGACTCGTTGCCCCGCGCCGACCGATACGAGAAGCTCACGCGGCGCGCCCGCGCCCAACCCTGCGTTAACACCCGCATGGTCTCCGAGAATGCCGGATTTGCCGCCCTGTCCGCAAGCGTCGTCACCGCCTCGGCGACCCTCCGCGCCATCGGCGCCGGCAGGATCTCGCCCAGCTTGCTCAGGCTCGTCAGCACGTCGGGGTCCTGTTCGTCCGTGTAGCGGGTGTACAGGCGCAGGGCCAGGTAGAGCGCCCGCGCCTCATCAACCGAGAGTCCGAGGGGCGCCAGGCGGGCGCTGCGGTCGACGCTGTAGCGGCCACCCTGGGCCAGCACCGGCACGCCGAGCTCCGACTCGAGCACCGCCAGGTCGCGCTGGATCGTGCGCTGCCCGACGCCCAGCATCCTCGCCAGTTCGCTCGTCGAATAGCCACGAGGCGAACGGTACAGTATTTCGTTGAGCCTTTGCAGGCGGGCGGCGCGGCGCGCAGGTTCGGCAACCATCGAGTACTCCTCAGCTTTTCCCGTCAGTGATGCCATGATGCCTGAACCGCGCGTCAATTACTGTCGCGTGCCGCAGAGTGCGCGACACTTCTATAGTTGTCCGGACATTCACGGGGTTCGCTCGATGCGACACCGTGCTCAACGCAGCCAGGCCGGCCGGCGGGCAGCCCGACCCCCGCGCTCGCTAGGATGCAAGCGTGGCGTCCGTCTTAAAAGACCTGCTCGGGAGACCGCTGCGCGACCTGCGCATCTCGGTCACCGACCGCTGCAACTTCCGTTGCACCTATTGCATGCCGAAGGAGGTCTTCGGCAAGGAGTTCCAGTTCCTGCCGCGCGCCGGCCTCCTGACCTTTGAGGAGATCACCAGGCTGTCGCGCATCTTCATCAGCCAGGGCGTGAGGAAGCTGCGCATCACCGGCGGCGAGCCACTCCTGCGCCGCGACCTGCCGCGCCTGGTCGCCCAGCTCAGGGCCATCGACAAGGGCGTCGACCTGACCCTGACGACCAACGGCTCGCTCCTCAAGGAGCAGGCCCACGACCTCAAGGCCGCCGGCCTGAGCCGCATCACGGTCAGCCTGGACTCCCTCGATGACGCCGTTTTCAGGGCCATGAACGACGTTGATTTTCCCGTGACCCGGGTGCTCGACGGCATCGAGGCGGCGAGGGCAGCGGGCCTCGTGCCGATCAAGATCAACACCGTCGTCAAGCGCGGCGTCAACGACGACCATGTGGTGGACCTCGCCCGCCACTTCCGCGGCACGGGGTTCACCGTCCGCTTCATCGAGTACATGGATGTCGGCAGCACAAACGGCTGGCGCCTCGACGATGTCGTGCCGGCCGCAGAAGTGATCCAGAGGATCAGCGCCGAGATGCCCCTTGAGCCCCTCGATTCCCAGTACCGGGGCGAGGTAGCCGAGCGCTGGCGCTATCGCGACGGCGGCGGCGAGGTCGGTGTCATCGCCTCCGTCACCCAGCCCTTCTGCCAGGACTGCACGCGCGCCCGCCTGTCGGCCGATGGCGCCCTCTACACCTGCCTCTTTGCGACGACCGGGCAGGACCTCCGCTCGCTGCTGCGCAATGGCGCCACCGACGACGATATCGTCGCGACCCTTGCCACGATCTGGGGCCGTCGCGACGACCGCTACTCCGAGATCCGCTCCGAGGAGACTGCAGGGGCCGCCAGGGTAGAGATGTCCCGCATCGGCGGCTGACCGCCTGTCGGTGCGCCTGATTCCCGTGGGGTGAGGGCAGGCCTCTCCCACAGGCCGTTCTCCTACGCCATCGACGCTCAGCCCTGCGTTAGGGGCCGGCAACCGTATAATTAGCGGAGTAACCAGAATCTCGCCCCAATCTCCAGGGGTGCCCGCGCGGGCACCTTCTTTTTGCGGGCGATCCTGGCCTACCTGATTCAAGGAGGCAATCGAATATGGCAGCACCATCAGTTTCCATGAAGGCCCTGCTCGAAGCAGGCGTCCACTTCGGCCACCAGACACGGCGCTGGGATCCACGCATGCGGCGCTTCATCTTTACCGAGCGCAACGGCATCCACATCCTCGACCTGCAGCAAACCGTTGGCCGCCTGCAGGCCGCGATGGACTTCGCGCGTGACACCGCCGCCGACGGCGGCCTGGTCCTGTTCGTCGGTACCAAGAAGCAGGCCGTCGAGACCATCGAGCAGGAAGCCACCCGCGCCGGCATGCCCTACGTCACCAACCGCTGGCTCGGCGGTACGCTGACCAACTTCAACACCATTCAATCGCGGATCGACCACCTGGCGCGCCTCGAGAACCAGAAGTCGCGCGGCGAGTTCGAGCGGCTGATCAAGAAGGAAGCGCTCCTCCTCGACGAAGAGATCGTGCGCCTCAACCGCTTCTTCGGCGGCATCAAGGAGATGCAGAGGCCCCCCGCCGCCCTCTACGTCGTCGACTGCGTCAAGGAGCACATCGCGATCGCCGAGGCCCTGCGCCTGGGCATCCCGATCGTGGCCATGGTCGACACCAACTGCAACCCGGACGAGATTGACTACCCCGTGCCCTCGAACGATGACGCCATCAGGGCCATCAAGCTAATCACGGCCCGGATCGCCGACGCCATCGTCGAAGGCACGCGCATGCGCGAGTTCGCCGAGGAGGCAGGCCTCGAAGCCGAAGACATGACACTCGAAGAGTACGCCGAGGGCTACTCCGCCTCGCCCGACGACAGCGGCCCCGAGACGCCTCCGGCCGAAGGCGAGGCGCCCGCCGAGGCTGAGGCGCCCCTGGACCCGGCCGAGGAGCTGGCGCGCACGCGAGCCGAGCTGGCACGGGCGCGTGCCGAGCTGGCCCGGGCCAAGCACGAGGCCGCACAGGTCGTCGGGGGACAGGGCGACACCACCACCACCACAAGTGACCAGGAGACGAGCGTTGGCAGTAACAACTGAAGATGTACGTCGGCTTCGTGAGACCACCGGCGCGGGCATCATGGACTGCAAGCGCGCGCTCGAGGACGCCGACGGCGACTTCGACAAAGCGATCGAGGAGCTGAGGCAGAAGGGCCTCGCCCAGGCCGCCAAGCGCGCCGAGAGGGCTACCGACCAGGGCCTGGTGGACTATTACGTCCACACCGGCGGCCGTGTCGGCGCCCTCGTCGAGCTGCTGTGCGAGACCGACTTTGTCGCCCGCACCGACGTCTTTAAAGACCTGGCTCACAACATCGCGATGCAGGTTACCGCCACCGCCCCCGCCGCTGTCAGCGAGGACGACCTCGAAGGCGGCTACGAGGGCGACCCGCGCGAGGCCGTGCTGCTCAAGCAGCCCTTCATCAAGGATCCCTCGAAGTCAATCGAGGACCTGATCCGCGAAGCCATGGTCAGCACGGGAGAAAACATCCGTGTCCGCCGCATCGCAAGGTTCGAAGTCGGTCGCTGAGGAAGGCCCGATGCCCGCCTACAAGCGAGTCCTGCTCAAGATCAGCGGCGAGGCGCTGATGGGCCAGGCCGCTTTTGGCATTGAGCCCACAACCCTCAATTCCATCGCCCGGCAGATCAAGGCGGTCAACGCCACGGGTATCGAGATGGCCATCGTCGTCGGTGGCGGCAACATCTGGCGCGGCGCCAGCGCCAGCGCCAGCGGCATGGAGCGAGCGACCGCCGACTACGCTGGTATGCTCGCCACGGTGATCAACGCCCTCGCCCTCCAGGACGCGCTAGAGAACGCCGGCGTCTGGGTCAGGACGCAGTCGGCGATCACCGTCCAACAGATCGCCGAGCCCTACATTCGCCGACGCGCCATGCGTCATCTCGAGAAGGGACGCGTCGTCATCTTTGCCGCCGGGACGGGTAACCCCTACATGACCACAGACACCGCCGCCGCGCTGCGGGCCATCGAGATCGGCGCCGACGTCCTCCTGATGGCCAAGAACAGCGTCGACGGTGTCTACGATTCCGACCCTCGCACCAACCCGGCGGCCCGCCGCTTTGAGCGCCTGCCCTACATCGAAGCCCTCAACCGCCGGCTCGAAGTCATGGACAGCACGGCGCTCTCGCTGTGCATGGAGAACCACCTGCCAATCGTGGTCTTCGACGTGACTAGCCCGGATTCGATTATCCGTGTCGCGCACGGCGAGCAGCGAGGTACGCTGGTCGGCGACCACGAAGTGGTGCTGGAAGAGCTCTCGCCGGCCGCCACCAGCGGCAAACCCGGCGCCTGACCTGGCAACCCCCAATCGCGGAGTCGCATCTATCCTTGAGCACGGGAGGGACATCCGTGATTAACGACGTACTGGCTGACGCCCGCGACCGCATGGGCAAAGCGATCGAAGCGACCAGGCGGGAGTTTGGTGGAGTGCGCACCGGCCGCGCCAATCCGAGCCTGGTAGAGAACATCAAGGTTGACTACTACGGCACTCCGACGCTCATCAAGCAGCTAGCCAACATCAACGTCCCCGAGGCGCGCCTGCTGACGCTCCAGGTCTACGACAAGGGCGCAGTCGGCGCCGTCGAGAAGGCCTTGCGCTCGGCCAACCTTGGCCTGAACCCGGCCAACGATGGCAACCTGATCAGGCTGGCCATCCCCCAACTCACCGAGCAACGACGCAAGGAGCTCGTGAAGATGGTCCACGGTAAGGCGGAGGAGGGCCGAGTGTCCGTGCGCAACGTGCGCCGCGACGCCATGGAGCGCATCCGCCAGGCGCGCAAGGACAAGGAGGTCGGGGAGGACGACGAGAAGCGCGCCGAGGGCGAGCTGCAGAAGCTCACCGACCAGTTCGTCAAGGACATCGACCGGCTGAGTCACGAGAAAGAGGCCGAGGTCCTGGAGGTCTGACGTTGCCCAGCCCGTCCCGCGCCAGCACGACGCACCCCGTGGATCCAGCTGAGAACGGCTGCGCCCCGCCGCCTC
Organism: Dehalococcoidia bacterium; assembly: GCA_009377665.1. Taxonomy (GTDB): domain Bacteria; phylum Chloroflexota; class Dehalococcoidia; order WHTO01; family WHTO01; genus WHTO01. The sequence continues at coordinate 32,539 of WHTO01000002.1, forward strand.
CCCAGCACGTGGCCATCATCATGGACGGTAACGGGCGCTGGGCCCGCGCCCGCGGCAAGGATCGCAACTTCGGCCACCGCGCCGGTACCGAGAACATCCGCAACATCATCCGCCTCTTCGGCGAGTGCGACGTGCGCTACCTGACCCTTTACGCTTTCTCGACCGAAAACTGGTCGCGTCCGAAGAGCGAGGTCCGGGCCCTGACCAGGCTGATCGGGCAGGTGTTGAAGCGCGAGGTCAAGAAGATGCATCGTGAGGGGGTGCGCCTGCACCACATCGGCCGCCTCGACGCCCTCGACGAGGGGCTGCGGCGGCAGGTGCAGGACGCGATAGAGCTGACGAAGGACAACGAGCGCATAAACGTCGTGCTGGCCTGGAACTACGGCGGACGCGGCGAGATCGTGGACGCCGTCAGGCAGCTAATCACCGAAGGTATGGGCGCCGAAGCGATAGACGAGCAGGCCATTGAAAGTCGCCTCTACACCAGCGGCCTACCCGACCCCGACCTCGTCATCCGCACAGCCGGCGAGATGCGGCTGTCCAACTTTCTCGTCTGGCAGGCGGCCTACGCCGAGTTCTGGTCGACGCCAACGTTGTGGCCGGATTTCGGCGCCGCCGAGATCGACGCCGCCCTCAGCGCCTACGCCGAGCGCACGCGCAAATTCGGCGCCGTCGTCGAGTGATGCGGGTCAGCGCCACCACGC